>CANDJR010000088.1 GCA_947385105.1 uncultured Eubacterium sp.
GAATTTGATGAAAGAGTATTTAGGAAACGAAAATATATAGTAAGTTTGAAAATAGTGACAATATTTTTCGCAGGAGCAATACGGCTGTTTTCCTTAATGATTGTTTATACATGGTGCTAGCACCATGTAATAAGGGTGGATAAGGAGAAAATCGGTATTTTGCCGTTGGCTCTATTTTGGCTCTAAAATTTTTCAAAACAGTAAATAGGTAGTGTTAAATCAGATAATATGATGAATAATAAGCAGGAAAACGCAGTAAAAACATTCAGATTTCATTTCCGAAAGCTCGTGAGGGTGGTCGTACAGTAGGTTCTGGTAGGGTTGCTACGATTATTGAGTAATTAGTAAAAAGTTAGATTTTATGGGGCTTTCCGAGAAATCGGGGAATGAAAGCATACCAGTTTCTTCATTTTCTCCACATACTCCGTTTCAGACGCCAGTCCCTCTATCCTTTTGTCAAAGGTTTCTATCCGGTTTGTCTGGTAGTTATATGTGATCAGATACTCATTAAGCATTTCCCTGTCCAGTTCGCTAAGTTCAAGCGATTTGAGCTACTTTAAATGCGCCTGTGTCCATTTCCAGCCATCATAGTGGAATCCCTGGCTTAAACAGAACGCACTGTTCCTCTGCCTTGTCTTCTTTAAGTCCAGCTTATGGTCATCCCTCATACGCAGGTATGCTTTTACATCATCGTCTTTATCTGTCGGGATGTGTACGGCATGATAACCGCCATAGGCAAGGCATTGTGCGATCATCAGCGCATCCCTTTTGTCTGTTTTAATCCGTTTTCCCTGCTGTGTCATCATTGTCGTTGGGGCCAGGATCACACAGCGGATCCCCTTTTTTGTCAGTTCACGGTACAGGGAAAATCCTAGACATCTCGCATCGTAACCGCACAGAATATCGCAGTTGTCTTTTATTTTGAGTTTCAGATTTTCAATGAACTGTACGATATTGTCTGGTTCCGGTGTTACCTTAATATTTGCGTAAATAATGTCATCCTCGTCAAATCTTGGCTCAATGGCGCATAAAGTGTAGTTTGTGCTATGGACATCCATTCCGATTCGTAGTATTCTTTTCATTAGGTGGCCTCCTTTTGTATGCGGTAATCCCTGTTACCATTGTTTTTTCCAAAGCTTAGTATACAGGTAAATCCACGTTGCTACAAATGTGGGGTCACTTCATATTGTCCTATTTTCATATGTTGAATAATTATGAAAAGTATAAATCCTATTTATTATCATTCCGCATATACAAAAAAGAGAAAAATAGAAAAATGTAAATACCAAGTTCGTAAAAATATCTTTACGAAGTGTTGATATTATTTGTATAAGGTGCTAATGTGAATATGCGAAATTCATACAATAACAAAATGCAAATATTGTGACAAATTTCTAAAAGGAGAAAGGGAGGACAAACGTGTGGCAAACTACCGTTATATAATGAGTGCGGAAAATATAGCCAAAGAATTAAATTGTTCAAAATCTCATGCCTACTAGATTGTAAAAGAACTGAACAGGGAACTCAGATCCATTTATGCACGAGTATGATGAAATTGCCAAAATGAGTCTCGAAGCAATCCATCTGCTTAATGTCTATGGAATTAGGTGTGCTGTAATTACAAAAGGACTTTTGCCGATAGAATTAGCTATCCACAACATAAAATTTTTTACAACCAAAAGTAACAAGAAGTGATTATTTTTTTACAGAGCGAAACATTGCATATCACATTAAGGAAAAACGATTACAGAATAAATTAGGTTGGAAATATTTATACTGGTAGCCCGAAGTGTTTTTTATATTTAGTGATGATATTCTGAGAGACGGAAATTGCAATTGGGAAGTATAGAAATATAAGCTAATGTGGATATAGAAAGAGGTTCGAAATGAATTCTGATGTGGCTTATGAAACAGAAAAAGAAAGTTTATATAAACTAATAGATTTTCTTCAAAGAGAGAATCAGCAGTTAAAAGATTTACTGGAACAGGCGGGAATTGATTACTCCTTTTGTGTAGAAGAAAATGCTGGCGTCGTATCTGGTTCAGACCAAGGGAAAAGGATTCTGCCATTTGCCATAACAGAAAATGCCGCAAGGCACTTCTTTGCAAGGTTTTGGGGCAGGGAAGATGTTTATGCGAAACGGAGCGTAAATAAAAAGAGCGGTAAAGCAGGCTATTTCCCACAGTGTGAAAATTTCTGGCGTTATGGTGTCTGCCCAAAGGCAAACAGGGTAAAAATACAGTGCGGCAAGTGCGAAAATCAGAGTTATAGTAAACTGGGTATTACACAGATTATGGAGCATCTGAAAGGGGAAAAAGAGGATGCCTCTGATGTGATTGGAGTATATCCTCTCCTGCCTGACGATACCTGCCGTTTTATCGTATTTGACTTTGATAACCATCAAAAGGGAGCGGAGGAGAATGATTTTGCTAATATCGATAATGAATGGAAAGTAGAAGTTGATGCAGTACGGACAATCTGTAGAGAACAGGGGATTGATGCTTTGGTGGAGCGTTCCCGTTCTGGAAAAGGTGCGCATTTGTGGATTTTTTTTACTGAAAAGATTTCAGCGACTCTTGCTAGAAAATTTGGTTTTGCATTGTTGGATAAAGGGGCGGAAACAGTAAATATGAAATCTTTTCGCTACTATGACCGTATGTTGCCAGCACAGAACCATGTGCCGGAAGGCGGTATTAGAAATCTAATTGCCCTGCCGCTTCAGGGACATGCATTGAAGGAAGGCAATAGTGCGTTTATTGATGAAAACTGGAATGCCTATCCGGATCAATGGAAGGCTTTGATGCAGACTAAAAGGTTTTCAAAGGAAAAACTGGAAAGATGTATTAAAAATTGGCTGCCGGAAAATCCATTTGAGTATGGAGTAGAAAATGAAGAAACAAGACTCAAACCATGGGAGCGTCAGCAGAAGTTTCATCAGGAAGATATTACGGGGAGCATGAAGATTGTATTATCAAATCTGGTTTATGTGGACACGAACAATCTAAAGTACCGTTTGCAAAATCAAGTAAGACGCCTGGCAGCTTTTTTAAATCCAGTTTATTTTAAGAATCAGAGAATCGGCTATTCCTATTATTACGAATCCAGAACGATTTGGGCAGGATGACCAGGGGTATATTGGTATACCAAGAGGGGTGTATGAGGAATTAATACAGAGGTGCTGTGAGGCAGGAATCAAATGCCATATAGAAGACAAAAGGACGGTTGGGAAAACCATAGATGTTACATTTCAGAGCGTGTTACGGGAATCACAAGTACCGGCAGTGGAGAAAATGCTGGAACATGATACTGGTATTTTGAGCGCTGCTACAGCGTTTGGAAAGACGGTAGTGTGCAGTCGATTGATTGCAGAGAGAAAAGTAAGTACGCTTATTTTGCTGGAATCATCGGCATTGATAGAACAGTGGGCAGATGCATTACATGACTTTTTGAAAGTGCAAAAGGTTGGACAAAAGAAGTAAACCTTATTTCATGGAATGGTGCGATACCAAAATATGATATAAGAGATTGGGCACCGAATCATGAAAAGATGGGAAAAGGGATTACATTAACGGCAGAGGAGGCGAAGGCATTATATAAAATTCTAGAAAAAATAGTGGAAGAATAGATAATAGAATGTTGCTTATAGACAAAATAAAATGAATGAAGGTGTATTTATATGATTTTAACAGATGAGAAAGCAGAACAATTTTATGATTTATGGATCTCTCTTTTGGATTTTGTGAATCAAAAAAATAAGCTGGTAAAGGAACTTTATGGCATGACATCGCCGAAAGGTTTGCCTCTTAGAGCAGTAGCGGAAATATCTTCTAAATTATGGGAAGATGTAAATATCATTGATGAATTTGTGTTATCAGGCTTTAAAAAGATGGATGAAAAAGAAATTGCAATTGTCAGTAGCTGGAAGAAAGCAATACATGGGAGATTTATCGTGGACAGACATTCGAAAAAAGGTTCTGTGTTGATTTCTATTGATGACAATGAGGTGTATGTTGTAAAAGGAATTTATTCTTCGTGGAGAGAAATGCTGGAAGGTTATCTTATGCCGCATATTGTAGAAGCTACATTGATACCATTTGAAAATGCTATTATTCATGACGGATTAGTTGTCCCGTATAATGTGTGTTTGAATAAAAATATGTCTGAACAGGCTAAACAGATCTATTTGACAGCAAAATCAACTGGTAATCTACACTATAGCTTATGAAACGACGATTGTGTAGCAGCAAATAAAATGATGAAAAGTGGAAGAAGTACAATATGGACAAAATAGACGCAAAGGTAGCAATGGAAGAATTGACAATGATGTTAATTTATCTGTCGCATTTTACGGAACGAGACAGATTTGCAAATAAAGATGATAAGTATGCGTGGAAAGGGTATAATTTTGACATGCTTGACAAACTTGATGAGAAAGATTACATCAGACAGGGTTCGCATCGATCAAAATCTATGTATATCACCAAGACAGGTGAAATAAAAGCAAAAGAGCTTTTGGAAAAATATAACATAGCAGACAGTTAAAACATAATTAATGAAAATGCATGGTATCATTGTGCTGAGATTCATGATACTGATAGCAATTTGCAAATCAATGGCTGGCAATATATTTGAGTGGATTTCTCTCTGGAATTTTACACATCATATCCAAGCTCATGATTCTACAATACTTCAAAAAAATTTTGCTTTGCCATTGTATTTGATATATGGGGAATTGTTTACCTTCGAGAGTTTGAATAACAAAGATGATAAAATTTTTCAGCAGAGGTTTAGGAGGGGTATTGGAATGATGAAAAAAAGCAAAAGATGCAAATTTTTGAAATGGACAGCGGCTGCGGTTTTTATATTTGCAGCTGCATTTTTTCTGATTAGAGCAATTGGAAAAGCAATTTATAATAAAACTCCTGATGGTGGTATCAATGTATCCATGTATGTAGATGTTAATGGTACAAAGCAGTGGATAAATATTTATGGAGAGGATCTAGAAAATCCTGTTTTGCTTTATTTACATGGCGGACCTGGATCAGCAACAAGTGATATTGATTATGCATTTACACGAAAATGGGCGGACGTGTATACTGTGGTAACATGGGATCAACGTAATTGTGGAAAAAGTTACGATGCAGAACAAAATGATATTGAATTGACAAAAGAAATTTTTTTGACGGATGGAAAAGAAGTAACAGAATTTATACTGGATTACCTTTCAAAAGATAAGCTGACGATTCTTGGACACTCATGGGGATCAATTTATGGAGCGAATCTGGTACTTGAATATCCGGAATATTATGAATGTTTTATTGGGACAGGGCAGCTTGTTGATTATTTAGAAAACGAAGAAGCTTTTCGGCAAGAGGCATTACTATGGGCGGAAAATGATCAAGAAATGTTAGAATACGTAAGTCAGCTGACGCCTAATCATATCACTATGGAACACATTCATGCGAGAAATGCAATTATGGAAAAATATGGCTATCATATGATGGCAAATGGTTCTGATTACAATTTAGTTCCAACAATTATATTTAATCCGAATTATTCTATTCTTGATTGGCTGAACTATTTTAAAAGAGATATGAGCGTTTATTTGGATTTTTTTGCCTCTAAAGAATTTGCTTCGTTTTCTTTAAAAGGCAGAGTTGATTACCAAGTGCCGTTTTATAATATAAATGGAGATAAAGATTATCAAACAAACTATCAATTAGCACAGGAGTATTTTGAACAAGTGAACGCGCCATATAAGCAAATGTATATGATGAAAAATATGACTCATGGTTTATTAGAATCAGATTCAGAAGGTTTTTCTAAGATAATACATCAAATTGCAGAATTAGAAAAAACGAGATAACCATTCGTCATATGGAAAGCGCTCTCGTAAGACAAAGAGCATACAGTTAAAGTTCAGTTTGGAAATTTATGCAATATTAAATCTTTGTGTTACACATCATTTGGTAATATGCACGCGGCGTCATGTTGCATTCCTTTTTGAAAGCCTTGAAAAAATGATTGTAGCTGCCAAAGCCGCTCAAATGGCAGACGTCGTGTACAGAAATACCTTGCAGCAGGTACTTTTTGCTTAGATCAATGCGTGACCGGGTGATGTATGTATGCAGTGAGATACCAGTGCGCTTTTTAAACTCTCTGGAAATATGCTCACCGGATACAAAAAATGTTTCTTCCAGTATCTTGAGGGAAAGATCTTCGGTTAAATGCCGACTTATATATTGAAATATATCGTCTATAATTAGCAGCTTTTTCTGGTTTGCCTGATATGCCTGATCGCTCTGGACGCAGGTACGCAGAAACAAAATCAGAAATGTCGTAAACAGACTTTTCTCATATAGTTCCCTTCCAAGCGCAAGATTTTCTTCTTCTAAGGTGTAGAGCTTCGTGAGCAGATTTCGTATCAGCATTATGGACTTGATTTCCGCATGGATTACGTTTGCGCCATAAGGAGCGAAGTCAAATTTCTCAGCTAGGTTGCAAGTAGAATCGGATAACTGCAGCAGTGAATTTTTTGAAATTGAAATACACAAAAGGGAACAGGAAATTTTCTTTGTAAATGTTTCAATTGTCTGTGCCTGCTGTGGCTTTAAAAAAATCATATCTGCTGAATGACATAACTGTTTTTGATTTTCTCCATAAAATTTACAGGAACCTTGGAGAATGAGGATGATTTGATATCTGCATCCGGTTCGGAATGTATGACTGTCTCCTGGGGCTAAATAGTATTCCATGATTTTATATAATGAATCCATAAATCCCCTCCCTTTTATCAAAATATAATAGTATTGTATCAAAAAAAGATAGTTATTTCAACCTTATCTTCAGTATAATCTAATTACAAACACTGCTTTACAGCTTTTCATAGATGAAACAGTATTTTATCACTATTTTATCACTTTTTTATCACTATTTTTATATTTTTGTTCATATTCCTATATCTGCTACTGAAACGAAAAAGGCTGTAAAGTAGTGTTATATTAAGATTCGTCATAACGTAAAAGGAAACAGCAAGTCACGGCAGATAATGCTGCCTTTAAAACAAGAATATCAATATCTTCTAAATATTCTTTATCATCTTTCGTATACTACTTTATATTGGACTGCAAGTATGCGCTTTGTGATATTTTTTCAAAATAATGATCAATATTTCTTTTAATATCCTCTGGTTTTGTACTTTTTAGTAAATATCCTTCTGGCCGGAAAGGGATGACTTTGTTCACACTATCTTTATCGACCTTCGCTGTTAAAAAAAATACCGGAATATCTGCAAAATCTGTTTCAGATCGAATCATTTCCAATATTTGTGCGCCATCACAAACTGGCATTTCATAATCCAATAGTACCAGATCAGGGCGATCCAGTGAAATGCTGCGAATCGCAGACAAGCCAGAGTCGGCCACAGCTATCTGGTAATCATCCTGCAGCAGCTGGCGTATTGCTTGGCGGACTACGGCAGAATCATCGACTACAAGCAGTTTCTTTTTCTTATGGTGAGATTCCTGTTCAGATTTTAATAGATATTTTTGAATTTCCTCCATAGCATCATTTTCTTTATGAATAGCAATACTATCCTCGATGTTCGAGTTACGCGGTATTAGTGTACAAAATGCAAAATAACCAGCACCTGTGTCAAATAACAGACTGTATCGTGGCAGCTCTTTTTCAATTGTCTGGTGGAATTGCTCATAAGTGAGTAAATGCTCGTTTTTTAATATAAAGGTATCACTAGATGAAAAATACTTCTTGATACGTTCTGCAAACTGCATGGCTGTGTATCTGGCAGCATTCATTAGCATAACGTTTAGTTTGCCAGAACGGTTGCCGATCAGCTCTCCAATCGTGTCGATTAGCAGTTTTTCTTCAAATATAAGAATCACTTCCCGTTGTACGTTGTTATCTGTACTGTAAATAAGTCTGTAATAAATACCATTGCCAAATTTTTCACCACTGTAACATTCGCTGACGATCTGCGGATCTAGTTTAAACATATCATGCAAAAGCTGCAGGATGGTTTGTATCACAGCTTCTTGTTCCTCAATAGGCAGAAGATTAGACCATTTTATTGATTCATTTTTTATAATAGCTTGATCCTCTGTCAATGTATGTCCAATTAGCCATCCAGCGCAAACACCTAAAAAATGATTAATAGCATCTTGAGAATAGTCCGTTTTTTCCAGTTCATGTTCCAGTGCTGGGAGTGTTTGAAGCCGAAAATCTTGATGCAACCGTTTATGTGCTTCTAGATCTTTGTAAGCAACGGACTGCATATAAGTTTCCTCCTCTGAAAAATGTTTTATCGCGTGTTCTTTAAAATACTTGATTCCTTCCTGGCAAAACCATTGTCGTTTCGAAGGATCCTGATTTGCTGCAAACATTTTATTCATGATTTTAAATAACTTTTTATGTTCACGGTCAATAATATCTACACCAATATTAAACCGATCGTCCCATAGTAATTGATGTTCCATATGCTCCCTCCTCGTTGTATTACAGCTTGAAAACTGTATTCAATCTATGATAATTAACTTACATAAAAATCACTAATTTTTGTTCTTATATTAGTATATGATTATAAAAAAAATATGATCCTACAATATATATATTAAAATAAGGCTAGTTCGGTATAGTATTTTCAAGTGTCTGTACAGTGGAATGTAATAGCATCTAGTTCATTTGAAGTTTCCAATGGGCTGTAATCAGTCACTGTGAGCACTAAAGGGGTAACAGTAACCTGTAATGAAACGATGCGTTACTGTTCACACAGGACTTTGCATTTACTGCAAAGTCCGTAAGAAAATGATTCAGGAGTGCAAAAATTCCATTCCCGAAGGCAATTTTAGATGAATTTTTGCATGTTACTGTTCACTCCGTTCTCAGTAACAACGATGCTGCTGGAATCTATATTTAGTACTTGCGTAGTACAGACAAATATGCTATATTAAGAGCATAAAAGGAACAACCGTAGAAAAGGTAACTGGCTGTACAATAGGATTGCATAGAAATGATCACTCCATCGCTCGCCAAAGTTCCGGGGTGGTATTTCTATGATAAAGCACAAATGACAAAAGAATCGATGTCATTAGCGCAAATATTGAACATACCAAAAGCCATAAGGTCTTTGAAGTCAAATTTCATCCGCACCACCCCATTCTATGTAGAATAGACGCCAGTCCCCTTGCATACGGTTGTTCCATTTACATTCTAGCATATCCATAAACGAGTCTGTTTTATTTCTCCATGAAAATTAATGAAATAGGAAAATTAGAACTGTTAGTCTTTAAGCAGCTATGAGTGTCTGTATACCTAAACATAACTTATTTTTGCAGTAAGATTAAATTTTGAGAACGAGAACAAAGAATTTGTAAGAAAGTACGTCCAACTTATTGACAAAGTTGTCTAATTGCATTAGAATAAAAATGTCTAAAAACATTAGACAACAGTAACTATGATAGAAAAAGAAAATGGGGGGTGCTTATGGAGACATTTAAATTAGGAGAAATGGAATCCCGCTTTGCAGAGTTAATCTGGGAATATGCTCCAATCCGGACAGGAGAACTGACAAAGATGTGTGAAAAACAATTCGACTGGAAACGGACAACAACGTATACAATGTTAAAACGGCTATGCGAACGTGGGATCTTTTCTAATCAAAAAGGGACAGTATATATAGAAATGACAAAGGAGGAGTTTCGGGCAGGGCAAGGAAGTGCATTTATCCAGGAGAATTTTGACGGCTCTCTGCCATTGTTTTTAACAGCGTTTTCCAGAAAAAACAAATTGGACAAAGAAGATATTCAAAAACTTCAGCAACTGATTGATTCTTACCGGGAGGAGGATGCAGAATGATCTTAAATTTGCTTAAAATGAGCGCAATAGGCTCTGTTACTATTTGCGCTGTGCTTTTACTCCGCTTGTGCTTGCGCAAGGCACCAAAGATCTTTTCTTATGCACTGTGGCTGGTTGTTTTATTCCGCTTGTTATGCCCGGTTTCGGTTGCACTGCCAATCTCTATTTATAACTTGCTTCAGGCAGAACCAGCAAGATATGAGGAAAATAAGCAATATCATCAGCTTCCGCCACGTACTAATCCAGGCAATCCGCAGGCAGTCCTTGTAGAGGGTACAGGACAAAGTACTGTGCAGCCAGCTCAAAAAGCAGAAGAACAACTGGTGGAGCAGACAGCAGAAAATACACGAGTAGAAAATCAACTAGATTTTATAAAGAGGTATTGGAAGGAGATAGTAACCATTCTTTGGCTATGCGGCGTGTGTGTCATGCTGGCGTTTACAGCTGCAGATCTGCGCCGGCTGTATCAGAAATTGAGATACGCGAGCCTTGATCAAGAGAATATTTATTTGGTGGACGGTATTTTTTCACCCTTTGCAGCAGGTATTTTGCGGCCGCGGATCTACTTGCCTTACGGTTTAACAGACAATGAGCGCGCATATGTTTTGTGTCATGAACAGGTGCATATCCGCAGGGGTGACCCGATTTTTCGCGTGTTGTCCTACCTCGCACTCATCCTGCATTGGTTCAATCCATTTGTATGGGCGGCTTTTTTCTTAAGCGGAAAAGATATGGAAATGTCTTGTGATGAAAAAGTGATCCAAAACCTTGGTACAAACATTAAGTGTGAATATTCGCAGTCACTTCTCCTGATGGCACAGAATAAAAAATTTACATGGAAAATTCCAGTTGCATTTGGCAAAGGCGATACAAAAGAGCGTATTCTAAATGTATTAAATTACAGAAAAGCGACTGTGCGGGTAACACTAGCATGTATTCTAATCGTAGTATTGTTTGCCGGTGCATTAGGGGCGGATCCGATCCAGCATACAGACGCAGTAGCGCAGACAAAAGATATGGAACAAAATGGAAAGACACATACTGTAACAAAGCGCTCTACACAGGATACGAGTATAATAAATAAAGATACAGAAGAAGATGTTACAATAAAAACAAATCAAACAGAAGCAAATAAAACAGAAACAAGTCAAACAGAAACAGATGAAATAGAAACAGATGAAATAGAAGTAAATTATACAGAGGAAAATGAAATAGAAGCAAATATTTCGGTCCGTTCTATTTCACGCAGCAGCCGTTGTATTGATTCATATGTTGCGCCAGATTCTGTGTGGGAAGAAACTTATGGCAGCACGATTGCTTTTTCGCAAGATTGCCGTTTTTACATTAACGAATGCCGTGACAGGCTTAGTGCAAGGGAAGTTTCTTTTACTAAATTTGCAAAAGAAATCGAGCAGGGTGATATTTCTATGAATAAGTCATGTATTGTAGAAATAGCGAAACAGGATCACCTTATCCATAAAATTACACTGAAAAGCAGTTTTTATAGAAATGGTGTTACATATATACAGAAAAGTGAGTCTGGTGATTCTATTATAAATAGTGATTTCAAGCAAGAACTTAAAGAGTATCAAAGTGTTCGTTCCGAAAATATGGATGTTGCAGCAGTGCCTGGTGATGAAACGATTACGGTTTATCAGAGATCGGATAGCGGATGCAGTTATGGACTGGCAGTATTTGAGGATAAAGACGGGAATCTGCTGCATGCATTTCGCACGTCTACACAGGGAATGTGCCAAAGTAATCTGTACATTGGAAACATGGATGGAGCCGGAGATCCATTTATTTTAGAGGTTCATATGGAAAATCGCGATACATATGGAGAGTATAGTTATTATGTGTATACACTAGGCAAAAAACGCGGTGAATATATACAGACAGAGGGCAGCAGGATAGAATGGGCAAAAGACAGCAGTCTCATTTACGATCCAGGTGAAATGGATATTTTTCTTCATATGTTAGGGCACTATTTAACGAATAGTCATTTATTGGTTGGTATGGAAATGACAGACGATGGATTAAAGCTCCGTACAGATCCAGATTGTGACGAAGAACGTTATACCTATGCCAAGTGTGCACCAGCTTGCTTTCCAGATCCTTATAAATGAAAAGATATTCCATAGATTGATGTAATTGCAAAAGAGCAATCATGTTACAAGGTGCGTTGGCCTCATTTGAAAGAGAACGGGGGTGATGCTATGAGAAATTCGAGCGGTTTTGCATTAAAGATGCAATAACCTCTGGGCTATTCTCATATTTGGCCAATTCAATACCTTGTATCCCATAATACTATGGGTGATTGCTCTTTCTCTATGTATATAACATAGCATAGCTTATATCTGATGGCAAGAGTCTTTTTGGTATAATTTAAATCGAGTGCTATTACAGTAAACACAGTATTTTGCTACAACTGTAAATGACAACCATTCGAAGCTGTGGGCAGTCCCTTTTTCTTTCTGGTATCTGTTGGCAACCCCTGTCAGATAGTTTAGATATTTTACCTTGTCGTTTTTATCATAGTCACTTTCATAATCTAATATGGCCACCGTATCATCTTCTAGTTCAAGCCAGTCTAAGAACAGTGTGATATTTCTTGTATATGTTTCCAGTTTAATAAAAAATCGGGCAATTTTAGGTAATATATGGCTGATTATCTAACGAAAAACTGGAAACATATTTTTATTATATATATTTGGGAGTTTAAAATTTACATAGATATGTGGGTTATGTTTCTTCTATAAAATATAATATTAGAAACTAAAAAATTACCACCTGTGTCATATCAACCACCATCTCTCTGGATAAGCCTGGCCAAAACTTTTATAAAAATTAGTTCCTGTCTGTATACCTTATTGATTGTAAAAAGGCTGGTTATACGTTATCTATTCACTATCAATGGAGCAGATTCAAAAAAATATATGCCGACATCTGGCAGCTTAATCATTACTCTTGAATTAAGAACAGAGCCTGGAATTATAGCAATTATATATTCCAGGCCCTGTGCGCCTGATCACATCCTGATACGTAACTGCTCTATTTCCTCATACATTAGTCCTGTATCTTCTGCAATTTCACTAACTGGCCTGTTACGCTTAATAAGCTTCCGCGCAATTTCAAATTTCTCTTCCCGTCTTGCTTCACGTTTTGCTTCCCGTCTTGCATTGTACAATGCCTGTGCTTCATCATGCCTTGCTTTTTCCCGGAGCCGTTCTTTTTCCCGGAACTCTGATGAAGCCGTAATCGTATAATAAGCATTTATCGCCTGGCTCATAACCGGCACCTCCATTCCCTTAATCTTTTCTAACTCTTCTTCCGTATCTG
>CANDJR010000089.1 GCA_947385105.1 uncultured Eubacterium sp.
CGCGGGATATCAGGAGATACATCTACGATAAACTGCACGTCCTTTTGGTCGATATGCGACATAATGATCGTCGCGACATCGTTGATTAAGGACATCGGCGCGTATTCCGCCATTGTAATTTCCATTTTTCCAGACTCAATTTTTGAAAAGTCCAAGATATCATTAATAATAGACAGCAGAGTTTTCCCTGAATTTTTAATTTGCGTCACATATTCACGGACAGCAGGCGTCAGATCTTCGCGCAGCGTCATCTCCGCCAAACCAATGATCGCGTTCATAGGCGTACGTATTTCATGGCTCATATTTGCCAAAAAGTCTGATTTTAAATTTGTGGCGCGCTCAATCGAGGCGTTTTCCTGCAAGATGATATAATTGTGGTAGGCAATGCTGGATAAAGCTTTGGTAATCGTATGTAAAAACAAAGTTGCACGGTCAATTTTTTCTTTTGGAATCGCAGAAAGCTGATGATAAGCTTCTACAAATTCTTCAGGATTCAGGCTCAGCGACTCAGCAATCTCCGTAAGCGCACTGTCTGATTTCGGGGTATCAATCAGCTGGCCCGCATGGAAACAGCCAATCAGCCGCCCCTCAATCGTAATAGGCGCAGCCATGTTTAACAGTCCAATGTGGCAGTGGTATAGTACAGAAGTATTTTGCTCAAAGGCAAGCTTTGCACTGAGCTGGTCACATTTTCGGCAATAAAGACTGCCGCGTGCCGTCACTCTGGTAAAATGCGTGCAAAAAACAGAACAGCCAGAGCCTTCTGTGACAAAGTCTCCATTATGGTCAGTAATATAGGCAGCAATACCAGTCATTTTCGAAAAAGAATCCTGCATTTTTTGTAATGTTGTATAGTCAATTAAATCAGTTAAATTGGATACAGATAATTGTTCTTCCATGTAAGTTACCTCCGGAATTTAGCCAATTACTTTTTGGATTTCGCTTACTAATTTCTCACGGTCAATCGGTTTAAGCAGGTATCCTTGCGGTTTTAAAGAAAGTACTTGCATGATTTTTTTGCTGTCATTGATTCCGGTTAAGAAGATGACAGGAATATTGCTTGTAAATGGATTTGCGCGCAGCTTTTCCAAGACAGCAGGCCCGTTTTCCTCTGGCATTTCATAATCAAGCAGGATCAAATCCGTCATCTTTGTCTGAAGGAATTTCAGGGCAACTTTGCCGTTTACCGCAGTAGCAATGTCGTAAGTGTCGTCAAGGTAGCGTTTGATCAGTTTTAGCATACGGAAATCATCATCTACCACTAAAATATGCCTGCGTCGGTTTTCAGAAGCGTTTGCCTGCTTAAAGAATACATCCAGATCCTGGACTTGCTTTTGCGCGCCAGGGGCAGATGACGCATCCGGGATGGGCTTGGCAGCAAACAAAGAATCCAGCTCATTGAAAAGGGCTTGGTCTGCAGTCACAGGTTTATTGTATGGTGCATAAGCAGATGCTTCCTCTGACTCATTTTGCGGATTTACAAAGTTACGTTCCAGATAATTTGTAATACGGTCTGCAATCTGTGAGACTGTAATTGGCTTTTCCAGTTCTAAATCTGCTACAGATACTGACATTTTGCGTAATTCTTCACATGCCTCTTTGGATGCTACAATGGCAAACGGAACTTTGTGGTGGCCTTTGTCACGTTTGAGAGCAATAATCCGCTGCATTGTTTCGTAGGTCTCGTTGTGCATGCAGTATAAGAATATGTGCGGTTTGTAATATTTGATATGGCACAAAATATCATCAAACCGGGTGGAACAGTTTTGCAGTTCAAAGTCATCGCACAAGTACTTGAACACATCATCAATCGTAGATTTATTGTTGCCTGTAATTAAAATTTTATATTTCATAAACATCCCTCCTACTTAGACGGTATCGTAAAGAATTCATTGAAAAAACAGAAAAGTACAGTATGCTATTCTTAAAATAGGATACAAAAAATGCAGGCGTTATCTGAAACGTCTGCATAGATAGTAGCGAGAGGGGGATTTGAACCCTCGACACCACGGGTATGAACCGTGTGCTCTAGCCAACTGAGCTATCTCGCCGCAATGGAACCTATAGGGCTCGAACCTATGACCCTCTGCTTGTAAGGCAGATGCTCTCCCAGCTGAGCTAAGATCCCATTTTTCGGTGTTGTCTCACAACCGACTTCATAAGTATATCGCAGAATGAAAAATTTGTCAATCACTTTTTGGAATTTTTTTAAAAAATTTTCATTTTTTGTGCGCTTACGTTCTATTTCCGCCGGATGGAGAAAGGATAGCTATTGTGCAAGCAATCTTTGCAGTTATGGATTTTGCAAAATATCTTTAAGCTTATGCCAAAGATTGGATTTCTTTTTTGCACTGTCTATAGAGCTTGTGCTTGTGGACGCAGACGTTTGCATCTGAGAAGAAGGATTTGTGTCCACGCTTGGCTCCTGTGTGTGTGCAGAAACAATTGCTTCGTCACTGTTATCTGTGATATGAGGCTTTGGATTTTTTTCGCATTCGTGGATCGCATGCAAAATAAATTCCTCGGAATCATGATAATACTGTTTGTAAAGCGTATAGACGTGATCCCAGTCTATTGGCTCGTAATGAAAAGCGCCATCTTCACAGTCAGTGCCTACACGGCGGTTTGTTAAGTCCATTAACTGCAAAATCGAATCGATTTTATCACCGCTGCGTTTGCCTGCCCAAAACTCCTTTTGGAAAATAATAGAAAAGCAGCAGGCGTGAAAACTATTGGTAAAAATGTAGTCTGCATGCTGGATATAACCAAGCCATTCTTCAATGCCGATATCATAAATGACATCATGGGAAGTCCCTTTTGGGATCGTACGGTTTTCTAAGTCTTCGCCCAGTTCAATGACTTTTAAGTTGTGTTTTTTTGCAAAATTGACAGCTGTGGTAACTAAGGATTTCGCTTTTTCCATTACAACATAAATTAGTACATAGCCTTGTTCCTTTGGCGGAGTTGCAAGCTGTTCGTAAAACTTACGATCTTTTAAAAAGACAGGATCCAGCACATGAGTAACTGGCTTGTCCGTTAACTGCTTGCAGTAATCCTGCAGGCTTTTTTCACGTACAGAGATAAAATCCATATCGTTGATATAAGACTGGAATTGCTGCGCCTGTTCTGGTGAATAGGTCGTTGCGCCACGGCTGGCAGCATAAGCAATTTTATGTTTGCCCTGCATACATTTGCAGGCAAGTAAAAATCCTTTGTCAAAGCCATTGTTTGGATTCCATTTCCAGATAACGTCTGTGGCACAAATATAGCAGTCATAGCCTGGATCTTTAGTTTCCATTGATTTTGCTGTGTAACAGGTGTTTGTTTTGACATAGTATTTGTTAATAAATTCTTCAAACCGATCGTATCTTTTTTCCCGTTCCCAGAACAGGTTTTTCCATTTTTTTAAAGTGCGCTGCTGCTCTTTTGCATCTGCCCTTGGATGGTCGATATAATAAAATAACGGATGACGCGGGTCAAATTTGCCATAATAGACTGGTTTGTAATCTATAATTTCACTTTCAATCCCATGTTCTTTTAAAAATGACCAGAATGCATAGGAATGTAGCGGGGATGCAAAATTCAGCACTTTCGTATGCGCATTGATCGAAATGATGCCTATTTTCATGTCATTCTCCTTTCCATCATAATTGCCGCATGATTTTTAGCTGCTTGTGTTTTTAGAACCATTATAACATATGGCGGAGGGATTTCAAACAACTATCTGCCGAATTGTTGGCTTTCCTGTAACAGTTCAGCCTTTCGGCTGCACTGTTACTGAATCCGTGCCATTTTAAGTTCACCTACGGTGAAAGGGCGGATTCTATTTTCACATCACACATTTTTACGGAGTTTGCAGCAAGTGCAAACTCCTATGCTGAACTGTAACGCTTTCCTGTCAATGGACCGTGATTTATCATCAAAAAGGCGCAGGCTGTGCAGCAGGAGTGCATTCATTGGCATTATTGCAGCGTGCAAGCACCATCATGGCAAGCTTAAAGGTCATAGCGTCCTCAAATTTGCGGATATCCAGGCCAAGTATCTTTTCCATGCGCTCCAGACGGTATACAAGCGTATTGCGGTGCAAATACAGCTGCCTGGCTGTTTCCGAAACATTTAAGTTGTTTTCGAAAAATTTTTGAATCGTGTTCCTGGTTTCTTCGTCCAGGTTGTCTGGGATATTTGTTCCAAAGACTTCTACCAGGAATGCTTCACATAAATCGACTGGGAGCTCAGAGATTAGGCGCCCGATGCCAAGCTTGTCATATGCGGCGGTATCACGTTCTGCAAAAAAGGTATGCCGGATACGCAGGGCAGTAGCAGCCTCACAGTAAGCACGGGGTAGATCGCGGAAATCGCTGACCATCGTACTGTAGCCCACATGTGTCTGGATTAAGGCTTCTGCACGCAGCAAATCCACAAGTGTTTGGGCAAAAAGCGCCAGTGATTGTGTTTTTAATAGTTTTGTCGTATCTTTTGCAAGTAAAAGACGAAATTCGTCCAATTCACAGCAAAAATCCAGCTTTTCTCCAGCAAAAGCATGTTCCAGCAGCTGAAGTGCATAAGAGCCGCGGAAACTGTCTTCGCATTCAATAATAAATATTGTCCAAGATGCTGGCCGCAGCTTTAGTTTTTTTGCCTGGCGTTCGAGCTCAACCGGCGTTAGCCCGCCAACGACCAGGCTGCGGATAAACCCGGATTTTGTAACAGATTCCTCTTGTGATTCCAGCAAATGCTGCAGCTGGCATACAGTGAGCCGCCCAATCGTAAAGGCATCTGGTGAGAATTGCTGTACAAGCAGCACATAGGACACTGTATCAGAGCAGATTACCTTGAAATAATGGAACTGTCCTAATGACTGGCTGTTTGCTTCAGATGCCAGAAATGCCTGGATGCTGTCTGTAAGGGTGCTGTCTTCTTTTGCTGTTGCAGCACATAGGAAAGCAGCCGTATCATACAAAAGCATTGGAATCCGTGAAATATCCATAATTTCTTCTAGTATCGCCTGAAAGCTTTTCATTTATCCAAATTCCTCCATTCTTTGGACGTCTTTTTCACAAAAAGAAAGGAAGCAAATACCGGGTTGGTGATATTTGATGCTTCCTTTCTTGTCTGATAGCTGATTTCCATCAGCGTATAATTAATCTCCTAAGAGACCAACTATATTAAATTTTACGTAATAATGATCGATTCGTCAACTAGTTTGTGATCGTTAATTCAGTGTCATGATCAAAAACATGGATTTTTTCTGGATTTAAAGCAAGTGTTACATGATCGCCAAGGCGTGCCGGAGTTGCGGAATCAACCTTAGAACTCATATGAGAACCTGCGATTTCAAAGTAAAGGATTACTTCAGAACCAAGTAATTCGTAGCCAGATACATCTGCATCAACCCGTGCTGCATAATGTTCCATTTCATACTGAGAATCACCTAAATCCTCTGGACGGATGCCCATAATAACAGTCTTGCCATTGTAGCCGCCATCGATTAACTTCTTAGCTTTTGCAGGCGGAAGTGCGATGGAGAATTTATCAAAGTTCAGTGTAACGTCCTGGCCGCTTACTTTACAAGTAGCATTTACAAAGTTCATCTGTGGAGAGCCAATGAAACCTGCTACGAATAAATTGTCTGGCTGGTTATATAATTTCTGCGGAGAATCTACCTGCTGTACAATACCGTCTTTTAATACGACAATTCTTGTACCGAGTGTCATAGCTTCTGTCTGGTCATGTGTTACATAGATAATAGTTGCTTTTAATTTATGATGCAGGGAGGAGATTTCTGTTCTCATTTGTACCCTTAATTTTGCATCCAAGTTGGACAGCGGCTCATCCATAAGGAATACTTTTGGATTACGTACAATTGCACGGCCCATAGCAACACGCTGTCTTTGACCACCGGAAAGAGCCTTTGGCTTACGGTCTAACAACTGATCCAGGTCAAGGATTCTAGCAGCTTCTTTTACTTTCTGATCGATTTCATTCTTTGGAACTTTACGCATTTTTAAGCCGAATGCGATATTGTCATATACAGTCATATGCGGATATAATGCATAGTTCTGGAATACCATGGCAATATCTCTGTCTTTTGGCTCTACGTCATTCATGCGTTTGCCGTCAATAATCAAATCACCGGATGAAATATCTTCCAAGCCGGCAACCATACGCAATGTAGTAGATTTACCACATCCAGACGGTCCTACGAAAATGATAAATTCCTGATCTTCGATTTCCAGGTTAAAGTCTTTTACAGCTTCAAAACCATTTGGGTATTTTTTGCAAATATGCTTTAATGATACACTTGACATTCTTACATCCTCCTAATTTTCATCCGATCTTTTTTGGTTTTCCGTTCTGTCGTTTACAAGAAATACTATAGCAAATTTGTGCGGATTGGTCTACCAGGGGATTCCCTAAAGATTTTATAGATAACATGTATGATTTGACTAAAAAGGATTGTTTTCTTGGATGATTTCGTCAAAATGACGAAATGAAGGGGCGTATTTTTGTGATTTGACGGAAATTGGCATCTGCAGGCTGGATTTTGTTGCTGTAACAGAGGTGATATGATAAAAACAGTAACATCGTATTTCTTATCGAAACAGATGGTTAGAAATAGATGTTTGCAACAGCATGAATTTGTGGTAAAATTAGGATATTTGCAAAAGCTTGTATAAAATAGCTGGGAAACTATATTTCTATATTATGATCGCCTGTGCAGCAGCAGCGATATCAGATGCAATACAGGCAGATTTGCAGTAAGCAGTTTTAGTAAGAAATTTGTTTGCAGACAGATTCTTAGCAAGCGGATTCTAAAGTAAGTGGATGCTAAAGAAAGTAGGTTCTAAAGCAAGTGATTTCTAAAGAAAGTAGCTTCTAAAGAAAATGGTTTCTAAAGTAAGTGGTTATTAAAAAAGTAGATTCTAAAGCAAGTGGTTTCTAAAGAAAATGGTTTCTAAGTAAGTGGTTATTAAAAAAGTAGGTTCTAAAGCAAGTGATTTCTAAAGAAAATGGTTCTAAGTAAGTGCTTATTAAATAAGTAATTACGAACAAGTAATTTCTTTGAAACGGTAATATACCAGGAGGAGTTTATACGTATGCGTGTAGGAATGGGATATGACGTCCATCAATTAGTAGAGGGCCGTAAGCTGATACTTGGCGGTGTGGACATACCGCATGAGACAGGGCTACTAGGGCATTCGGATGCAGATGTATTGATTCATGCGGTTATGGACGCATTACTTGGTGCGGCAGCGCTTGGTGATATTGGCAAGCATTTTCCAGATACGGAAAAAGCCTATGAGGGCATCAGCAGTATGAAGCTGCTGGCGCGTGTAGGGGAACTGCTGGCACAGGAAAGTTATCTAATAGAAAATATCGACGTTACGGTAGTCGCGCAAAAGCCAAAGCTGCGGCCTTATATTGCACAGATGGAGCAAAATCTGGCCAATGCTTTGTCATTGCAAAAAAACCAGGTGAATATCAAAGCTACGACAGAAGAAGGGCTTGGATTTACCGGGAGCAGGCAGGGGATGAGTGCTTATGCAGTTTGTGCGCTGTCGTCAATTTATGAAGGAAGTTTTGCTGTGGACGGCTGTGGAACCAGCGGGGCTGCAGGCGGCTGCAAGGGATGCCCAAAGCGGGCGTAATGGCCGGGAGAGGAGAAGACATGAAGGTTTTTAATACATTGACAAGACAGAAAGAAGAATTTGTGCCAATTGAAGAAGGCAAGGTGCGGATGTATGTGTGCGGCCCGACCGTATATAACCTCATCCATATTGGCAATGCCAGACCGATGATTGTATTTGATACGTTTCGCAGATTTTTGGAATACATTGGATATGAGGTTCATTATGTATCCAATTTTACGGATGTAGATGATAAAATTATAAAAAAAGCAGTACAAGAGGGCGTTGATGCAGGAGAAATTGCATCGCGTTATATCGAGGAATGCAAAAAGGATATGGAGGGTATGAATGTATTGCCTGCAACCGTACATCCGCTTGCTACGCAGGAAATTGACGGCATGATAGAGATGATTGCCTCATTAATCGAAAAAGGCTATGCGTATGCAGCATCAGACGGCACAGTGTACTACCGGACACGGAAGTTTGCGGATTATGGCAAGCTGTCGCATAAAAATTTAGAAGATTTGCAGGCAGGCCACCGCGAGATTCAGGTTACAGGCGATTTAAAGGAAGATCCATTTGACTTTGTGCTGTGGAAACCAAAAAAAGAAGGAGAGCCGGCTTGGGATTCTCCATGGTGCCAGGGGCGTCCGGGATGGCATATTGAATGCTCTGTCATGTCGAAAAAATATTTAGGCGAAACGATTGATATCCATGCAGGCGGCGAGGATTTGATTTTCCCGCACCATGAAAATGAGATTGCCCAGTCTGAGGCAGCAAGCGGCAAAGTATTTTCCCATTATTGGATGCACAACGGGTTTTTAAATATTAACAATCAAAAGATGTCAAAGTCTTTGAATAATTTTTTCACAGTCAGAGAAATTGCAGAAAAATATGATTTGCAGGTGCTGCGCTTTTTTATGCTTAGTGCGCATTACCGCAGTCCGCTGAACTTTAGCGAAGATTTAATGGAGGCGGCAAAAAACGGGCTGGAACGTATCCTGACAGCAGCTGCGCAGCTGCAGCGGTTTCTCGGAGCAGGCAAGGCGAAGGATATGTCAGATAAGGAGCAGGCCCTTTTGCAGGAGTCAGAACAATTTACGCAAAAATTTATACGTGCGATGGAGGATGACTGTAATACGGCGGATGCAATCGCAGCTGTCTTTGAACTGGTAAAATTCATCAATACAAACGTTTCTGCACAAAATGCAAAGACGTATCTGCAAACGCTCTATGACAGGCTGCACGAGCTTTGCGATGTGCTGGGCATTATCATCGAACAAGAGGAAGAAATCCTGGATGCAGACATCGAGCAGCTCATTGCACAAAGACAGCAGGCCCGTAAGGATAAAGATTTTGCACGGGCAGATGAGATCCGGGATGAACTGGCACAAAAGGGAATTTTATTAAAGGATACACGGGAAGGCGTTGTGTGGCAGCGCATATAAAGGGGATTACATGGAACAAGGTATCGGGACATATATTCGCCAGCAGTTTGGAATCGGGGAACAGGATTGGAATGCCTATTCCCCACTGGCGCTTGCTTATATCGGTGATGGGATCTATGAACTGGTGATCCGTACAGCGATCGTGGGCAAAGAAAATAAACAGGCAGGCAAACTGCACCGTGAGGTAAGCCGTTATGCGAAAGCACAGGCACAGGCAGAGATGATGGAGACGCTGCTGCCAATGCTGACGCAAAAGGAATTAGAGATTTACTACCGCGGGCGGAATGCAAAAAGCTATACAAAAGCAAAAAATGCCTCCGTGCAGGATTACCGCAAGGCAACGGGACTGGAAACACTGATGGGGTATTTGTACCTGCAGGATGAAATGCCAAGGCTGGTAGAGCTGGTGCGTGAGGCAGTCATGCATTATACACCGCAGGAGCATGAGGGGATGGAAACACGCAATCAAGAGAAAGGACGGCAGGGATGATAGAGAGTAAACAAACAAATGTAACACAGATGCCAGATGGCAATACATTGCCTCAGCAAGGTTCGAAAATTGAGGGGCGCAACGCAGTGCTGGAGGCTTTTCGTGCAGGCTTGACCGTAGATAAGCTGTATGTGCTTAACGGCTGTCAGGATGGCCCGGTGAAGACAATTTTGCGGGAGGCTAAAAAGCAGGATACGATTGTGGACTTTGTAGACAAAGAACGTCTGGATGGGATTTCAGAAACGAAAAAGCACCAGGGCGTGATTGCTATGGCAGCTGCATATGCGTATGGGAGTATTGATGATATGCTGGAAAATGCCAAGAAAAAAGGCGAGCCGCCGTTTCTCATTATGCTGGACGGAATTGAAGATCCGCATAATTTAGGCGCTGTCATACGTACGGCAAACCTGGCAGGCGTGCATGGTGTCATTATACCAAAACGCCACGCAGTAGGACTTACAAGCACAGTGGCAAAAGCGTCTGCAGGGGCAATTTATCATACGCCAGTGGCCAAAATTACAAATCTCAGCCAGACAATTCACGAATTAAAAAAGAAGGGCATCTGGTTTGTATGCGCAGATATGGATGGTGAACTGATGTACCGCCAGAACTTAACTGGCCCGATTTGCCTGGTAGTGGGCAATGAAGGAGAGGGTGTCAGCCGACTCGTTAAGGAAAACTGTGATTTTATTTCATCGATACCGATGAATGGGGATATCAATTCGTTGAATGCATCGGTAGCAGCCGGCGTGCTGGCCTATGAAATTGTAAGGCAGAGGACTTTACAATAAGGCGTGCTGCATGGGCAAGAATTTTTTACGTACTAGGAATGAAAAAGATGGAGCAAGATAAATACAAGGAAGTATCGGATGAACAGCTGATTACATTGCTGCGGAACGGCCAGCCGGAGGTTATGGATTACTTGCTGGATAAATATAAAAATTTGGTGCGCAAGCGTGCGAATGCACTGTATTTGATCGGCGGAGAGACAGAAGATCTGATACAGGAAGGCATGATTGGCCTGTTCAAAGCAATTCAAGACTATCAGGCAGAGAAGACAGTTTCTTTTTACTATTTTGCCGAGCTGTGTATTACGCGGCAGATGTATACCGCTGTAGAGGCTTCGCAGCGCAAAAAGCACAGGCCATTAAATACGTATATCCCTCTAAACACAGGCAGCATTTATCCGGAAACAGAAAACAGCATTCACACGGCAGATCCGGAGGCGCTGTTTATTTCCAAGGAGACATTGGAGCTGCTGTTAAAGCAAGTGAATGAACGTCTCAGCCAGATGGAACGCCAAGTGCTTGCCCTCTATTTGGATGGTATGAATTACCGGCAGATAGCAGCGCATATGGGCAAACCGGAAAAGGCGGTAGATAATGCACTGCAGCGCATCCGGGGCAAGCTTGGCGAAAATCTTCGTAAAACTTAGCAGGCTCGTTTTGGTTTATGGCTGAGCGGAACGCTGCAGCAGATCCATGAGCTTTTGGTTGATTGTTTCCAATTGGTTTACTTTTAAAGCTGCCTCATCAGATTGGGCAAGTATGGCCCGGATTTTTTCTTCCAGTGTATTGCGTGTAAACAGGTCGTCCATAAATTCGCGCAGCAGTATCTGGTAGCAAGGAGTCAGGGCCGCGTACTCCCACCATATTTTTTCGATGTCATAATGGACGTTTGTCGTATTCCAGGGCTTATCTCCTGCAAAATGGATAATTGCTGTCTTTTCTTTTACCGTTTCGAAACGGATGTGTTCGTTGTGTGCGATTCTGGCAAACAAGTCATACTCATAGGGATCAATATATCCGATGTGTTTCCAATGTACATAATTTAAAATGTCCTGATCCGGAGCTGCCATCTCATAATTCCATTCTTGAATTGCATCCAGGTAAACGTCAAAATGATAATGCTGGCGCATAGCTGCCACATTTAAGAGCATGACGCCTGCATTAAAATATTGATAGCCTTGTGCAATCATTGGCGCAAACATTTGGCGCTGTTTTTTTGTGCGCTTTTCCCAACCTGTTTTCCCTAGACTGTCGACACATGTTATGATTTCATCTGATTGGAAATCAACGGTATAATATTCTTCTAAAGATTTATCAATGATTAAATCCACATCCAGATATAATATCCGCTCTATATTTGACGGCAAAAGATCAAATAAAAAGAGCCGGTAATAGGTTTCCAGGCTCCATTCTTCGCTTCTTGGAAATCTGTCATGAAAGACCTCACGGCTGACAGCAAGCGGTATGAGCGTGATTTCATAAGATGAAAGGCATTCTTTCATATATTGAATATCATTGTCTGTAAGCTCACTGTGCAGCAAATAAGCGTCAATTGGCATCTGGTTATTTTCACATAACGATGTGAGCATTACGATCGTATAATGGATGTATTTTTGATTGAGTGCAGTTGCAATATTCATTTTCATCATTCGATTCCTTTCTCTGATAGATGCACAAAAACAAAACACAGTTTTTGGCAGATAAAACGCAGGCGGCCCACCGTATCCTTGCAGTATAGCTTGAAAAACGGTATACGGTATACTTAAGACAGTATCGGAAGAAACGCAGGTTTTCGCTGTTTGAATACAGTATAATAGGAAAAACCGCATGCGGTTAACAGATCCGGCAGTTTATGATAATGATAAGCAATTTGATCCGGTGCATGTCCGTCTGATCCAAGGGTGAGAATTTCACCGCCCAGCTCACGGTAGCGTTTTAGAATATCTTCTGTTGGGTTTGGATGGCCAAGGCCGTACTTAAATCCAGCCATATTTAACTCAATGCCTTTTCCAAGCGCAATGATCTGTTTTAAAATCTCGTCAATAAGGTCACGCAGTTTTGGATTTTGGTAAACATTTTCCTGGGCGTCCTGCCCATTTCCATCAGATAGCTTTTTTCCATAACGTACAACATAGTCCAGGTGGCCGTATACGTCAAAGTCATGAAATACACGGATGTTTTCCAAAATCGAAGTAAAATATTCCTCGTATGCGTCTTCTATCGTACGTCCATGAAAGTAGGAATCATAATATGGATCTTTTTGATTCACGACATGGGAGGAGGCAATTACAAAATCAAAGTCGTATTGCTGTAACAGCTGGGTATGTGTTTGCGCCAGATGCGGCTGTAAGCCCAGTTCCAATCCTAAGCGGATGGTAAGCCTGTCTGCATATTGCTGTGAGAGCTTTTGGATGCTGCGGCAGTAGGCATCTGGATCTAATACAAATAATGAGGGATCATTTGGATAGTCGTAATCCAGATGATCGGTAAAGCAGATTCCGCTAAGCCCAAGGGAGAGCGCTGCGTCTGCCATCGATGTTGGCGAGGCGCTGCTGTCTGAGGAAAAACTGCTGTGCATATGTGTGT
>CANDJR010000090.1 GCA_947385105.1 uncultured Eubacterium sp.
ATCTACACTTCAGGTCACACTCTTTCCCTACACGACGCTCTTCCGATCTTTGTATCCCCTAAACCATATTGCTGTGCATAAGAAGTAATTTTGCGAATCCCTGTCGGATCACTGTAAGTATTTCCAACCAGGCTTAAATCATATCCAACCTGGTAAAAAAAGTAGTTACAGGATACCCGAATAGCCTGGGATACATTTAACATACCATGATGGGATGGGTAATACCAGCAATTTGGCTCATTGTCTACTAACTCAAACTTGCCTACTGCGTTAATTTTTGTCGTTGGCGTGATGATGCCTTCTGTCAAGCCTGCTGTAGCTGTTACCATCTTAAACGTAGAACCAGGCGCTGTACGTTCCTGTGTCGCATGATTATACATTGGCGATGCCTTTTCGTCAGACTGTAGTTTTGCAAAATACTCAGCGTCTACGCTGTTTGCTAAACGGTTATTATCATATCCTGGATAAGAAATCAGTGCCAGCAGTTCTCCAGTCCTGACATTTGTAATGACACAAGAGGCTGTACATGGATCGAGTGCCAGCTGCGCGGGTGTAAGTTCAATATTATAAATACACTGCTTTAAAAAATCATAGGCAGATAGTGTGCCCGCTTCAAGCGCTGCCCGCTTTTGTGCATTCTTCTTTAATACTCCTTGATCATATAAAACAAGGCAAAGCTGTTTGCCAGTTACAAGATCCTGCTGGATCAAGCTTTGATAAATCTTTTTTTGGAATCCTTCATCCCCTTTTAAGGTTTCAATAATATAGGCAATCAAATCGCCATATATTTCAGAGGAATCGGAATATTCTTCCTCAGAATGGAATATATTGTAATTAACCCAGTTGGAATTGATGCAATAATTTAAATATTCCTGCAAACTAATAACTTCTTCCTTTGTCCACGCCAAATAAGTTTCATCCGTTTTGTCAATTTCATCCCGCAAAAGTACCTTGGAATCCTGCAGCATGGAGACAATATAACTGTAATAAATCTGGTATTCTTTGGATGCATTTTCGTAAGTTTCTGCTGATGCAGACATACATTGATCTTCAATCCGTGCTAACACAGTCGCTAACTGGCTTTCGTATGCCGCTGCAATGCTTTTTTCTGTTTCACTTGCATCTTTACTTGTAAAATGGGATGTATCAAGTATGCCATTATTAATCAATGCATCATATACGTCATATATCGGAATCTTAATATCCGAAGCTTCACCAGAAGTATTGACAAATTCCCGTGCATTAATAATGATAGAATATAAAATACCAGCCAGCTCCTGCTCAAGCATGTCATATACCGCTTTTTGCAGTTTACCATCAATAGACAGATATACGTTGTTGCCCGCAGAAGGCGCAATATATTCGGTTGTATCCAATTCCTTCCCACGGTTATCGACAAACACTTTTTCAGAACCCTTTTTCCCTTGCAGATGCTTATCCATAACCTGCTCGATCCCAGACTTTCCAACAATGTCTGTTAGCGAATACATATCATTTTCTGCTGAAAGTGTCTCATATTCTGTTGTCGAAATTTTACCAGTATAACCAATAATAGAAGCAAAATACTTACTGTCTGTATATTTGCGGATATAATCTTCCTCAATTTCTACTCCTTGCAGATGGTCTTTATTTTCTTTGATATATGCCATAGTCTCCTTGCTGATATCTGTAGCAAGCGTTGTAGAAATGTATTTCTGGTAGCTGTTTTGCGCCAATGCATAGCGCAGGACTAAAATTTTGTATTTCTGTTTTTCTGAATAGCTGCTTTCATCTAATTCGTAGCGCTCGCTTAAATAAGCAATCATTTGATCTTCTGTAGCATCTTTTGTATGATACCCAAGATCCTTATCCCATTTCAAGTCTTCAATATTTTTTTGGCCATAGACATCTGCTCGAAAACGCATTAACGCCATGTCTTCTACCCGGAACACATAATTCCCATTCCGGTTCATTTGGATACCAAAATCATTGACATAATGATCTCCATTTGCTTTTAGGACATCTAAAACTTCAGCAAGTACTTCATTCAGCAGCTGATTTTTGTCAAAGCTTTCTTCAAACTTATCCTGGATGGTTACTTTATAAGTAAGATCATTATATGCTAAAAGCAAGCCGTTTCTATCGTAAATATCCCCACGTGTACCAGGCAGTACTTTTTCTCTTTCCGTTTTGATTGTATAATTTTGCTGATAAGACGCACCATCTATAATTTGCAGCGAAAACAAGCGCTGCAATAATACTCCGCCCATCAGTAAAATAATGACGGACAGAATAAACAGCCTGGAGCTAAAAAAACTTTTTAAAAAATCTTTTAAAGAATCATACTCAAACAAATTTTGCAGCACTCCTTTTCTCAATAGCTTCTAATCTTTGATTGACCTTTAATAATATCGGATATAAAAATATCATAATAAGCAACGTATATACCAGCTCTGGTACCATAATATGGAAAAAATAGTAGCTGATATGGAACTGCCCGCGGAAAAAAAACTTTAAGATATAGACGCCAAGATTATACACAATATCACTGGCAGCAATCATCAGCATAGGCAGTTTAATATCATCCGGGAAGAAAAATCTGCGGAACATTCCATTGCAGTAACCGACATACATGTAGACCAATGCATAGAACCCTAGAATCGTTCCGTAAAAAGCATCAAAGATAAGCCCGGTAAAAAAACCAATGTACATCCCCTCTTTGCGGCCGCGCATAAACCCAAAGGATGACACTGCCACAATTAAAAGGTTTGGCGCTATGGAGGCAAGCGACAATGCCTGAAACAAAGTTGTCTGCAATAAAAAACATACAAAAATAATTACAAATACTGTTAACTTTCTTCTCATAATGAACTATCCCATCCGGTGTACTATTCATCCGCTGTCTGCTTTTTATCCAGGATTACAAGTACATGTTTAATATGTTCAAAATCAACTGCCAATGAGATGGTGCCAGACTTAGTCAGATTGTTTGGGTCTCTGTCCAATTCATTGATATAGCCAATTAATAACCCTGGTACAAATTTACTACTCGTATAAGAGGTCACAACCTGATCACCAGCAGCAACCTCGTCGTCTTCATCCGTCAAATCGGTAAGCTCAATGACTTGGGAATCGCTCATCATCTCCAAATCTCCATTGATAAAGCAGTTATCAGAGCTTGGGAGCACCATAGCGCTGACACTGTTGCGATCGTCGATAATAGAACGTACATTTGCATAATTAGGACCAACTCCAGTCACAATTCCTACCAGGCCGCTTCCAGCAATCACATTCATATCAACTTCAATGCCGTCTTTGGAACCTTTGTCAATAATAAACGTATCAAACCAGTTTCCTGCGTCTTTTCCGATAATACTTGCTCCGATTGTTTCATAATTATATTGCTCATCTAGGGCAAGCAGTTCCCGCATATCCTGAATATCATACTGTTCCATTTTATAAGTATTCAACTCTGTTGTCAATTCATCTACCTGCGCCTGCAGTTCTTCATTTTTCTGCATTACATTGCGCAAGTCTTCCAAATTATCCGCCAGGCTGCTGACTCTGGTGCCAATTTCATTAATGCCCTTTTGCATTGGAATAAAGACATAGCCGGCAGCCGTATTAAGCGGTGTAAAACGGACATCAAATAAAAAACTGGCAAACATCGTAACCACACACAATGCAGATAAAAAAAACAGTATATATTTGACCGGAATATGAAAATGCGCTTTTCTTCTTCTCCTCATGCACGAAATCCCCTATTTATATTCACTTGTTTTCCAATTGTATGCAAGGTGCTTATATTCCTGATCCGATACAATTTTAATGAGTCCCTGTGCGACACTTTCTTCCGGATTGTCGCAGCGGTTAACCTTAATATTTGTAATTTGCGAAAACAGCTCGTCCAAACGCTCAATCTTTGAGCTGCCGCCTGTAATATAGATACCAGCATGAATAATGTCTTTTGCAAGCTCTGGCGGCGTCTTTTCCAAAATCAGTTTAATATTTGTACAAATATTCGTCAAGTGGTCACGAATCGCTTCGTATACAATCGAAGCAGTAATCTCCATTTCAATTGGCAAACCACTTACTACGTCGCGTCCTACAATTACCATAGAAGCGTCCCTGCCTTCTAGTGCAGAAGAAAGTTCTTCCTTAAGGCTGCAGGCAGTCTTTCGTCCAATGACGAGGTTATAATTTTTTCGAATATAGCTAATAATCGACTCGTCCAGACGGTTTCCGCCAAAATGGAGCAGGTGGCTTAACACCAGCCCGCCCAGAGAGATAATAGAAATCTCTGTCGTATCCGCGCCGATATCTACAACCATAATGCCAGTTGGCTCGTTTACATTTAAACCAAGCCCTACTGCGTTCGCAATCGGCTTTTCGCAAAGAAGAACATTTTTCGGTTTCGCTTTACTCTTAGAAATTATATCAGAAAATGCTTTTTTCTCTACTTTTGTAATATCTGTCGGCACGGCAATGACAAATTCTGCGCCGCGTGTTTTGCCTTTGGTATTTTTTTCCAAAAATTCAAACAGCATTGCCTGCATGTTATTATAATCTGCAATTACGCCATTTACGATTGGAAATGTAACTAAAATCTGTTCCGGGGCCTTTTCGTACATTGCATAAGCACTGTCACCATATGCATACATCTGATTTTTATTGATGATGGCAATAGTATTTTTTTCATTTAGGATTGTTCCGCTTGCTTTGCAATAGATTTTTAAGTTGGCTGTCCCTAAATCTACACCATAAATATTTGATGACATCATTTTTGTCTCCTATCAGGGATCTAGCAATCCCTTTTCTCTAAAACTGTAATATTTATTATCGCCGATAATAATGTGGTCTGCAAGCATGATTTGCAAAAATTTTCCGCATGCAGCGATTCGTTCTGTAATCTGTTGATCTGCATGGCTTGGCTTTGGGTTTCCGCTTGGATGGTTATGCAAAAGAATGATCGATACTGCCTGTGCCTGCAGCGCCTGGATAAATACCTCCCTGGGAGATACCAAGGATGCATTAACACTGCCAACTGATAAAACGCAGTCTCCTAAAAAGTGGCAGCTGCTGTCAAACATACATACCATGAAGCGCTCTTTTTTTTCATGCCTGAGGTTTTCCATATAATAATCTGCAATGGTAGCCGGCTGGTCAAAGACCATCCGATCTATCCGTACCGTTTTTGCAATCCGCCTGGATATTTCTGCAATGCATTTTAACTGGACAGCTTTTACCTGTCCAATTCCCGGTATTTGTATGAGGTGCTCGTACGTATAATCATACAGGTTTAAAAGGTTTTTGTTTCCCTGCGCAAGAATAAGCTGTGCTAACTCTACAGAAGTTTTGCCTTTTGTACCAGTACGGAATATCACCGCCAATAACTCTGCATCAGATAAGTATTTTGGCCCGTAATGCATACATTTTTCATACGGTTTTTCAGAATCCGGGAGCTCTTTTACGGTTAAATGTTTTTGCATATTCGTTTTCCTTTCTACTCTCTCTCACAAGCTGTCTGCCCTGCTTTTACTTCGTGTTTTTTGACACGCGGTTTTGCTATAGAAAAGCATGGCTGATGGTAAAAAGGAATCCCTAGTTTTATTATCTTAACATATTAATTCGTGATTAACAAGATTTCGCTCATAAAGTTTTTGTAAAGACATTAAAATTCCCAGTTTTGCATGATACCAGGTTAACCCGCCCTGAAAATATACATGATAAGGTTCGCGCAGCGGCCCGTCTGCACTTAATTCAATCGATGATCCTTGTACAAAAGCGCCTGCCGCCATAATAACCTGGCTGTCATACCCTGGCATGTCCCACGGCTCCGGCGTTACAAAGCTGTCAACCGGCGCCGCTGCCTGGATGCCTTCGCAAAAAGCAAGAAGGCGTTCCGGTGATCTTAGCGTAACTGCCTGGATAATATCATAGCGCGGCTGTGCAGCGGTTGGGAGAACATCAAACCCCAGCTTTTCATAGATAGATGCAGCAAAAATCGCACCTTTTAAAGCGCCTGCCGTTACAACCGGAGCTTGGAACAGCCCTTGGTAAAATGACTGTATGACGCCTAGTGAAGCGCCGACCTCTTTGCCAAGCCCTGGGGATGTCAGACGATAGGCTGCGTTTTCTACACATTCTTTTGTGCCTGCAATATAGCCGCCAATCGGCGCCAGCCCGCCGCCCGGATTTTTGATTAATGAGCCAACGATCATGTCCGCCCCGACATCGGACGGCTCTAAAAGCTCAACAAATTCTCCATAGCAGTTATCTACCATACAGATGATATCCGGTTTCCTTGCCTTTATAAAAGCTATCAGCTCTCCAATGGCTGCTGTAGAAAGAGTTGGCCTTGCCTGATATCCTTTGGAGCGCTGGATCGTTACTAATTTTGTCTTTTCATTGATCGCCTGTTTGATTCCGTCATAATCAAAACTGCCATCCGCACGTAAATCTACCTGCTGATACGTAATGCCGTATTCTGCCAAAGAGCCTTTGGACGGACGGATGCCGATCACTTCTTCTAACGTATCATATGGTTTGCCCACAGGCGATAACAGCTCGTCGCCTGGCCGTAAGTTTGACATAAGCGCTAATGCTAACGCATGTGTCCCGCAAGTGATCTGCGGGCGTACCAGTGCATCCTGTGTGTGAAAACATTCAGCATAGACTTTTTCTAATGTATCCCTGCCAAAATCATCGTATCCATAGCCGCTGCTTTGCTCAAAGCATGCGGCGCTGACTTTGTGCTTTTGCATCGCATGGATAACTTTTAACTGGTTCAGCTGTGCCGTTTCATCGATCTTTGCAAACCGTTCCTGTAATTGTTCTGCAATCGTTTCTCCAAATGCAGCTACCTTGGGGCTAATTCCCATGGACGCATAAGCTTGTATTAGTTTTTCTTTTGAGCTATTTGCGCTATTACTCGCATTCATTGTGATCTATCATTCCTTTCTCCCGAAGTATAGCATTCATATAAGATAAAATTTTGTCGTTATCATAAGAAAACGCATCTTTATTCACCCATATTACCTCTTTTTCCCGTCGAAACCACGTAAGCTGGCGTTTTGCAAAATGTCTCGTATCGCGCTTAATGATTCTTACGGCTTCTTCTAATGTGGTTTCCCCTTCCAGATAAGGAAACAGTTCCTTGTAGCCAAGTCCCTGCATCGAAACCAAATCAGGCGTATAGCCCATTTCCTTTAGACTTCTTACTTCCTCAACCAGCCCGTTTGCAATCATTTCATCTACCCGGCTGTCAATGCGCTCGTATAGGCGCTCGCGCTTATCATTTAGGACAAAGTAGGCAAATTGATACGGAGAGGTTTTTTGCCGTTCTTCTTTATTATGCTCAGATATTTGCCTTCCTGTCAACTGATAAAATTCCAGTGCGCGAATGATACGTTTGCGGTTGTTGGCATGTATATTAGCAGCTGAAACCGGATCCCGCGCAGCTAACATCTGATGCAAATACTGCACACCGTGCGTATCTGCCGCTTGTTCGAGCTGTCTGCGGTAAGCGCCGTCAGAATCTTGTTTCGAAAAATCGATATCATATAATAGTGCCTGGATATAAAATCCTGTCCCGCCTGCCAAAATCGGCAGCTTGCCGTCAGCATAAATTTCCTGCATACATTTTTTTGCATCCTGCTGGAATCGGACAACATTAAATTCTTCATCCGGTAAATACTGATCCAGCATATAGTGGCGGATGCCCTGCATCATAGAAGGTTTAATTTTTGCTGAACCAATGTCCATATATCGATATACCTGCATAGAATCCGCAGATATAATGGCGCCATTTACTTGTTTTGCCAATTGAATCGATAAGTCTGTTTTGCCTACAGCAGTTGGGCCAGCCAGGATTATGAATGGTTTTTTCACGTTCTGTTACCTCTTTGCGTTTTCTTTATACAATTCGTTTGAATTTTTTTTCAATTTCTGTTTTGGACATAGCAATAATTGTCGGGCGTCCATGCGGACAATGATATGGATTTTCTAACAGCAGTAAGTCTGCCAGCAGCTGCTCACTTTCCATCCGGGAGAGGCGCTGGTTTCCTTTGACTGCTGCTTTACAGGACATAGATGCTATTTTTTCTAAAATAATTTCCGGCGTATGCCGCCCGGTATCCTGCACCAGCCCGTCCAGCATATTAAGAAACAATTCCTTTGCATTGATCTGATATAAGTTTGCAGGTACTGCATGAATGGAATATTCCCTGCCCCCAAAAGCACTTACTTCAAACCCAATACGGCGAAACTGTTCTTCGTATTTGTGTAAGAATGTTTCTTCCTGCATATTCAATGTAACAATAACAGGCGGGCTTAGCTGCTGGGAAAAAAATTCTTTTTCCGCAAGCTGCTTCATCATTTTCTCATACAATACTTTTTCATGCGCAGCATGCTGATCAATAATAAACAATTCATTTTCTACCTGGACAAGCCAGTACGTATCAAACAGCTGTCCAATCATCGTATAATTATGTTTCTTTGCCTCCTGCATAAAATCTGCATGGTACAGCGTTTCTTCTGCAAGCGTCAGCTGTTCATAAGTGTCCAGCAGGCTGCTGTATCTATCTAAGGATTTTGCTGTCGCTGGAACTGTTTCTGTGTCTAGTGATGTTTTTAAAGTATCTAAGATTTTTGTATCATTTTTTATTTTTGTATCTTGATTTTCAGCAGTTTGTATTGCTGTATCTTGTATTCTTGCATTTTGTATTTTTATATCTTGATTTTCAGTAGTTTGAAACTCAAGATTCTGAATTCCAGCATCTTGTATTTTTGTATCTTGTATTTCTGTATTTTGTATTTTTGTATCCTGTATTGCTGTATCTTGAGTTCCAGCATCTTGAATTTTTGTATCCTGTATTGCTGTATCCTGGTTAATTCGTGTGCCTGCCTGCGGCTGGTCTTGAGCGTATTTTAACTTGTTTTTTAGATCATATTTTGGCTCATATGGACTGTCTTTTTGCACAGCTTTTGCAATTGCTGCCAGACGGTTTTTTTCAAATGGCTCTGGACGGCGCTTGATTGGAATTTGCGCTTGCGCTGATTTCTTGTTTGTACTGTGCAGTACTTCCGGAATCATATCTGTATGTGTGAAAGCATGTTTGACAGCCTGCGTCAATGCCTGATAAATTTCCTCGCTTTTGTGAAAACGCACCTCCATTTTTGACGGATGCACATTGACATCTATGAGCTCTTTTTGCATTGTAATCAAAAGCACAGTAAACGGATATTGATGCTTCATTAAATAGTTATGGTATGCATCCTCAATGCTTTTGGATATTAATGTACTCTTGATATATCTGCCATTTAGAAAATATGTTTCATAAGTACGGTTTCCGCGTGCTATCTGCGGCTTTCCTATGAATCCATCGACAGAAAACAGGGGATGCTCAAAATGGATTGGCAGCACGCCTAATGCTGTATCCCTGCCATAAATATGGTAAATCATGTCCTTAAGATTTGCATTTCCATTTGTATGCAGCTTAGGCTGGTTATTGGAAATCAATTGAAAGGAAATGTTTGGATGGGACAGGGCAAGCCGCTCTAACAGCGTACTAATAGCAGCTGCTTCTGTCTGCGGCGATTTTAAGAACTTTTTCCTGGCAGGCGTATTGTAAAATAAGTTCCGCACAAGAAACGTTGTGCCTTCCGGCGCACCGATATCTTCCATACTTTTTTCTTTTGAGCCTTCTATCACATATTTTGTCCCTGTCAGCTCTGACATTGTCTTTGTAATAAATTCTACCTGCGCTACTGCGGCAATACTTGCTAAAGCCTCGCCGCGAAAGCCAAGAGACGATACCGTTAACAAATCCTGCGCGTTTCGTATTTTGCTTGTAGCATGCCGCAAAAAAGCAAGAGGCACCTGCTCCTTTGGGATTCCCTGCCCATTATCAGTAACCCGTACAAGCGAGGTGCCTCCTTCTTTTATTTCTACTGTAATTGCGGTTGCTCCAGCGTCAATCGCATTCTCCACCAACTCCTTAACAACAGAAGACGGACGTTCTACCACCTCACCAGCTGCTATCCGATCAATGGTATGCTCATCTAATACTTGTATATCAGGCATAAAAACCCCCTATCTTGCCATAAATTCCAAAAAAACTGCTGCCTGCAAGTGCAAACAAGTTACGGGCACTGCCAGCGGTTTTTTACTTTATTATGCAGCTCATTCAGCTTTATCATCGCCTCCATAGGCGTCATGGCGTTGATATCTAAGCTCCTAAGCTGATCGATAATATCATCATCCTTTACTGCATCAAACAATGAGATCTGTTCTAAGTCTACCTCATCTGGCTTTTTCATCCTTTTCTTTGGCTTTCCTGTACCTTGTACGCCAAGGCTTTTCGCAATCTCTGTAATATCGTTTGCACTTAGCTCGTCCACTAATTCCTTTGCCCGCTGTATAATACTTTCCGGCACACCGGCAAGCTTTGCGACCTGGATGCCATAGCTTTTATCAGCTCCGCCTTTTACAATTTTTCTTAAAAAAACAATATCATCGCCTTTTTCTTTTACTGCAATACAGTAATTATTGACATTATCCAGCTTTCCTTCTAATTCCGTCAATTCATGATAATGAGTGGCAAACAGTGTCTTTGCACCTAAAAGCTTTGGATTAGAAATATGTTCTACAACTGCCCAGGCAATGCTTAATCCATCAAATGTACTCGTGCCGCGTCCAATCTCGTCTAAAATCAATAAACTTTTACTCGTAGCGCTGCGCAAAATATTTGCCACCTCATTCATTTCTACCATAAAGGTGCTCTGTCCGCTTGCCAAATCGTCGGATGCCCCCACCCTTGTAAAGACACGGTCTACAATTCCAATATTTGCAGATTTTGCCGGAACAAAGCTGCCCATTTGCGCCATCATGACAATGAGTGCGGTCTGTCGCATATAAGTAGATTTGCCAGCCATATTTGGGCCTGTAATAATCGAAATGCGTTTGTTTCCATTATCAAGATATGTATCGTTTGTAATAAACAAATCATGGTTAATCATCTTTTCTACAACCGGATGACGGCCTTCTTTAATATCAATCGTACCAGATTCATTTAAGCTTGGCCTGCAATAATGGTTTTCATCTGCAACGACTGCAAATGAGATTAATACATCAAGCGTAGCGACTGCCTTTGCTGTCTGCTGGATGCGAATGACTTGCGCAGCTATTTTTTTACGGATCTCGCAGTAATCGTCATATTCGAGTATGACCAGCTTATCCTCTGCTCCCAAAATCATATCTTCCAGCTCTTTTAATTCCGGTGTAATGTAACGTTCGGCATTTGCCAGTGTCTGCTTGCGTAAATAGTGCTCAGGCACTAGATTTTTGTAGGAATTGGTAACTTCTAAATAATAGCCAAATATTTTATTATACTTAATTTTTAAGTTCTTAATCCCTGTTTTTTCACGCTCTTTCTTTTCTAAATCAGCTAACCACGTCTTGCCATTTGTACGCGCTTCCCGCAATTTGTCAATCTCTTTTTGGTATCCGTCTTTGATAATCCCGCCGTCGCGTATCGAAATCGGAGCATCCTCTAGGATCGCACTGTCGATTAGTTCATAGACATCTTCTAACGTGTCCATTTCTTCTAATATTTCCTGCAGCAAAAAACTGTGGAAATTGCTTAAAATTTGTTTGATTGGTACAAGCATTTGGATAGAATTACGCAAAGCCAGCAAATCTCTTGGGTTTGCTGTTTGGTAAGTCACGCGTGTAATAAGGCGTTCCAGGTCGTGGATTGGGCTTAAATATTCCCGAAATTCCTCTCGGTCAATTAAGCTTTTATTTAATTCCTCGATAGCATCATAGCGTTTTCCCATATCTGTGCAGTTAATTAACGGCTGCTCCACATAAGAGCGCAGCATCCGCGCGCCCATTGCCGTTTTTGTCTTGTCCAATACCCATAGCAGGGAACCGCGCTTTTGCTTTTCCCGCATTGTTTCTACTAACTCCAGATTACGTCTGGTAGAACTGTCAATCACCATAAACATATCTGTTGTATAAGGGCGGATAGCAGACATATGCTCCAGCGATATCTTTTGCGTTTCATATAAATATTTTAATAATACCCCAGCTGCAATCGTACCATACGGATAATCTTTTAGTCCTAACCCTTCCACACTGTTTACATGAAAGTGCAAAAGCAGCGCTTTTAAAGCTGTCTCATCTGAAAAATACCAAGCTTCTAGTGAAGAAATACTGATTTTTAACCGGCTGCGGATATCCTCAATATCTACACCGCTCATATAAAAGGCGTCATTGCAAATAATTTCTGACGGTGTAAATTTGTTAATTTCATCGATTAATTTCTGTTCTGTTTCTACTTCTGTTGCATAATAATCACCAGTTGTTACATCTGCAATTGAAAGCCCATACCGTCCGGCAAGATATACGACTGCCATAATATAATTGTTGCGGGATTCGTCTAATGCCTGCATATTCGTATTGGTACCTGGCGTCACAACCCTTATCACTTCACGCTTTACAATTCCCCGCGTTTGTTTTGGGTCTTCAACCTGTTCACAAATAGCGACCTTATATCCTTTGGCTACTAATTTATTTAAATACCCATCGACTGCATGATAAGGTACACCACACATTGGGGCACGTTCGTTTAAGCCGCAGTTTTTCCCAGTAAGGGTAAGCTCCAGTTCTTTGGATGCTAAAAGTGCATCGTCAAAAAACATCTCATAAAAGTCCCCCAGCCGGTAAAATAAAATGCAGTCCTGATAGTCTTCTTTGACTTTTATATATTGCTGCATCATTGGTGTTGCTTCTGACATATTATCTGATATATTTTCTGATATCTTATCTGACATCTTATGAAAAACCTCATTCTTCCTTCGTTCAATGAATCGAGATACGACACGATTTCTTTTGTATTCTCATAGATCGGAAGAGCGTCGTGTAGGGAAAGAGTGTGACCTGAAGTGGGG
>CANDJR010000091.1 GCA_947385105.1 uncultured Eubacterium sp.
CCCACACTTCAGGTCACACTCTTTCCCTACACGACGCTCTTCCGATCTACAACTTAAAGGCTGAATTTGTAGCGCCAAGAATCTGGATGGACAAACATACCATTGACGGCGGATTTATGAGCACATCCGAAGAAGACAGAGAATATGCAATGTGGCGGGCTTACCGTTCGATTGATATTGCAAATGAATTAGGAACCGATCTGGTGGTATTATGGCTTGCAAGAGAAGGTACTTTATGTGCAGAATCAAAATCACCAGTATGGGCAACAAAAATGTTAATAGAGGCAATTAATAAAATGTTAAAGTACGATCCAAAGATCCGCATTTGTATCGAGCCTAAGCCAAATGAGCCGATTGACAGAAGTATTTGCGGGACAATGGGACATGTAATGGCAATTTCAGCAGCAACGATTGATCCGGCCCGTGTCGGCGGAAATTTGGAGAGCGCCCATGCAATCCTCGCAGGATTAGATCCAGCTCATGAAATCGGATTTGCACTGGCAATGAATAAGCTGATGACAGTTCACTTGAATGACCAAAACGGTATCCGCTATGATCAGGATAAATCCTTTGGCGTGGAAAATCTTCGCGCAGCATTCAACCAGGTTAAGGTATTAAAAGAAAATGGATATGGTGACCATGGTGAGTATGTCGGCCTTGATGTAAAGGCAATGCGTACAACAAAGGATGAAGACAGTTACAAGCATCTGGAAAACAGTCTGAAGATCTTTAAAGCTTTGGAGGAAAAGGTTGACAAATTTGATTATGATTTCCAAAAGAAATGTGTCTTAAACCGCGACTTTGAAAGTCTTGAGATGTATGTAATGAATCTTCTTATGGGGGTAGAATAACAAAGTCTGATGAAGAAGAAAGTAATAGCAGCAGGTCATATCTGCCTTGATATTACGCCGGTCTTTCCAGGGACAAAGATAGAACATCTTGAGGATGTTCTATCTCCGGGTAAGCTGGTAGAAATGAAAGAAGCAGATGTACATACCGGTGGTTCGGTTGCAAATACAGGGTTGGCTATGAAGATTTTAGGCGCTGACGTTATGCTGATGGGACAGATTGGAAAAGATGCATTTGGAGATATGGTTCTAAACATATTAAAGAAGTATAACGCAGAGTCAGGAATGCTTGTTTCGGATCAGTTAGTAACATCATATTCTGTAGTAATTGCAGTCCCTGGCATCGACCGGATCTTTTTGCACAACCCAGGGGCAAATAATGCATTTCGGGCAGATGATATTCCAAAGGATCAATTAAAAGATGTGTCGCTGTTTCATTTCGGATATCCGCCGCTTATGAAAGCTATGTATGAAGATGACGGAGCAGAGCTTGTAGAGCTTATGAGACGGATGAAGGAGGCTGGTATTGCAACATCAATGGATATGGCAGCGGTTGATGCGGCGTCAGAAGCCGGAAGGGCTGACTGGGAAAAGATTTTAAGAAAGGTGCTGCCTTTTGTGGACTTCTTTGTTCCAAGTGTGGAAGAACTATGCTTTATGCTGGATCGGGAGCGTTTTGAAGACTGGCAGAGGAGGGCCAATGGAGGAGATATCACAGAAATACTAGATATCAAGACAGATATCAGGCCATTGGCAGACAGATGTATGGAACTGGGCGCAAAGGTTCTTTTGATCAAGTGCGGCGCACCGGGAATCTATTATCGGACGGCAAACGAAGAAGTACTGCAGACAATCGGGGGAGATTTGATGCTGGACCCTGAGAAATGGGCGAGTATGGAAGGCTTTGAAAGAAGCTATGTTCCGGATAAAATAATATCAGGAACAGGAGCCGGAGATACAAGTATAGCGGCTTTTTTAACAGCAATGTTAGAGGGCAGTTCTTTGGAAGAATCGCTGCATTTGGCGGCAGCGACCGGAGCATCTTGTGTAGCTTCTTATGATGCTTTAAGTGGATTAAAGTCATTTGATGAACTGCGGGAAAAAATAAACCAGGGCTGGCAGAAAAATATGCCTTGATCAAAAAAGGGGTGGAATGATGTTAGTAAATATGAATGATATCTTACTTCCTGCAAAGGAATGTGGCTACGGTGTCGGCTTTTTTAATGCAGTCAATGTTGAAATGGCGCGGGCTGTGATCGAGACGGCGGAAGAATTGCGTGCGCCGGTCATGGTAGGGACAGCGGAAGTTCTTCTTCCTGCGATGGAACTAGAAAGAGTAGCAGAATATTTGATTCCAATGGCAAAAAAAGCGAGTGTCCCAGTCTGTGTTCATTATGATCATGGTCTGACATTTGACAGGTGCATAGAAGCTTTAAAGTTTGGCTTTTCATCCATTATGTACGACTGCTCGACTGCTTCTTACGAAGAAAATGTAGAGAAAGTAGCTGAAATTGTAAGAATCTGTCATGCCATGGGTGTGACCGTAGAAGGGGAACTAGGCCATGTCGGAGATAATGCAGGCGCAGGGAAATTAGAGAATCCAAGCGATTATTTTACAGATCCTAAGACAGCTTTAGACTTTGTAAGCAAAACAGGCGTTGATTCTTTGGCTATTGCTGTTGGCAATGCGCATGGAGATTATGCATACGCCTAAATTAGATTTTGATCGGATTCAGGTGATTTCTGAAATGACAAATCTTCCATTAGTACTCCACGGCGGTTCTGGTCTTTCAGATGACGATTTCCGAAAAGCAGTAAAGCTTGGAGTGCTGAAAGTAAATATTTTTACAGATATTGATAAAGCAGGTAAACGCGGGGTAGAAGCTGGAATCGCAGCAGGAGAAAAATCTATGATGGGACTCATTCCATATGAGATTGCTGAGATGAAAAAAGTTGTAAAAGAAAAGATAATGCTATTTGGTTCGAATGGGAAAGCAGATAGCTAACAACATTCAGGCGTATGGGAGAAAGCAGCTCATACGCCTGTTTTATGCTATGCCGATACACAGGAATATGCGGTTGCATAGCGTATCGGTGGTGCAGCGGATAAGAGATAGAACTTCATATTGGAAGAAAAGAGGGGGATGAATATGTCAATCAAAGTAATGGGAATTGCAGCAGGAAGAAAGAACAGCAATAGTGAGATTTTGTTAAAAGAAGCTCTGATGTACTGTGAAGAAGCAGGAGCGGAAGTTACCATGATCAATCTAAAGGACTACAAGATTTTGGACTGCACAGGGTGTACTTTTTGCACAAAAGGGATGTCACAGGGAAAAAATGCAGGCTGCGTGCTGGATGATAAAGACGATAAGAAAAAAATTATGGATGTAATGCTTGCGCAGGATGCGGTCATCTATTCTGTACCTACCTATGATCTGATGCCTGCCAGCACATACCTTACATTTGCACATAGAAGCTTAAGCTATGAGACTGCTTTTTTGGAAACCATCGGCGCTATTGAACATAAGGATCGGGTTGCCGGATTGATCGCAGTAGGCGGTTCCACGCGTTCCTGGCAGTCCATGGCGTTGGAAGGACTGCAGGCGACGATGTTTACAACGGATATGAAGGTAGTTGATATGCTTTTGGCAACCAGAGTACCAGGCAAGGCACAATGTCTTTTAGATGATGACTTAATTGCCCGCGCAAGAAAGCTGGGAGAAAATATCATGACTGCAGTACAAACGCCTGTAGCAGAACGCAAATGGCTCGGAGAAGAAGATATGGGATGGTGCCCGAATTGTCATTCGAATGCGCTGGTGTTAGGAGAAAAACAGTGGGACGGTCTCCATTATCCGATCGAATGTCAGGTATGCGGTGCAGGAGGAATACTGGATAAGACAGAAGATGGAAAATGGAAATTTGTGATTCAAAAAGACGGGCTGTTAAAAGATAGAACGACGGTAGAGGGACGAGCAAAGCATTTAGAAGAAATTGCACAAACGCAGGGCGGTTTCTATGCAAATGTGGATAATCGCAAAATCGTTCAAGAAAGGCTAAAGAAGTACGAAGAAAAGCAGTTTCAAACAATATAAAAAGATGAGGAGGTTTTACGATGAAACAGATGGAAACAGATATTATTGTTGTGGCAGCAGGATTATCCGGTTTGGCGGCAAGCATCGCGGCAGCAGAGAACGGGGCCAGGGTACTGACCTTTGAGAAGGCAAGTACTACAGGCGGAGCAGCCAATATGGGAATGGGCCCGTTAGGCGTTGGGTCCAGAATCCAAAGAGAGCAGATGATTTCTCTCACTCCTGGAGAGGCATTTCGCAAACATATGTATTTCACGCATTATCGTGTAGATGCACGCATGGTAAGAGACTACTATTTCAAGTCTGGAGAGACAATTGACTGGCTGATCGACATGGGTGTAGAGTTCGCAGGGGTTCAAAGAGCATTCAGTGCGCCGGAAGATACCAGGGCATATTCCGACGGGGAATTTACCTGGCATGTATGCAGGCCAGAGGGCGGCGGAGTGCCAGGGCCGCGTGCGGCCACATCTATGACAAAAAAGATGACAGAGCGTGCAGTAGAATTAGGCGTTGAATTTATGTTTGAGACTCCGGTATCCAAGATTCTTATGGAAGATGGAAAAGCTGTCGGTGTTATAGCGAAGACAAAAGATGGCGAAGAAGTGCAGGCAAGGGCTACTTCTGTAATCATAGCTACCGGAGGATTCGGCGATAATCCAAAGATGATCCAGGAAGAAACAGGGTATGAATTCGGAAAAACGATTTTTAATTTTGCGATTCCAGGGATGAAGGGCGACGGGATCAAGATGGCTTGGGAAGCTGGCGCAGGGAAAGTACCTTGCAGCATGGAGCTGATGTATCAGCTGCCGGACAATATGAATCATTTTATTTTGGATGGGGCATTTCGCCAGCCATGTCTGTGGGTGAACAAAAACGGAGATCGTTTTATGCCAGAGGATCAGATTGGGAATACGACATTTACTGAAAACGCGATTACGGCACAGCCTGGCTGCATCGCATTTTCTATTTTTGACAGCAGACTGTTGAAAAAGTATAAGAAAAAAGGACCGGACATTGTTTCACACGTACATCCTCATGATCTTTATGATCATTTTGACGAGCAGTGGGAGAGAGATCTTGCAGACGGATACGAGCCGATCACCCAGGCAGATACGATCGGGGAATTGGCAGAAAAAGCAGGGATTGATGTGGAAGGCTTGAAGGCACAGGTAGAAGAGTATAATGAGATGTGCGACAGCGGATTTGATGAAATATTTGAAAAAGACAGACGCTATATGCAGCCTATCACAAAAGCGCCGTTTTACTGCTGCAGACAGAATGTGGGAGCCTATGGTTCATTGGGCGGAGTGAAGATCAATCATAAGACACAAGTTCTTACACAGGATGCAAAAGTGATTCCAGGGTTATACTGCGTAGGAACAGATGCATGCAATATTTTTGGGGACAGCTATCCTTTTATCCTTTCAGGAAACACGATGGGATTTTGTCTAAACAGCGGACGTATTGCCGGAGAAAATGCGGCTGCACAGCTGGATGATTTTGAATATTAAGGAATGGTAACTGATATGAAGATTACGATTGATGGAAAACAGATAGAAGCGTTCGAAGGACAGAGTATTTTAGAAGCTGCGCTTGCGGCGGATATTTTTATCCCGCATCTGTGCAGTCATCCGGATTTAGAGGCAAAAGGGGGCTGCAGGCTGTGTTCAGTAGAGGTTGTGGGAGAAGAAGGCGCAGTTGCGGCATGTAAAACGCAAGTGAGGGAAGGGATGGAAATCACGATCAACGGTCCGGTGTCATCAGAAGTTAGGAAGATGGCGATGGAGCTGATTCTGGCAACCCACCCTGCTGACTGTACAGGATGTCCAAAGTATGGTAAATGTGAATTACAGTCCATGTATCAGTATATGGGCGTCAGCCCGCAAGAGTGGAGAAAGAAATCCAGAAGCACAGCCAATGATGACAGTAATCCTTTGATTTCACATCTGTTTACCAGATGTGTACGCTGCGGAAGATGTATCCGTGCCTGCCAGGAGTTACGGGGAGTCAAAGTTTTAGACTATATTCAGACTCCGTCAGGGATTCGGGCTGGAATTTCGGGAGGAAAATCCCTAATAGACGCAGGCTGCCGTTTTTGCGGGGCATGCATCGAAGTCTGTCCAACAGGCTCTATCATGGATCAGGTGAAAATTATGAAGGAGGAGCGTTCCTATGACGAGAATATCGTACCTTGCAGGAGTACTTGTCCGGCGCATATAGATATCCCACGCTATATCCGGTACATCAAGGAAGGAGATTTCGAGAAAGCTACGGCCGTAGTACGCCAGAAGGTACCATTTCCAGAGACATTAGGGAGCATCTGTACACATGCCTGCGAGAACGAATGTAAACGAGGGGAATTAAATGAGCCGATTTCAATCTGCAAGTTAAAACGTGCCGCAGCAGGAAACGACAGCGGACGATGGAAAGACTTTGTCAGAAAGGATGTTCCTACAGGAAAAAAAGCGGCAGTCATCGGTGCTGGTCCGGCTGGCTTAACTGCGGCATATTATCTGGCAAAGAAGGGGCACGACGTTACTGTTTTTGAAAAGAATGATCAAGCAGGGGGCCAGTGCCGTTATGGAATCCCATCCTACCGACTGCCGGACGAGCTTTTGGATCGGGAGATTGCTGTGATGCTAGAAGCAGGCTTTCAGCTAAAGACCGGGATGGATGCCCCTAAGCCAAAGGAATTATTGGAACAGGGTTATGATACAGTACTTGTCGCTATAGGAACACATCAGGGGACAAAACTGCCGATAGAAGGCAATGACCTTCCAGGCGTGTATGTGAATGCAGACTTCCTTAAAAATGCAAGGAAGAAAACACCCCTTCCAGTGGGAGAGAAAGTCATGGTCCTTGGCGGCGGTAATGTTGCATATGATTGTGCCAGAACTGCTATCAGGCTGGGAGCACAGGAGGTTCATATAGCTTATCTGGAGAGTGAGGCACAGATGACGTCTACCCCAGACGAGATTGAGGAAGGCAGACAGGAAGGGATTATTCTTCATCCGGCACATTCGTTCCTTCGAATTGTTGGAACGGACAAGGCCGAAGGTGTGGAGCTTCAAAAGATCGACAGGTTCTACTTTGATGAAAACCGAAGGGCAGTCATGGAACTGGTCGAAGGCAGTAATCAGGTGGTATCGGTTGACAATGTGATCTTTGCGGTAGGACAGAAGCCAGAAGGAACAGAACAAATGGAGCTTGCTCTGACACATGGTCCATATATCCAGGCAGATGAGAATCTAAGGACAAGCATCAAAGGCGTATTCGCGGCAGGCGACGTTGTGACAGGGACGAAGTCTGTGATTGAAGCAATCGCTGCAGGACGTAAAGCGGCAGAGCAGATGGATCTGTATCTGGGAGGAGACGGAGATATCAGCGAAAAGCTGTTAGAAGATGAGATTCCAACTGCATATCTTGGACAGGCGGAAGGATTTGCACAACGGAAAAGGGTGGAACCTGCAGTCAAGGAGGCAGCTGAAAGAAGAAAGGATTTCTCCCTTGTAGAGCAGCCGTTTACTTGTGAACAGGCACAAAGTGAAGCTGACCGATGCCTGCAGTGCGATCTGAGGCTTGGGCTTAGCAGGCCAAAGCTATGGAATGAATATTAGGAGGTACCTGTAATATGAACTTGTCAGATAGAATCCATCATCTAGGTTATACAGAGTGCGTTGTAAACACTCTGATTGGAATTGTCTCTGAGAATGAGTGTACAAAATGTGGAAAATGCGTCTTTGGAAATGAAGGAGTCACGCAGCTTCAGATGATTCTTGGAGATATTACAGAGAAAAAGGGAAAAAGTACAGATCTGGCACAGATGCAAAAACTTTGTGAAATGATGAAGACGCAGTCGCTTTGTGAGACTGGGGAAGAAATTGCAGATGCAGTTCTAACGGCAATCGAAACATACCGAAAGGACTTTGAAGACCACATTAGCAAAAAAGGATGTAGAGCTGGCGTATGCAAAAAGTTTATGACATATCATATCCTTGCTGAGAAATGCAGCGGATGCGGCGAGTGCATGGATGCCTGTGATGAAGAAGCGATTATTGGAAAAGATAAGTTTGTCCATATTATAAACCAACAGGAATGTATACAGTGCGGAGCGTGTATGGACGCTTGCGAAGAAGATGCCATCGTTCGGGCAGGCGCCGTAAAGCCAAGATGTCCAAAACGGCCGATACCTTGTAAGCGCCGCTGAAATAGGCTGTTTACGTGATGTCTTTTCAGATGATGCTATGAGATGTGTACCGGAAATTTTTAATTCAAGATATAAGATGAAAAGAGAGGCTTATGATAAAGGCAGATAATAGTAATTTAACAAAGAGACGCTGGCTTGTATTGCTGGCAAGCTGTGTGATCAATTTGTGCATCGGCGCGCTTTATGCATGGAGTGTATTCGCTGAGCCGATGGCAGTACAGCTTGCCGGGATAACAGGCAACGAAATGACAGCGGCAGATTTATCGATTGTGTTCTCCGTGGGAAACGGCTTGGGTTTTCTTACTATGATAGCCGCTGGATTCCTTGATAAGACAGTAGGGCCCAAATGGGTAATTTTTATTGGAGGCATTTTATTTGGATTTGGGTTTGTTCTTTGTGGATTTGCATCTAATATTTTTACGCTTATCGTCGGATATGGGTTATTCAGCGGTCTTGCAATGGGTCTTGCATATGGATGTACGATTAGTAATTCTGTAAAATTTTTCCCAGATAAGGCAGGACTGATCGGAGGAATCGCAACAGCGTCCTATGGGATATCTTCTGTGATCATACCGCCGATCGCCAATGCTTTGATAGAACAGTTGGGGGGTAAGTAAAGCCTTTCTTGTCATGGGTGTTGTGATAATTATTGTTGTAGGCGTTTTTTCACAGTTGATCGTTAAATGCCCGGATGGATTTCAGCCGGATCATTGGACACCTCCGATAAAAGAAAAGGAACCTCACAAGCTAAGTCAGGCAGTTGACCGAAATTGGAAAGAAATGCTTCGTGAACCTATTTTTTATAATATGCTCATTATGCTCTTTTTCGGCGCGGTTCTTGGCATGATGGCGATTTCACAAGCATCGAACATTGCACAGACGATGCTTGGCATGACGCCTGCAAACGCAGCAATTGTTGTGTCTGTATTAGCTTTGTTTAATACATGCGGCAGGGTTGCGGCAGGAGTAGTATCGGATAAAATTGGCTGTATCAGGACGTTAAGAGTGGTATTTGTCGCCGCTGCAGCAGCAATGGGCATCCTTTATATCAGCGGTAATGGGAATACGCAGCTGTTTTATATAGGAATCTGTATGGTAGGATTATGTTTTGGCTCATTTATGGGAGTTTATCCAAGCTTTACTGCGGCACAGTTCGGTTCTAAAAATGCCAGTGTAAATTATGGAATTATGTTTATCGGTTTCAATGCAGCTGGTTTGGCGGGGCCGATGATTGTAAGCAAAATATTCCAACAGACGAAAGATTACAGGGATGTTTTTCTTATTGCATTGATATTTGCGATAATTGGGCTGGCATTGTCTTTTGCTTATAACAGGATTAAGAGCAGCCAGCCACAATAAGTATAGGCAATTGCAGAAGATGGTTTTTCTTGCTGCAAATATGCTTTCTGATTCTCATAAAAATGAAAAAGAGCCGAGGGGCCGGCAATGAGCTGCTCCCCGTCAAGTAGACAATTGAAACAAACAGTCTCAAAAAATATAAATTTTTTCTGCCAGTAGATTTTCTGCTGGCAGTTCTTATGCAGTTTGCCAGTAAATTTCATGCCAAATATTTGCGGCAATACCACATAAAAATCTTCTCATAAAAATCCTTTTGCTTACCGTGTTTTTCTGGAATACGCTTAAATTTCTCAAATCCGATACTCGTATAACATTGAATAGGCATTATTATTGATACCAGTAACATTAAGCACAAAATCTTGATCATTTGTAAGCAACATACTTTCTTGATGCATAGTTGTAGCAATACCTTGTTGGCGGTATTTTTTTCGTACTGCTACAAACGTTGGTCATCTATTGTCCAAAAGAGAGACTTTCATATTCTTAGATTTCCAAGGCCGGCTTTTGCCAAGCCAACCTTGCTCTACCTAATACGTTCCATCGAGATATTCAGGGGCATTCTTATGTCGTGTTTGCTGTATCAAACGGCAAACGGAAAACTTAGCTTTTATAATCAAATTTACTCAAATCAATATCAAGTATCACTGATGTCATTTCGGATCGAAGAAAAGCCTGCTGCATAACCGAAATCAGGCAAAAAGTCTTTCTTTTGACAGTATGTTTATCCCAATCGGGACGGCAGGCGGCGACAATAGGAAGATATGCAGCATAAGTTCTGTTCAAACAGTTTACCAATTCCTATATCATCTGTGTTATAATGTTTCATGTGATTTTGTTTCCCTCATTTTGCCCTTATCAGGGTTTGAAATGCCCTGTGGAAAGATATAACACAAGGGAAACTTTAAGGGAAAGCTCACCTGCGATAAATTTCGTGTTTTCAAGGGTTGGCGGATATTTTAATCACAAAATAGAACAGATAATATTTCCATTAAAAATTATCAAATGATAATCGGGATTTAAGGAGGATAACAATATGCAGGATGCTGTATTGAAAATACAAAGATTAGGAGCGCCGCCGGAAGGTTTTGAAGACGGCGGGTGTCCGGAAGATGACGTATTTCCATCGGATGAAATCCTCGATTTGTGGGACGAATACCAGGATGCTGTGGTGGCCATCAGACAGCCTATTACATTGGAAGAAGCGGAAGTTTTGATAAAGTGCTGCCCTACTGACCGAATGGCTGGAGTAGAATGGTCACTCTTGCACTGTATAGAAAGCTATATATCGAACCGTGATTTGCAGGATAAACCGGGTGAATTAGAAAAATATAAGAACTTAATCAAAAAGTGTAATTCTGATATGATGAAAGGAATGCTACTGGAACGATTGGAGTCGTATCTTTCACAATATCATTAGATTTTCGATAACTGCCAGCTTGTCCAGAAGCTGTACATAAAGAAAACCGGAAGGAGAATGAAAATGGAAAACAAAAAACAGTTTGAAAAAGAAATTGCACCTTTCTATTGGGTGGAGGGAGATGCTGATGCGTCTGTTTGCTTAAGCGAATTAAGCGAAACAGGAGGATATCTGCATGAAGTTTTTGATACTCGTGCGGATGAGGGTTTTATTGGCAATGGTTATGATTGGGGCAGCCTGGCTCAGGTGTTTTTGTATGAAAAGTGTCCAAAACTGCAGGAAAAAATCAACTTTGACCCAGAAGCAGGTATGTTTTGTGCGTATTCAGAAGATAAAGAAGCGCTGGCAGACTTTATTCTCCGCTTCAAGCAGGCGTGTGAAGATAAAGCCTTAATTTTGGATTTGTTCAGCCGGGCTGAACTGGATTGACTAGAAAAATAAATTGATTTTGCAAGCGGAACAACTTGAGATTTTCGACGCCGTTGTTTCTACAGAGACTGCATATCATGATGTTGCGCCCGATATATTGACGGAATTTCATCCCTGGTTAGAATCCGTGTATTTTAAGGCGGATCAGACATTGCTGAATCTAACTCGAAAAGCAGTCAGCAAGATAGATATGCAAGGAAAGGTTTATTCCCGCTAGCAACGAGCCAAGTGGCTGCTTGCAGACATTTGGCGACTGCCGCGAGGGTCAAATACCCCGCTGCTCTGCAGCGCTGCAAGTTTGATACCCCGTTGCTTGCAGCGGGGTCTTTGATTTTGGACGAATGGTAACAGGCGAGGCCTTTATCGCAGATGAGGGACGAAAAAAAATCAATGAGCAATTCGCTCCTCTGACGGTAGACTATCCGATGTGTTACCGACACTGCAGCGCACAGCGGGAATGAATACTTTGAAGAAAACTGTAAAAAGGCTTCTGCAATAGCCAAAGATATTACCATAGCTTTGTTAAACGAACTTAAGTTTAAGTAATGAAGCATACAGATTTCAGGTAATAGGGATGACTAAAATCCGCAGGAATCTCTTGAATGAAAAAAATAACGATAGCCGTTCTGAAAAATAGGCTATCGTTATTTTTTTATGGAATAGTTTTATCTTACTTTAAAAAGGATGTTCATATGACATATGATAGTTACTGCAAGCATATCAGCTGTCAGAACTGCCTTTCCCTTTTATGAAAAAAACAGTGAATGCAAAGCAAAGTCCTGTGTGAACAGTAACCTGAGAACACCAAAGGCAGGAATCGTAACCGAAGGGTTAATATGCTGTAAAGATTCTCTTAATATGTAAAATCATTTGACAAAATTGTATTATAGCATAAATTACAGCAAGAAGTCTATTGGGCGATATGTATAATTAAATGACGAAAAGATTGTGTATTTTTACATCTTGCTAAAAGGAACGTCATGCTGTAATATGTAATTACAATTTGATAAATGATTTTCCAAAATTATTTTTAAGAAGGGAGAACATCATGGGTATTATTGAAAAAATGAGACTGGACGGAAAAAAGGGGTTTGTAACAGGAGCAGCAAGAGGGATTGGAAAGTGTACGGCAAAGGCGTTCGCAGAAGCTGGTGCTGATGTGGCAATTGTAGATTTAGACGAAGCTGAGGCAAAAAAGACAGCGCATGAGCTGGCTGAAAAAACTGGCAGAAAGGTGATTGCAATTAAGACAGACTGTACCGATCAAGCGCAAGTAGACGCAATGGTAAAGCAGGTTGTAGAAGAACTGGGAGGGCTTGACTTTTGTCATAACAATGCAGGGATTTGCATCAATGCCCCAGCAGAAGAAATGACCTATGAGCAATGGAACAAAGTCATTAATATTAATCTAAACGGCATATTCCTCACAGACATCGCAGCCGGAAAATATATGCTGAGTCATGGAGGAGGATCTATTATTAACACGGCTTCTATGTCAGCGCATATTGTTAATGTGCCGCAGCCGCAGTGTGCATACAATGCATCTAAGGCAGGC
>CANDJR010000092.1 GCA_947385105.1 uncultured Eubacterium sp.
ATGTTTCTCGTTCTTTGCAATATTTTCTTATAGTCCAGCACAGATACAATTTCTCCGGATTCCAAATCAATTTCAACTAACCTATCATGGCTGACCTCCTTCGAATGACCCAAAATGATCATAGTTCCATTTGATGTAAATTCAATCTCATGATGCACGCCATATGGAGATATATATACAGACTGAATACGTCCCATCAAATTAAATTCACAGATAAATACACTACGTTCAAATTGCCGGGAATCTTTTACTAACCAGACAGAATCATTAGATAAATACTTGGACGGTTCTGAATATAGCTCTGTAAAATACCATCTGATATCGCCATTAATATCATACGCGATTTTCTTACCTTTATTTTCCAAAGCAGAATAGCAAAAGTTCATACCTGGTGCATATCGCTTTTCATCCTTCGTACAAGTAATCAGATTGATATTTTCGACATCTTCTTCCAGTGCGCAAGTCGTTATTTCCAAACAGTGTTCAACTACTTTTCCATTTTTATATATCCCTTTGATTGCTATTTGATTCGTTTTTCCTGCGTATAACCCGTAAATAGGAATAATATGTTCTTTTTCATATTGCATAAATTGCGCATCTACACATGCTGCTTTTGTTTTTCCTGAAATGTGCAGTTGTACAGCTATTTCGTCGTCGGAGGTAAAAAGAAGGATTGCGGACAGTGGTGAACGCCCGTAAGGATTTAGTTTATAATATGGATGAAAAAAATCATATTGTTTAGAATCCAAAATTTTCCGCCACTCAGCTTCTTCCGTTCTTTGTATCCTGAGTTCTTCTTCCAATTCATGAAGCAGTATCGAACCGTCTTGCAGGACTTTTACCGCAAGAACCGGGCATGGCATTCCTTTGGCAGAATACCATGCGACTCCTTCCTGCACGATATCAAACTGGAAGATATAGTCACCTTTTTTTAAAGGCGTTATGTTTTCAGTCGTAATAACACATGTTTTTCCTTCGAACACCATTAATTCAAAACGCTCGTTATCCCACTTTACAATTGTGCCATCTGCGGTAATCACATGATAGCTTAAAAAACACCATTGTGTGTAAAGCAAATCTCTGTTACTGTTATTTGTTACCTTTACAGGCAGCGTAAACTTTTCTCCCCCTCTTTGTATTTCAATGCTTTTTGTGTTTATTTCGAGCTGAACATTATAAGTAATGTCTTCCATCCATGTTCCTCCGTCCTAAATCTATTTTTATCTTGCTGTACTATGATTGTAATTCTGTTTTTCTTCTATTTATCTTTTTCTTACTGTACCATGATTACGATTCTGTCTTTCATTTGATTGCTAACACTGTCAAACCATACAACTCCTTCCTGCACGATCGTAATATCCGCATAATATCTGCCGGCTGCAAGCTTTTCTGTCTCAATTTCTAAATAAGTCTCTGTTGTCTCATCCTTACCTATGCTTTGAGACAAAGGCGTCCTTTTTCCTTCAAAACATATCAATGTTTCATTTTCATCATATAGGTGATACGTCAAATTCACTGGATAAAAACGGCTTGCTGAAATTGTCTGGCTGGAATGGTTCGTAATGCTGACTGCACATCTTAAATTTTCTTTTTCTGCGCAGGAATACTCCCGCAGCTTAGCCAGGATAGTGACATCAATTTGATCCGCTATAAGCCCTGCATCTGCCTTTGCTGCAGCTGCTGCATGGCCGTCAAAATTCCAGCTATGCTCCATACATACTACCCCGAATTCCCGTCTGTCACTTGCGATCGAAAATTGGCCAACCTCAAAAATGCGGTGGTAGATTTCATCATAGCAGTCACGCATCGTCAGTGTGAATTGGTATCTCCCTATGGCAAGCATAAGCTTGGAAAAATGGATGCGGATAACGCCCTCATCTTGAAACTGCAGGTTTTCGACCTCGTCTACCTGCGTATTTGTGCCCACACAGCACACATCATCTTCCCGTACAATCCAAACGCCTAGTTCTGCCTCCTGCAGCGACGCAACATTACGGGCATATCCAGCCTCTAAAACAAGCGAATCCCCGGTGTGGAAATCTTGCTTTTCCTCTCCTGTCTTTGCGTCGAACAACTTCACATATGTAAATACTGCTTTTTTATTTCCTGTTTCTTTAAATTTTGATGCTGCCTGTGTATTCGCTATTTGTACCTGTTCCTTTTGCTGTGCCTGGCCAGTCATATAATTCATATATTTTAAATGAACATCTTTTGGTTTTCCATCTTCCCGGATGAGCCCTTCATGCAGCCAAATGGTACGGTCGCAAATTTTTTCTATCTGTTCCAGCGAATGAGACACAATCATAATTGTAGTCCCGGCTGCTTTGATTTCACGCAGCTTACGAAAACATTTCGCCTGGAAATTGGCATCTCCGACTGCTAAGATTTCATCAATTAAGAGAATATCAGCGTCTACATTAATGGCTACTGCAAACGCCAGCCTCATGTACATACCGGAAGAATACGTACGTACTGGGTTATGGATAAATTTTTCTAATTCGGAAAATGCAATAATCTCGTCTACTCTTGCATCAATCTGCTTTTTTGTAAGGCCAAATATGGACGCATTTGTATAAATATTCTCTCTCCCGCTCATATCTGGATGAAAGCCTGCCCCAAGCTCAATGAGGCTTGACACCCTGCCCCGCATTTCGATACTGCCTCCATTTGGGTAGATAATGCGGTTTAACAGTTTTAACGCCGTACTTTTTCCACAGCCGTTATGCCCAATCAAGCCGACTGCCTCTCCTTTTTTTACTTGAAAGGAAATCCCGTTTAAAACCCACCTGTTTTCATATTTATTACGATTTAAAAAAAGCGCCCGTTCTTTTAAGCTGTTTCCTTTATCGTAGTAAACTTTAAACCTTTTCTTTAAATCTGTAACCTCTATGGCGTTTTCTGCGTCCATTTCTTACAGCTCCTCTGCAAAATTTCTTTTCATAATCGAAAAAACAAACCACCCTGCCAGCAAAATCGTACTTCCAAAAATAAAACCAGATAATAGTGTTTGCAAATGCGGAATTTGTTTATAGTACAAAATATCCCTGTAAGCTACGATAACCGGAGTCATTGGATTGGCCAAAAAGTATTTCTGAAATTCCGGCGGCACCATATCAATCGCGTACATGACAGGCGTTAAATACATCCATGCCATAGATATAATGGAAAAAATATATTCCAAGTCCCGGAAATAAACAGCTAGTCCGCATAAAATCATAGTCATCCCAAATGCAAGCAGCAGTTCGACAAACATGACGATCGGAAGATAGCAAAGCGCCTGTATATTACACCCATGCCCTGATAGTATCAGCACTGCAAAGATAACGATAAATGTCAGAAGCATGTTGACAAACTGGCTTAACACATAGGAAATAGGCAGCACTTCTCTTGGAAAATATATTTTTTTTACCATATCCTGCTGCTGCCAGATACATCCCGTCCCTCCGGTCAGACAGCTGCCAAAAAACATCCAAGGCACCAGCCCTACAAAAAGGAACAGATAATATTTTTCAATCCCTGCACGCATGATAGTTGAAAAGACAAGCGAATATACGACAAGCTGCAGCAGCGGATTTAAAAATGTCCATAAAAATCCAAGCACTGATCCTTTATAACGCCCCCGCAAATCCCTCCGCACAAGGCTTATGATCATCTGCCTATAGGAATATAATTCTTTTATTGTTTTCAAAATGTTGTCCCATCTCCTGCTTTATTCTGTATAAATATCTTTTTCGTCATGTTCCAGCTCTACGCCTTTGTCATACATGGAGACAAGCACCGTATCTTCCAAGTAATGAAAGTCGTGTACGCAATAAGGAGGAATTAAAAACATGTCCTCTTTACCAAAGATTTTTTCTTCTGTCTGATTGTCCTTACGTACTACAAGCCGCAGCTTTCCTGTTATAATATAAAAGGCTTCTTTGTTATATTTATGATAATGCCCGCCCCGGAAAGTGCCTGCTTTGGAGGTAATAACATTTACTTGCCGAAATCCTTCCCGAACGAGCTGCGTTAATTTTCCTTTTTCATTTTCAAATATAAAATCCGGCTTCATTTCTTCCACTAACATATGCTTTCTCCTTTAAATTTCCTGCCCTGTGTTTTTGCTTTGCAGCTTGTTTGGGGTTCGCGTTTTCCGCTGCCGCTTGCTTTTCCTGCTTTTTATTCACGAAAAAATGTTTCTTCCAGCATTAAGCAAAGGGTATGATAGACGGGCAGGTGCAGTTCTTGTATTTTATATGTCTCTGTTTCTTTGATGTTTATCATTGCATCCGCATACGCTTTCAGCCTTCCTCCCCCGTTTCCAGTCAGAGCTATGACTTTTATTCCTTTTGCTTTTGCTGTGACAGCTGCATATAAAAGGTTCGCGGAATTGCCGGATGTTGAAATTGCAAGCAGCACGTCGCCCTTATTCCCTATGCCGTTTACCTGCTGTGCCATCCCTAAAATCGGGTCTACATCGTTCAGGTACGCAGTTGCCAGCGCAGGATGACCTGCCAGAGAGACAGCTGGAAGTGCTCCCTGCAGTTTGACAGCTAATTTACTTCCCAGTACTGGATCGACTGCTGTCAGCTTGTTTTGAATTGCTGGATCTAGCAGACGCTTTTTTTTAAACCCTTTCATGAGCTCCCCTACGATATGTTCTGCATCTGCTGCACTGCCGCCGTTTCCAGCGACTAAAAGCTTTCCGCCCGTTTCAAAGGCTTGTACCAGCATTGCATATGTTGTCCTAATCGATTCTTTTTCCCCTTCCAGCTTTGGATATCTACGGATTAAATCTGCTAATAAGGCTTCTATTGTTGTATCATTTACTTCTTTTGTTATTTCTTTTGCTGCTTTTATAGTTGCTTCTATTTCTGATTCTGTTTTTGCTTCTATTTCTACTCCTATTTCTGCTTCTTTTGCTTGCTTGATTTCTCTGCTTTCTTCTTTTTTATTCTTATTTTCCATCCTATGCATCCTGCCTGTCGGCCTTACCCTTTTGATGATCTGCTCTTGCTTCTTTTGTCCTGTTTTCTTTTTCGTCTCTCTGCAAAGATAGTAATGCATTGTATGTTGCCTGGCTTGCTTTTTATCTGGTCAAAAACTGACCCTTTTTTACTCTTTCCCGCCAGTAATTGAGCAAATCCTGCATCGTAGTCTCAAATGCAATCTGTGGTTCCCATCCGGTATGGGCTTTAAATTTTCTGCAGTCTGGTACCTGCAAATCTGCATCGATTGGACGCAGGCGTTCTGGATCTGTGACAATTTCGATCTTATCTTTTACGGTTGACATCTCAAGCAGCGTATGCAGCGTATCGCCTACTTCACATGTATAACTGCCTCCAATGTTGTAGAATTCTCCGCCTATCGGATTTACGGTTACAAGCATATGGTAAGCACGTACTGCATCCCTAACGTCTGCATATGTACGAAGTGATTTTAAGTTCCCGACATGTACTTGGGGTGGAATCAGCCCCTGCTCAATCATTGCAATCTGTTTGGCAAACGTAGATTCATGAAACACGTCCCCGCGTCTTGGACCGGTATGTGTAAACATTCTTGTGGTCATGACGGTCATACCATATGCCTCTGCATAATAGCGGCCTAACAAATCTGTCCCTACTTTTGAGATAGCATAAGGAGACGCCGGATGAAACGGGCATTCTTCATGTATGCCCTGCTCTGGCTTCTTTTCTGCCGGAATTTTTCCGAATACTTCAGATGATGCGCACACATGGATCAGCGGTTTGTACGCGGAGTCTGCCTCCATCGTAAGACGGACAGCCTCCAGCAGCCTGCATGTCCCAAGTATGTTTGTATTCAGTGTGTCAATGGGTGCTGTAAAGCTTGTCTGCGGGTAGCTTTGTGCTGCCAGATGGAAAATAAAATCCGGCTTGACTTTTGCAATTAAGGAAATCAGGGAAATGGAATCATTTAAATCTGCATATTCAAAAAATACCCTGTCCTTTTGATTTACCCGGGTTAATAGATGCTCCACATTATCTAAAGGGCTTCTCCAACGGCAGACGCCGTAAATATCCCAATCTGTACTTTCGAGTAAATAATCGCATAAATGAGAGCCTACCATCCCGGTAATCCCTGTTATCAGCGCTGTATGTTTCATGCTGTTTTCCTCCTGTTTTATATTTCGCTTATATTTGCAGGCTATCTGCCTGTAACAATCTGCTTAAATGTCCTGCTTTTCATATTCTGATCATACATCCCTGCATACTTATTGATTCTATATCCGCCCAGAAATTTTATGCAGTACTCTTTTGCCTCCGCCAGAGCATCCAGCGGCAGGTAAGCCTCTCTGCCGCTTACTGTCAGCCACCCTTGAAACGCCTTTGCATAGGGTGCATAATCTTTACAAAAGTCAATAATCCCTGCCTGGATGCTATGGATCATCCTGCTGTTTTCCTCATCCGGGCCATACAAGCATTCCACTTCCCCAGCGCTGTTTCGCAGAAACTTTAAAAAAGTCGGCTGATCCTGTGTAAACATGATTTCGACCAGCAAGTTCCGGTAATCCCTTTCTTGTTCTTTCCCAAAATGCTTTTGCAGCAGATCTTTATTTTTTTGTACAGAAAACAGATAAGTATGCACCTTGTCCGTATCCAGGTTTATTTCTGAAGCTTCATTTTCATTTGCAGCCATAAGCGCCCCGCAAACTGTTAGATCCATGTGACAGGTTTCTTCCAGGAAGTGTTTGCATGCTATGATACTTGTGCCCTGCCACCCGACATCTACCACACATATTTTTTTATGTTCACCGATGATCTTACGAAAATATATTTCTGCTGCCTCTTTCGTTTCCCGGTACTGCTCTGCTGCCTGCGCGGTGTGCTCTGCAAACAGCCTTTCTATTTTCAAGTAAACTGTTTCATCAAATTTCATCTGCTCGCTAATTCCATATGCAGGGAGGTACTCCCGCATCCATTCGATGTCACAAATCTGCATGACCTGGGAAACGGTTTTCTGTGGATTTTCACAGGTTCTTGGCCTAACGCAGCATGCTAAAAATTCTCTCCAGCTGGATTCCATTGTAAGCTGGTAGGCGGCAAATCTGGAAAATGGTACGTATGCGCAGTCCACGTTTCCAAACATCTTTTTATATATCCGATGAAGCAGATACCCGTCCCGTGCGGTAAATAAAAACTGGTCTATCTGCTTTGTATGTGCCAGCTGTTCTAAATACTGGCAGTAACCGTATGCCAGCAGGCCGCCGTACACGTAGCCGTATTCATAGCAGGCATTTATGCGGGACATCCCGCAATGCATTTTTCTGTTTACAAGCCCTTTGTAAAAAGACGCTGCCAAAGACGTCATCTCTTTTCTCCGGTAAGCAGCCCCTTGTGACTGTATATTTTGATAATGAAACGTCTCCCAGCCAGCCTTTTTACTCCCTTGTATATCTGCATAGACATGATCTCCGATATGGATATAAGAAAGCTGCATCCCAGTTTGTGCCTGAGCAATTTTTTGCAGGCTGCCGTCCCCTTTTCCTTTGCCGTAGTCACAGGAAACAAATATTTGAAAAAATTCCCTATAGCCGCACTTTTTCAGAAGTTCTTCTATTTGTTTTCCAGGCAGATACATATCAGAAACAGCAATCAGCTTTTTACCTTTTTTCAAAAGCAGCTGATATACGGTATACATATAAGGATTTGCATAACATACTTTGTGTTCCATACAGATTTCCCGCCGTATTCCCTCCTGCGGTAAAATACCGGTTTCTATAGCCAGCTTGCGGTAAATATCATAGATTGTCACTTCTGCTTTTTCTTTACGCGCTTCTTGCTCTGCCTGAATTCTTTTTTTTGCAAAACCCATGCACTGGTACGTTCCTTCTAAAAGGCGGAACACGTCTTTTGGTTTTTCCACAGCACGAAATATCAGTGTATCGAAAATATCAAAGGAAATAACGTCATACTTTGAAAGCGCTTGTGCCAGCTGTTTTGGGGAAGGCAGCTTTGTGCATGCCATCTCCGGCATCTGCAGCTGGCGAAGGCTTTCATCAAATGGCTTTTTACAGATTCGGTAATTCCAATTAAGGTTTGCTATTTTTTTGACTTTTCCATATACATGCTGCCCCAACGCAAGGTTTTCTAAATAGCGCCTGTATTCTTGGCTAACAATCGGGTGGGCGTCAATGGCATATTTGTATATGGCTTTTTTTATCTGTATGAAATTCGTTCGTTTCACGTTTGTTCCCTCGTTTTTTTATCCCCTCTTTTTTGCTTTTTTAGAGTGTCATAAAGCAGCATGGCATTGTATGCTGCCAAAAGCGGATACAGCCTGTATTTCACAAAATAGCCCTGCGGCCAGGTTGTTTGTTTTAAAAATGCAATCCATACCTCTTTTTTATAAAATAACGGCAGCATTGCAAAAAGCTTTTTAAGCCCTGGTGTCTTCCTCTTATCCAAGCAGCAGCCCATGCCAAATGTTTCATCATGCTTGAGGGAAAAGTATGCGTTTGCGGTCTGGCGATCGGGCCATGCCACAAACCGATAAATCGCCCAGTAAGCCAGCTTGTTTCTATTTTGCCTGCTCTTACTGCTTGGTCGTTGATTTCTGTCTTGCCTGCTCTTGCTGCTTGAGTAACTGGTTCTGTCTTTGCTCTTACTGCTTGGTCGTTGATTTCCGTCTTGTCTGCTCTTGCTGCTTGGTCGTTGATTTCCGTCTTGTCTGCTCTTGCTGCTTGGGTAACTGGTTCTGTCTTGCCTGCTTGAATGCCTGATGATCCTGCCTTGTCTGGTTTCTGTTTGGTTTGTTTTTTCCTGCCTTTTGGCTGCCAGACGGCAGTACGTTCTCATGTAAGCAGCAATTTTGTGCTGCCTTGCTTGTGTGTATTGGAAAAAGACTGCATTCTCCTGTTTATCCTTCCTTTTTACTGCCTGAATGTGTCCATCCTGTTCCTGATACGACACTGTACTCCCATTAGGGGAATTGCACAGCATCTCAATAGGAGTTATAAACATAAGGATCTGATCACAAAGCGAACTTTGGTTAATATATCCATATTTTTTGCTGTTGACAGGTTGTGGCGATAAAAATGGCTGCAGCCCCATATAAAAACCAACAATTTCATAATCCGGATAGATATAGCACAAATTATCCTGTATCGTCCCCCGCCAACCAATGTCTACTATTCCGATCTTCTTGTTTTGAATGTTTCCCGCAGTTTCCGCCCCGCTCTTTTTTTGCGAACTGCCCTCTTGCTCACAAAAGCCTTTTTCTTCCAAATAGCTGCACAAAAGCCTCTTTTTTGCTTCTTTTTCTTGCGTTACAGCTTGGATAAACGCTTGATCCTGAAACAATGCCTGTACCCGTTTATCTGTCCAAGGCTTTTGGATCTTTTCATTGGCATCAATTTTGTATTTGGCAAAGTACTGCTGCATCCTGCCTGGTTTTATATAAAAGGATTTCAGCAGTGCAGACATGGACTGTGTTTCATACTGGTTCCAAATCCGCATGCATTCTTCCAGGCTGATTTTCGTACAGGAGGGCAGAAACGTAGACATCCTGCTTACTTCCAGTACTTCTGCTGCCGGAAGTTTTTTGCCTGGAAACCACATCTTTGCTGCCTCATCATAAAGGGACTTCAAAAATTCTCCTTCTCTTGTAAAGAAATATAGTTTTGATATCCCCTCTGCTAAAGCTGTCTCTGTCAGCCATAAGGTAAATTTATAGAAAAAAACTGCAGGATCTGCTTTCTCAAATTTCTTCATCACAATCCCCTCTTTATCTGCAGCATCCTATAAACGCTCAGCATCAACCTATAAATAGCCTGTACCAGCCTGCTGCTTTTCAAAAACCGGAGCGATTTGAAATAGCGCAGGATAAAAACATCTGTATTTGACTGGTCTGTCCATCTGCTTTGCTGCATCTGTCTGCCAGCAGTAATTGGCGGTTTAGGATATATTTTTTCCACAGGTTCTGTTTGCATGCCTTTTGAAACATTTGGATGAACCTTCTTTGTATCTTCGCTAAGCACATGCTCAGCTGCCTGGTAAAACTGATTAAATCCGTATGCCAGTGTCCTTTTTTTCATGTATTCTTTTCCGCCTGCTGCCAGTTGTCTTGCGTATGCTTTATTATCCAAAATTTGGAGCACTGCCTGCGCGATTGCCTGCGGCTCATACATCGCAAGGCTGACATGCGCAGGCATATCATATAGATTATTTTCCAAATACAAATCTACAACCGGAAGTCCTGCCGCCATCATTTCAAACGGTACTCTTGACGGATTGGACGAACTAATGCACAGCCCGACAGAACAGTAATTGTACAGTCGGTTACATGCTTGTGTAGAAATCAGCTTCAGGTTTTTATGACAAAACCCGATCTTTCCTCTATAATTCGATCCGTACAGATAAATCTCCACATCTGGCCGCAGCTTTTTTACAATACGCAAAGCCTCTATGCCCAGTCTGCTGCAGCGTCTTGGTTTTTCTGGCTGGTAGAGAAAACAAACGGCTGGTTTTCGTTTACGCCCCCTGTCATAATACATCTCTGCATCTGCGCAGAAATCAAAATACGCTGCCGGTTTTCCATATTCGCGCGTCAGCTTTTGCGACAGCCATCTGCCAATCGTGATAAAATGCAGATCATATGTATAAGACAGACAAGCGGCCAGATACTGCCCGCCCATTGGATAAAACAAGGCTTCAAAATCCTGGATCACATACGCCTTTTTCGCTTCACCGCGCCATGCTGCCACAACAGCTGCTGTCTTCCATGATGTTGCAAAAATTATATCGTAGCTGCCTTTGGCCTGGTACCCTAAGTAAAAGCGGCAGTTGCATGTTCCAAAGCAATAAGCTGCTTTTTTCTTTAAGTCTTCTACATTTTTAAAATGCCCATTATCTTGTACGTATACGTCGTTTTGATATGTATGCTCTGACAAATATGCAATTGTTTGAAAGATAGTCCGGTGTCCGCCGGAGCCTTCTGCAAAATCCGGCAAAACCCAAGCTGCTTTCCTCATACTTTTCTACCTGCTGTGTATTCTGTTGGAACTGGCTGACCGATTCTGCCTCCACTGTTTCCAGTCATTGCAGCGTTCGCTGCAAAGGTAAGTGTCACGGGCGCAGTAGCAGATCCTCCCAATATTCCAAATTTTTTTTGCTGTTAAATGTTTGTTCCCAATGCTTTCTTGCGCACTGCGAATACGTCTCCCACTGTTCAAAAGACTGCGCTAACTTTTGGATACTTTCTGCCCATCTGTCCTCTGTCAGAAACCCATTTTTTCCATCCTGTACGACCACGCAGTTAAATCCAACCGGAGATGCAACCACTGGAAGACCAGCGCCAATATACTGCACAGCCTTAAACGCGCCTTTTCCTTTTGTAAATGCATTTTCATTGAGTGGCATAAGTCCGATATGCATAGATTCCAACAGCCTGCGTGCACCTTTTCTTGTCCATTTGATATTTTTGATCTTGAGATAGCGGTATTTTTTTCTGATACGAAGCGGCAGGTTGCAGACAACATACAGCGTCACTTCCCTGTCCCTCATGTCTTTTGCTGCCTGTTCTAACTGCTCTGTAATTTGCTCTAAAAATACAAGATTGCCGCCTGTACCTGTCCAGATCAGGTTCAACTTTGTCGAAAACAATGTCCTTCTTTTATGTGTACATTTTTGTGCCTGAATATCCTCAAAATCCCTGTCTGTTGTAGGCAGCAGATCTGTTTTTGCCTGCAGCCTGGCACTTAGCATGCCTTTTAAAAATTCATTTGTCACGATCACCTTATCCGCTGTGTTTTCATACAGCTGCCATTCTATGTTACTAATTTCCCCATTTTGAAAAATATTGTCATCAAAATCCCAGATTACATATTTTTTTTGGAAATAGATTTGCAGCATTGCACGAACCAGCCTTGGACAGTATTTTGGAAATATTTTCCGGTTTATAATAAGTACGTCAGACCGATAATATACTCTATCCCATAATAAAATAAAAATCGCTTTACACTCCACTCGTATACCAGTAAGCACCTTTTCAAAAATCGTTCTCTTTCCGCCGTAATACCTTCTGTATGCCTTATTCGAAAACAAGCTTACATATCGTACATGTTCATGGCCTTGCACATACTGAATAATACGGTAATATGCAGACGGGTCTTCTTCTGATTTACAGATGGCGAGCACTTTTTTCTGTTCCATAGTAAATCCGTTCCATTCTCTCTTGGACAGCTGCTATTTCATAGCCAGCTAATTCTTTCCTAATTGGATTATTCCTACATTTTTCTATATTTTTTATCTTCCAACAACCGCATCCTATATTTACCTGTTGTTTTGGAGCGCTTGGCTTAAATTATACAGCGACTTTTATGCCTCACTCATAATCTCTGCTACTGATTTCATAATACGCACGTACATGGAATAGCTGTCCATCTTGTCTTTCTCCTGTTGGCTCTCTGACTCACACATTTTTTGCACGACATTTGGTGTATGAATGACTCCCCAGAGCAATTCATCTGCCCCAGCATCCAGTGCTTCACATATGTTTACAAATGTCTCTATGCTCATAACCCTTGTACCGCGTTCTATATGTCCTAAAAATGACATGCTAACACCGCACCGCTTCGCCAGGTCATCCTGCGACCAGCCTTTTACTTTTCTAACCTGGCGAATTCTAGCGCCCAGCTTGCCATAATCCAATTCTTTCATGATTTCCTCCATTCTGTATCTGACTTTTACTGTTACTTTTCCTATACAGCTGAAATCTTATAAGGAATAATATGCTTCTTACATAACTTTTTGCTACAAAATGTTATCTACAAGGATTCTAAATCACTTTTTTGTATTT
>CANDJR010000093.1 GCA_947385105.1 uncultured Eubacterium sp.
CCCCACCACTACAGGTCACACTCTTTCCCTACACGACGCTCTTCCGATCTGGCAGGTGTGCCAGTTGTAAAATATTCCCAGGCTTTAGGGCCGTTTCAAAATGCTTACAACCGTTTGTTAGCGCGCTGGATTTTGCCAAAAGTAAAGCTAATTATCGCCAGAGGAAAGGCTACGTATGAGAATCTAGTATCGATTGGAGTCCAAAGCCATACCCGACTGTTTGCAGACGGCGCGTTTACAATGCCGCAAACTCCGGAATCTGAGAAAAAAGTGCATAAGGATTGGCAGGATTTAGGGCTTAGCGGTAAGGATACCGTTGGCTTATCCATAAGTTCTGTTGTGGCGCGCAAATGTCAGCGGGCAGGGATTGATTACTGTGGCATGGTTGTGGAGTTTATTGCCTATTTGACAGACAGAGGATATCAGGTCTATCTAGTTGCAAATGCAGCGAGAATCCGTTCAAAAAAAACACGGAATAATGATCTGCTCGTTGGCGATGCCATTTTTGAGGCTTATTATAAAAAAATGGCAGCAGATGCAGCGCTTGCCAATAGAACGAAAAGCAATCAAGATGAAGTAAGAGGCGGAATTGTACAGGAACAGCGAAAAGACAGTAAAACGGAAAGCAATCAAGATGAAGTAAGAGGCGGAATTGTACAGGAACAGCGAAAAGACAGTAAAACGGAAAGCAATCAAGATGAAGTAAGAGGCGGAATTGCACAGGAACAGCGAAAAGACAGTAAAACGAAAAGCACTTTATATAGAAGAAACAGGTTTGCAGGCTTAATCTGGGATCATGAAGAAATGGATGCAGAAGAAATCCGGGCATATATTGGGCAGTGCAAACTTTTCGTATCTTCCCGCTTTCATGCAATGGTCTTTGCGCTGTCTAAACAAGTACCTGTGATGCTCATTGGCTGGAGCCATAAGTACAAAGAAGTAATGGAGCAGTTTGGCTTAGAGGAATATGCCACAGATTATGCTCATATGAGTCTTGCAGGCTTAAAGGACTGTTTTGAAGCATTAGAACAAAACCAGGAAACTATACGCAAAAAGCTTGCAGAGCATTTGCCTGAGGTAGAAGAAAGTTCCAGGCAGAATATACGTGCTGTAATACAGGTGTTGGAGCAGATATTGGCAGAGAAAGGCAAGCTTTCTGCCAGACAGCAAAACAAAATGCAGGCTAAGCTGCAGGAACAGTGTCTAGGTGCACACCTGGCCTGCAAAATGGGCTATGCAAAACAAGAATCTATCCGTGCAAACGCAGCTTCAGGCGGCATGGTTACAGCTTTGCTATGCAATTTAATGAAAAATAAAGAGATCGACGGCGCCTGGGTGGTAAAGACGGCTTTTACAAAAACCGGGCAGCTTACGTACCAAACATATGTTGCAACAGATGTACAGCAAATATGTGATGCATCTTCAAGCGTTTATATGAAAATCCCGATGCTATCCCATCTGGATCAGATCCGACAGTTTCCAGGGAGGCTGGCAGTCGTATTGACGCCATGTATGATGCGCGCATTTGAGCAGATCTTAGAAACAGATGTGCAGCTGCGTGAGAAAATAGTGCTTCGCATTGGCTTATTTTGCAGTGGGGCGCATGACAGCAGAGCGACAGAATATGCATTAGATAAATGCCATATTACACGAACCGGGGCAGAGCGCCTTTATTACCGCAGGGGGCATTGGCGCGGTAAAGCAAGCGTACAGTATGCGGATGGCAGCCAGGCTGATTTTTCTTATAAAAAGACAATCTGCGCGTATAAAAACGCCTACTTTTTTATAAACAACAGCTGCCTTTTTTGCAAAGATCAATTTGCGCAGGCTGCGGATATTAGCTTTGGTGATGTATGGCTAAAGGAGATGAAACAAGAACCTATCAAATATACAGGGTGTATGATCCGTACAAAAGATGCTTATGCATTGCTGCAGCGCGCAGTGGATCAGGGTGATTTGTATATCCGCCATATGTCTGATGCACAAATGCGGGCAAGTCAAAAGCGTGCGTTGGCGTTTAAATTCCGTGGCAGGCGCTGGAATGAAAGGCTGGCTGGGTATCTGGCTGTCAAAAACCAGCAGTTTTCCTTTCGTCATCCACGAATGCTCAAGCGGATTCCAATGCCAATCATCTATTATTATATGTGTTTTATCCGTCTTCTTTTAAGCAGATGAGAAAATTTGTTGACAAATAATATTATATATCGTATAGTATTAAATAACAAACAATATAAAATCATACGGACACGTAAATAAAAGGGTATTATTTGCAGTTTCGTAGTACGAGGAGTGAGGGCATGATATTTAATACTGGTGCTGCACTTTTAGATGCAATCGTATTGGCTGTTGTATCCAGGGATGAGGAAGGGACATATGGATACAAAATCACCCAGGATGTGCGTAAGGCGATAGAAGTATCGGAGTCCACCTTATATCCGGTACTGCGCCGACTGCAAAAAGACGATTGCCTGCAAGTGTATGACAGGGAATGCGGTGGGCGTAACCGTAGATATTATAAGCTGACGTCAGCTGGTGAAGCACAGCTTCACCTGTATCGTGAAGAATGGAAGAGCTATTCACGTAAAATCAGCGCTTTGTTTTTGGGAGAGGAGTTGCTATGAATAAAGACACATTTTTATTACAGTTAGGACAGCTGCTATATGACATCCCCAATGAGGAACGCCAGGAGGCGCTGGAATACTATGAAAGCTATTTCCAAGATGCCGGAGAAGAAAATGAAGCTCATGTATTAAAAGAGCTGGGTTCTCCGCAAAAAATTGCAGAGAGTATTAAAGAAGGGCTAAAGGATGGCGGTCCTACAGAATCGGTAGAACATCCGCTGCAAGTGCGTACAAACAAACGGTCAGATAGTGCACAGACGGATGCGTACAACTATGAAAAGCAGCGAGCAAATGCACAATCAGATACATACGACTATGAAAAGCAGCGGGCAAATGCACAATCAGATACATACGACTATGAAAAGCAGCGAGCAAATGCACAATCAGACACGTATGACTATGAAAAGCAGCGTACAAATACACACTCAGATACCTATGACTATGGCAGGCGGTCAGGTAATTACCGCCGTTATTATGAGAAAGATCCACGGTCAGAATCTTCTTATGGGAACGGATCTTCTTATGGGAACAGAGCTTCATATGGAAACAAGCAAAACTATGGGCAATATGGACAGCCTGGCAAACCGGTTAAACAAAGTGGTGCAGATAAAAGTGCTAAGTGGATTTTGCTGCTTCTTGCAGTCATAATGACAGCGCCTTTGTGGGGCAGTCTGGCTTCTGTGCTCCTTAGTCTTTGCGGCATTACGATTGCGGCAGTAGTCGTATTAGGCATTTTTGCAGTCGGCGGCGTGATTGGCGGGCTTGTTTGTACAGTCATCGGAATTGTAAGACTGTGCATGATGTCTTTGATCCAGGGTCTCATTTTGCTTGGAGTAGGAATGCTTTTAATTGCCGCAGGCGGAATTAGCATAATTCTTTTAGTGCTGTTGTGTGCAAAGCTGCTGCCATGGGCTGTAAATCTGGTATCCTCTTTATTACATAAGGTGTGGGATTGGTGCCTGAACTTAAGGCATGTTTGACAGATGATGCAATACATGTACAGATTGGGAAATAACAGCTAGACCAGGAAGATAGGGAAAAAGTCTGATAAAAAAGTCTAATACAATAAAAAAGACTAACAAAAAAGTCTAATACAATAAAAAAGACTAACAAAAAAAGTCTCATATAATAAAAAAAGACAAATAAAAAGCACTAATAAAAAAGACGGATAAAAGAGGACTGATCATCATCTAAAAAATATCTGATAAAAAAGATTGAAAAAAAGACTGATCATCATCTAAAAAATATCTGATAAAAAATAAAAATATTTGGTAGAAAGGAGCATGCGATGAAGAAGTTTGTAAAAGCAGTGTTATATATTACTGCAGGCTGTATCGGAATTGGAACAGCAGCACTGATCCTTGGGATTGTACTTGGGAAAGACAGCCTGGAGCTGCAAAAAGATAAGACAGTCAGTATGACAGAAAATGTCATGCGCTATGTTACAGATATCGTATATACGGGCCGGACGAACGAAAAGGATCGAAACGAAAAGGATCAAAACGAAAAAGATGCTGCCAGCCAAGACCGTACAAAGTTAGACGGCACAAACATGCTGACTGTGTCTGCAGATAAAGTGAATGAGCTGCAAGTTCATTTGCGCCACGGCTACTTACAGGTAACAGAGTCTTCCGATGAAAATATTTACGTATCTATGAAAGGGAGTAAAGAAGATGTCAGCGTCACACAGGAGCAGGGAAAGCTAGTCGTGCGGGATGAGCGCAAAGGAGATAACAGCAGAAAAGATATTTCCTTTTATTTAAACGTGCCAAAGCATCTTTCCTTTTCCGACGTTCAGCTTCAGATAGAAGCTGGAGTATTGGAAATCGATACAGAGATAACCGCAGACCGTATGGTTTTGGATGCAGGTGCCGGAGAAATTATCGCAGAAGAACTGTATGCAGATGATTTTTTCTCATCAGTAGGCACAGGCTGTATTGATATCGCACAAGGTGATTTTGGGAGAATGGACTTAAACTGCGGCATAGGTACAATCGAAATGAAAGCATCTGTAAGTCAAGACAGTCAAATGAACTGTGGGATGGGGTCGATTGATTTTGAACTGGATGGAGAACTGGATGCATACAATTATGCAGTCAGCTGCGGCATAGGTTCTATCGAAATAGGAGACGACAGTTACAGTTCACTTTCTAGTGATAAAAGAATTGACAATCATGCTAAGGCAACGTTTACTTTAAAGTGCGGCATGGGAGAAATTGAGATTTCATCCTAAAATCACTTGAAAGAAATAGAAAAGAAGATTACAATAAAAGAATACAGCAATGAGGAAAAAGCCTGCGGTGACATAGTTATCCCGCAGGCTTATGATGTGAAAAGGAGTGATCGGTATGTTAGAACAAAAGAAGATACAAAATATGACCCGCAGGGAATATTGCAGCTATGTACAGCGCCAATATGCAAATGATCCGCAATGGGTACGGACAAGACTGATTTCCAAGTGGGATCAAGATCACCAAAAGAAAAAAAGTGACCAGGAGGCATTGGAGTGGCAAGGACAGCAAAAGTAAAACGTGAGACAAAAGAAACACAAATTACAGCGGAAATTTGCCTGGATGGGACAGGAAAGAGCAGCCTGGAGACAGGCATACACTTTTTTGACCATATGTTAGACGGGTTTGCCAGGCATGGATTGTTTGATTTGCAGATTCGCTGCCAGGGCGATGTAGAGGTAGACTGTCATCATAGCATTGAAGATACAGGCATTGTGCTTGGAGAGGCGATTCGGCAGGCAGTGGGAGATAAAAAGGGGATTCGGCGGTATGGATATTTTATGCTCCCAATGGACGAGGCGCTCGTACTATGTGCGATAGATTTGTCAGGCCGTCCATACTTTGTATACGATGCAGCATTTACAGGCGAAAAATGCGGACAGATGGATACGCAGATGGCACGCGAATTTTTTTATGCAGTCAGTTATGCCGCTGGCATGAATTTGCATCTGAAAGTTTTATATGGTGAAAATGATCATCATATAATGGAAGCAATGTTTAAGGCGTTTGGGAAGGCACTGGATATGGCAGTATCCTTGGATGAACGGATTACAGATGTGCTTTCTACAAAAGGTAAGTTGTAAGCATGAATTGCTATTTTTATAGTATCTAACACAATATATTGTGGCATAATAACCAAAAAACCTTGTATCTTGTGTTAGGCATTGACAAGAATGGATTTGTTGGCTACAATGTTACTCATAAGCATTTGGTACGAATTAATGTTCGGGAAATGGATACTATTACCCGATGCTGAGTTAGGAAGTTAGGAGCAGGAAGATATGAAGATTATTAAACGAAGTGGAGCAGAGATGACATTTGATATTAACAAGATCACCCAGGCAGTGAGCAGGGCAAACTTAAGTGTGCCTGACAGCGCACGGCTTAATGAGCTTCAGGTCATATTAATTTCTGATAATGTGAAGAAAACATGTGAAAAAATGGGACGGGCTTTAAATGTAGAAGAAATCCAAGACCTTGTAGAAAATGAAATCATGAACCAGCGAGCGTTTGATGTGGCCAGAAACTATATTACTTATCGCTATAAGCGGGCTCTGGTGCGGAAATCTAACTCTACGGATGAACAAATCCTCAGCTTGATTGAGTGTAATAATGAGGAGGTAATACAGGAAAATTCGAATAAAAACCCAACGGTTAACAGTGTACAAAGAGATTACATGGCAGGCGAAGTAAGCAAAGATATAACAAAGCGTTTTTTACTGCCGGAAGAAATTGTAGAAGCACATGAGGAAGGGATCATCCATTTCCATGACGCAGATTATTTTGCGCAGCATATGCATAACTGTTGTCTTGTTAACTTGGAAGATATGCTGCAAAATGGGACAGTGATTAGCGAGACAATGATTGAGCCGCCAAAAAGCTTTGCAACGGCATGCAACATTGCAACGCAAAGCATTGCCCAGATCGCCAGTGCACAGTACGGCGGGCAGAGTATTACATTGTCGCATTTAGCGCCGTTTGTACAAGTCAGCCGTGAAAAATACAGGCGCAGAGTACGAGAGGAATTTGCATCTGAAGATCTGGATTTAGACGAGATAAAAATAAATGAAATTGCAGAAAAAAGAGTGCGTGATGAAATCAAACAAGGCATCCAGATGATTCAGTACCAAGTAATTTCCCTAATGACAACAAACGGGCAGGCGCCATTTGTAACAGTATTTATGTATTTAAACGAAGTAGAGGAGGGCCAGATTAGAGATGATTTGGCACTTTGTATCGAAGAAATGCTTTACCAGCGCATTAAAGGGGTTATGAATGAAAAAGGCATTTATATTACACCTGCTTTTCCAAAACTGATCTATGTATTAGAAGAAGACAATATCCATAAGGACAGCAAATATTATTATCTGACAAAGATTGCTGCAAAATGTACAGCAAAGCGCATGGTGCCGGATTATATTTCCGAAAAAATAATGAAACAGCTCAAACAGGGAAACTGCTATACGTGTATGGGCTGCCGTTCCTTTTTAACTGTTTATAAAGATGAGAATCAAAAATTTAAGTTTTACGGAAGATTTAACCAGGGCGTTGTGACGCTCAATTTAGTTGATATTGCATGCTCGTCGGGCGGCGATATGGATAAGTTTTGGAGTATCTTTGATGAGCGCCTGGCCTTATGTAAGCGTGCGTTACTATGCCGCCATAAGCGCCTGAAAGGAACACCGTCTGATGTAGCGCCGATTTTGTGGCAGCACGGTGCACTGGCAAGGCTGGAAAAGGGTGAGACAATTGATAAGCTCTTATATGGAGGGTATTCGACGATTTCACTAGGCTATGCAGGTTTATGCGAGTGTACAAGGTATATGACAGGCAAATCGCATACAGATGCAGAGGCAACGCCGTTTGCGTTAGCTGTGATGCAGCATTTAAACGATGCATGCGCTAAGTGGAAACAGGAAGAAAACATTGATTTTTCTGTATATGGGACGCCGCTGGAATCAACGACTTATAAATTTGCCAGGAGCCTGCAAAAGCGCTTTGGAAAAATTAGTGGCGTAACAGATAAAAATTATATTACAAACAGCTACCATGTGCATGTGACAGAGGAAATAGACGCATTTGCAAAGCTGAAATTTGAATCACAATTCCAAAAACTTTCACCAGGCGGCGCAATTAGCTATGTGGAGGTGCCGGATATGCGCACCAACCTGGAGGCAGTTTTAGCAGTGATGAAATACATTTATGACAATATTATGTATGCAGAGCTGAATACAAAAAGTGATTACTGCCAGGTATGCGGGTATGACGGAGAGATTGTGATTAAAAATGACGGGCATGGCAAGCTGGTTTGGGAATGCCCAAATTGCAAAAACCAGGATCAAGACAAGATGAATGTTGCGAGAAGGACATGCGGTTATATTGGGACCCAGTTTTGGAATCAGGGCAGGACGCAGGAAATAAAAGAACGGGTTTTACATTTATAAAGCAGGCAGCATCATGTATGTGACAGACTTGCTGATGTGAAAGATCATACAAAAGAAAAAATGGGAATAAGAAAAAGACGGGGAAAAGAATCATTTCGATACTTTTCACCCGTCTTTTAGCATGTTTTGCAGAAGCTGCTTTGCGTTTTTAAGCTGCCTTGCGTTTTTGTTATGCCCCTTAAAATTCCATGTTTTCATAATCAACTGCTTGATTTCCGTCATGCGAAAGCTCTGTAAGCGTATAGCGCAGTACTGTCCCTTTTTTCAAATAGCACCAAGAATAACCGTCGACTGCTTCGCAGGAATATATCCCGACAAATGCAGGCGAGGCGTCCGGTTCTTTTAATAATTCTGTGCCGCGCAGCTGATATTGTATCCCATTTTCTGCGTAAAAGGCGTAAGCAGTATTTAAATAATTGGCAGTATTTTCATCTGTAGACCGAAAGGTTTCTTCTTTCATCTGGTACTCTGTAGAAAATTCGGAAACAAGTATTTGTGTCCCATTCATAGAACTCAGGAAATAGAGGGCAGCAGAGGCAAGTATGCCTGCGATTATGACAGAGAAAATAATCAGCCCGTTTTCTTTCCCTGCCAGAAATTTTCGAACCAGCAGAAAGATGATCAGTACCACTGTCACAGATGCGATGATAGTAATCCATGAATAAATACTCATATTTAAAATGCTCCTTAGTGTAAAGATAAAAATGCAATGCTAACTGTTATTATAATATATTTTTGCGGACATGAAAAGTAGAAATTTATCCTGAAACAAAATAAATATGTGTGACTGTTGTTTACACCAGGGATTTACATTAACTGCAAAATACATAAGAACGCGTATGTTTCGCCAAGCATGGATGCAGCCCTTTGCCGCAGGCAAACTTCTAATGGGCTGTATTCTGTAGAAAAAAGGATGCGGACAATACCAGCATCCTTTTTTACCTGATAGGAAAGACCTTATCGAATTAGACTTTTGCGCGCTTCGTATAAATCGCATGTGCTGCAAAAATGGCTATGATTAAAAAAATGATCGAGGAGCCAAGCGTCAGCAATACATTTGCATTGGTCAGCCCTGCGATAAGATATCCAAAAAAACAGCAGACTGCGACTGTCATTGCATAAGGCAGCTGCGTGGATACATGTTCAATGTGGTTACATCCAGCTCCTGCACTTGATAGAATCGTGGTATCTGAAATAGGCGAGCAGTTATCTCCCAATACGCTGCCAGCCAAGGTCGCAGACAGCGTGACAGTCAAAAGCTGCGGAGCAAGAGCATATGCAGCAGGCGCTACAATTGGAATCAAGATCCCAAATGTTCCCCACGCAGTCCCTGTGGAAAAACTTAAAAAGGCAGCAATTACAAAAATAATTGCAGGCAGCAGGAAGGCAGGTATGTGGCTGTGCTCCAGCTGCACGCTGACAAATTCAGGTGTCAGCAGTAAATCACGGCATACTGTACCAATGCCCCAGGCTAAAAACAAGATCACACAGGCCGGAACCATGCTCTTAAACCCTTCTACAATACCTTCCATAAAATCATGAAATGTAATCAGCTTGCGCGGAATAAACTGGATCATAGCGACAATCAGTGCGCCAAAGCTTGCCCATACAAGTGACTGTGAGGTAGAACAGTTCCCGAAAGCAGCCTCAATGTTTAAGTAGTAATCTCCGGGAGTAAAAAAACCTCCAGTATAAAGCATTGCAAGAACAGCAAACAAGATTAAAAAGAGAATCGGCAGCAGCATATCTGCCACAGTTCCCCGTTCAGAGGCATTGGTAAGATGTGCAGCTTCTTCTTTTTGATCTTCAGCCTTAAAATGTATCGCTGCTTTTTCAGCAGCTGCCATTGGGCCATAATCTTTTCCTGTAAAAATAATCATAAAGATCATAATGAGGGAAAGAATGGCATATAGATTCAAAGGGATTGTAGAAATAAACACTTGGAACCCATTGTCATAATATCCGGTAGCCTCCAGATTGCTCCCAACTGCGGCTGCCCAGGAAGATATTGGGGCGATAATGCAAATAGGCGCAGCTGTGCAGTCAATGATATAAGCAAGCTTAGCACGGGATATTTTGTATTTGTCAGTCAATGGCCTCATGACAGTCCCTACGGTCAGGCAGTTGAAATAATCATCAATAAAGATGACAATACCAAGTACTGCGGATGCCGCTAGAGAAAGTTTTCCGTTCTTAAGCTTTGAAGCCGCCCACTTTCCGTATGCTTTTGAGCCGCCGGACAAGGTGATGACAGAAACTAAGGCGCCAAGCAGGCAGACAAAAATAATAATATTTAAATCAGCACTGCCTGTAATAACCTCAAATACAGTGCCTATCGTACCAGCAAACGGGTTTAGCCCCATGCCAATCGTGTAAATCAGTGCTCCTGAAAGGATACCTAGAAATAACGAAAAAACAACCTCTTTTGTTAATAGTGCTAATGTAATTGCAAGTATTGGCGGAACTAAAGATAGCCAGCCTGCATAATAAGATTCCACAATTCCCACCCCTTATTTTTCATATACAATTTTTCCGTCCACGATTGTCATGGACACTTTTACCTTGCGTATTTCATCCATCGGTGTATGGAACACATCCGCATCCAGTACAGCGATATCAGCAAGCTTTCCAACTTCTAATGTGCCAAGTACATCCTCTTGGCCAAGGTTATACTGTCCTCCATAGGTCCATGCTCTTAAAAGCTCTGCAGTTGTAAGAGCATTGCCTTTATGAAATGGTTCTCCGCCTTCTGGAAATTGAGCACCGACACTGTGATAAATGGACTGCGGGATATCATCATAAAGCAGCGGCAAGTCAGTCGCACAAGAAAGGATGACACCAGAGTCCTGCATTTTCCTGCGGTTCCAATAATTTTTCCCACGTTCGGCGCCGATTTTTTCACAAATCATAGAAACTTTGCTTTCCCGATCTGCAATCGACATAATTTGAGGATAAACTTCTGCAAGAATGCCAAGTTGTCCCATTCGTTCCAAATCTTTTGGATCACTGCATTCCAGATCAGTAATGGCATGCCGGTTAGCAAGCGTTCCGTCAGCATTTTTTCTGCATTGGGAAAAAATGTCAACTGTTTTTGCTATTGCGCCGTCGCCTTGTGCGTGCAAAGAGAAACGAAAACCTTCTGCATCAGCTGCAAGCGTATCCTTTTTCAGCGCATCCCAGTCAATTTGTTTGGCACAGCAAGTATCTGCACATAAGTAAGGCTCTTTCATATCTCCTTCCAACTGGCTGATAGAACCGTCTGTCATTTGGTTATAACCGGAAAACCTTACAAAATCCCCTTGAAACATACGCTGCATCGCTTTGCCATGACTTAAATTCATTGGAGCGCCAACCGGCTGGCTCATAAAATGAACACGCGCAGTCAAGCTGCCTTCCTCCTCGAATTGCTTGAGCACATCTGCAAAGCCGTAGAAATCATCAAACCCCATTTCCTTGACAGAAGTAATTCCGCGGGAGTTCATCATGTTTAAATATTCATGGAAGGCAGGCATACTAAATTCCTTTTCTCCCAAAATATATTGTAAAAGCCGCCAGTAGCTTTCCGACCAGCAGGTTTCTTCTGTGAACTGATAAACCGTTTTAGCAGCAGTATTCATAGAACAGCGTTCACCGCCTTCATGGAAGAAAATAACAGGCACATCTGCAAACACTTCGTCTAATTTTTCCTGTGTCAGTCCTTTCAAATCAGGCTGTAAGCCCCTGCCAAGCAAAGTGCTGCCAGGCTTTAACGTCTGCTGGTATGCACCAGCTTTTTTTAGCACGTCCTCTGGCGTTTGGCATTCTTGCAAATCTACACCTGCAATTGTTAGTAAATATCCGGTAAAAAAGCAGTGTGCATCCACAAAACCAGGGCAGATAACTTGGTTTGAAAGATCATAAACAGCGGTTTGCTCTCCACAGTATTCAGCGCCGTCTCCTGTACCGAGCGCGATGATTTTATTCTCATGGATTGCAACAAATCCAGAGAAACAAGAGTCCTCCAATCCGGTAAAAATGTGATCCGATTTCAAAATAATGTCTGCTTGTAACATAATTGACCTCCTTATTAAGTACGTGAATCAAGTACCAAAATTTAGTATGAAAAGTTTTGTTTGTTAATTTTTCCAAAAATTTCCCCCAAATTTTCTAAGAAGTAAGCTTAAAAAGCAGAGAAAATGCAAAGAAAATAGATGGAAAAATTTAATTTTTATTTTTCTTTTTATCTTGGTTCCTAATCTTTTTGCGGTCTTGTTTTTATGTTGATAAGTATCAATAAAAAACATACCACATTTCTTAAAAAGAATAGCATAGCAGATAGGATTATTCAATGCATCTGAGGAAATAAGTCAAAAAAAGTGAAATATTACAAAAATATTTGTATTATTTTGTATAAAATGCTGATTGTATTTTATGAGCGGATTAAAATTCAAAGATTACTATATAGATTATAAAGACTGCAATAGATAAAGAACAATTCAAAAATGGTATGAAAAATAGCAGAAAATATGTAGTGATTTCAAATTTAACTGTATGATTCAAAGGAATTAGCAGTCAAAAAGACGGTTTTTTTCAAAAAGTGGTTTTAAATTCTTTTAAAATTGATATATAAATGCATGAAAAATACTGATTCAAGTGTCTTTTTTGAAAAATAGGAAAAAATAATTAGCCTGAATTATTCACAGCTGTGCCGTGAAAGTGGCTGAAAGCCACATAGTTA
>CANDJR010000094.1 GCA_947385105.1 uncultured Eubacterium sp.
TCCAGCATTTGTTCTATTGCAGCCCTCGTCTCATTGACCATCTGCCCAACAGCCGGGCGGTCTTGCGGAAGTACGTCTTTCATCCCTTTTAAAACAGCGGTCAATTCTCCTTTTTTCCCAAGGAAAGCAACTCTGACATCATTTAATTTCGACAGCTCTTGTGAAGCCTGGATTTGGCGTGTTGCTTCTTCCATAATTTTACTTAATTTCTCTTTCATAACAAGCTCTCCTTATCAAATCATTTCTCCTTAATAAAATTGTTTTTTTATTGCTATCTTTTTTATTACTTTTTTATTACTTTTTTAATTACTTGCTTTTTTATATTGCTTGCTTTTTTATTGCTATAAGTTTTTAATTGCTTTCTTTTTTATTGTCTTCTTTTTTAATTGCCTTCTTTTTTTAATGCCTTACTTTTTTATATTGCTTTTTTATTACTTGCTTTTTTATTGCCTTCTTTTTTATTGCCTTCTTATAAAATTGTATGTGCTTTACAAAGTTGTTTTTCTTTGAAAAATAGTTCTACTTTATGAAATCGATTGCAATACAAAACAGCACAAAAAAACTTCCTCCCAAAAGGGACGAAGTAAAATCCGCGGTACCACCCTCATTTTTAAAAGTGCTTGCTTTGACACTGCTTGATATGCCAGTCTGCAAAGCTATGAATCCCCTCAGTGAACAAGAGGATATTGTTTGCAAACAAAACAATTTGTGTAACAGTACTATGGGTTAACACTTTTAAACACTTGACATACGTAACGTGTATGAACGTTCCAGGCTACACATATGATTTTTATCATATTATGATATTACTTCATATTACGATACTACTTCATACTTCTATCATACTTCTCCTGGACTGCTCCAGTGCGAAATCCAGAAATTCCCTTTCTGAAAAAGGCTCTCAGCGCATCACCTTTTTTCTCTGTCAGCAGGATAATTATTTCCGGCAATATGCTTGCATTTCAAGCACCCTCCATGAACAAGAGAAATGCATTTGCCAGCATATAACACTTTCTTTGCATTTTTTGATTCAATTTTATTCAAATTTCCCCTATTATAGCGCAGTCTCTTTTTATATGCAAGCAAAAATTCAAAAAAACTTATCTGCTCTTACTTCTATTGTTACTGTTCACTCCGTTCTCAGTAACATGCAAAAAGGATCCATTTTTCCAATGACACAATTTTTTTACACTACCGGGTAAAAGATTAGCCTTCCAGAATCCTATCTAGCAATGGGATTCTGGAAATATACTTGGGGACACCCCAAAACTAGACGCTGTTAAGTTTTTACATACTTGCTGTAGTTTTTCGCTTCAATGCCCTGCGCCGTTCAATCTCTTTTTCCGCTTCTTTACCAGAATTATTATAATATGCTACCTTTTCCGCTACTGTCATATCTTTTGTCCGTTCATAGTTCTGTTCCCTGATCTTATGAATGTCTTCAATCGTAAAATCTGGACTAATAACCAATGCTTCCATAATCATCCCTCGCTTTCCAATAATACAGATGGATTGATAATATCTATTCCCTTGTAACCTTCCAGATTAGTAATCGCTCTCACTCCTCTAATCGTCTTGATATTTACAATATGCTTAAAATTCCATGATATGATGCAGTCGCAAGCATTGACAACAGCAGCGGCGATATGCTGACAATCATCAAAACTCTTCGGTCTTAATATGCCCATATCAATAATCTTCTGTGCAAGTTCCACGATTTCTGCATTAATTTCCAATTTGGTGTACTCAATATCACTCAAATAGTCATATAGCTTATTCCTTTTGCCCTCGGAACACTTCTCTATTTCATCCAATGTTACCCTCAGTGAACAAGGGGATACACGGTTTTGCACCACAGATTTGTGATTCTGCCACGTTACTGTCGCTCAGCGTACGTCCAGTACGCTTCGTTCCAGTGCCTTGCAGAATCACAAATCTGAGACGCAAAACTCCTTCGGACCCCAAGTGCCTTCTTTTAGTGGCTGGCAAGGCAACGGAATGAGGCGTACTGGACGTACGCCGATTGACGTTAACGCCGCCAGCCGCAAAAAGTAGGCACTTGGGGCGTGTATCCCCTTGTCCACTGAGGGTACCTGAGAAAGATATACATCATATTTTCTATTTACAAAATCTTTCCACAGTTCTAATGTATCCTTCATACGTTCCGGCGCATCTTCCTGGGAAAGATAACTGATAACCGATGTATCCAAATATACCTTTAATTTCCGCATAGAGCATCACTCCTTAAATCTGGTTTCATTTGCCAACTCTGGTTTTAGATTAACTTTCCAATCAACCAAATCTTCCGGCCGACATTGTAACAACTGGAATATCGGCTTTTTTTAATCATTCAAGTGTCGAAAATGGAATTATAGCGCAGTCTCTTTTTATATGCAAGCAAAAATTCAAAAAAACTTATCTGCTCTTACTTCTATTGTTACTGTTCACTCCGTTCTCAGTAACATACAAAAACTCATCTAAAATCGCCTTCGGCGATGGAATTTTTGCACTCCTGAATCATTTTCTTACGGATTTTGCAGTAAATGCAAAACCCCGGTGTGAACAGTAAGTAACCTTCTATTTCTTTTTCTTATGCAGCTTTTGCCAGTAAAATTCAATATCCTGGTAATAGAATCTGTTTATTTCCGCACAAAGCAGCAAGATATACATGCAAAAATAAATCCAAAACATCATAAGCACAAGTGTTGTCAGTGAGCCATACATGGAAAATCCATTAAAGTAGCCTACATAAATAGATATGCCCAAGGAAAAAGCATACCAAGCTACCGTACAAAGCACAGCACCCGGCAGTTGATTATGAAAATTAATTTTATGATTAACAAATGACTTGCGATCTGGCAAAAACTGGAATGCCATAAGTACTGTAATAATCATAATCGGCGTAATAATCAAAAAACGGACGTCTAAAATTTTTGACAAAATATCCCCTAACAGCGGCACGTACTGCTTGAGCGGTTCTTCAAGTGACTGCCCAAATACTAAAATTACCATAAAAATAATAATGGCAAGCAAAAAAACAAAGGTATAAAAACTGGCACGCAGCCGTAGTAAAATCCAGTTTCTCTTTTCCTGTACTTCATTCACTTCATCTAAACCATTACTTAAATAATGAATGCCCTTAGACGCGGACCAAATTGCGATTACTGCAGTGGTAGATAATAGTCCAACGGATTCTGAATACACTTCATCCAATATCACAATGACTGTTGGCTCTACATATTCAGGCAAATATTCATGAACCCATGTTAACAGCATTGCCTCAGAAATCGGTGTATACTGGATCATCGTAATAAAAAACATAAACAGCGGTACAAGGGACATCATAATAAAAAAAGCCGTCTGTGCCGCATAAGCACCAATATTATCCCTTTTACATTTGTCTAACAGCCGCAGCCCATTTAATACCGTTCGCTTCATAATCTTCCCCTAACTTATTTTCTTCATTGTAATTCCATCATAGAAAAATTTCAATATTTTTTCGTAATTCCATCCATTTTTTGCCATCTCATCTGCTGCATACTGGCTCATGCCCATGCCATGCCCGTTGCCGCCTCCGGTAAGCAGATAGCGCCCGCTCTTTTCCTGATAGGAGCTCGTAAAATAAGCACTTGGTAAAAATCTGGACACTGTATTGGAGTTGCCATCTGTATAAGTAATTTTTTCCATTGCACATCCTATCACAGAACGTATATTATATTCTGATTTTACTTTCACTTTTCCAAATTCAAATTGGATGGTAAGTTCTAATACAGCACCGCTTTTGCTGCGTTTGGTACATGTCATTTTTTGAATACCACCAAAACCCTTTAAAGACGATACTTTTTTCTCTTTTTGGCGCGTTGTAGAATAAAACAAAATATTTTGCGGATTCAGCGCATGACGCTGTGTCAGACAATCCTTTATTTCCTGGATTGCTCCACTAAGTTCTACCGTTGCCTTCCATCTAAAATACGGACTGGAACTGTCAAAATAGGATTTTTTCTTTTTCGTAATAAATGCTTGAAAATCAGACTCTTTTGACAAGTCAAATGTTTGGTTGCCTGACGCGATTGCTTTTGCCTTTAAATAGGGAATGGCATTTTCTTGATTCCAGATCTCCATGCCAGAACCATAGCCGCAAGAAGTCGAATAATAATAGGCATCTACAATCTCATCGCCTGCATACATAACCAGCCCTGCCGTATCTTCTACAGCCTCGATATCAGCGTTTTGGACATCTGATTTATTATAAACCTGATAATTCGTACTATCGTCAATATGGGCATGGTAATCACTATAATCGTTTGCCTCCATCTGCCGGTATACATAGCTTCTTGCACAGACTGCCTGTGCTTTTAATGCTTCTTTTGCAAAATAGGACGGCATTTCACTTGCTACAACAGAATACAAATACTTTTCAATTGCAACTTCATTTACAATGTAATATCCCCCCGTATCTCTATAAATCATCATTTTCCCAAAATATCCATTGGAAATATGGCTGCCTTTGGCATCTGCAAGAAAGAGTTTGGCATCTGCCTTTTGCGGGGTTATCATCGCGCAGCCGCCTTCTTTTAACTTTAAGGCTTTCCCTCCAAACAGATCTTTCGCTGCATATGTTTTGCTGGATTTCCCTTTTTTTACCGTATATCCTCCCTCACATGTGACATAGATTTGTTTGCGGTAAATATTGCCTGCGTCTAACAGCAATACATTTACGCTCTTTGCTGCCTTTTGTGCATCCTGACTGGCTTTTGTATCCTTTGCACTTTCCTTTGTTGGTTCTATATCTGTAACTTTTGTAACCTCTCCGCCTGATACATACAAAGAGCACTTGGCGTCTGCCTGCAACTGTGCTGTCTTTTCACATGGGATCTTGTATTCGTTTTCCTCATAGTCAACCGTAACCTGCTTGTTTTTGACCTCTTTGATTGTCACATTTTTAAGCACAATCTCCTTGTCCAATTCCGCACAGACTCCTAAAATCTTTTTCTTCTTTGTATATACCTCATATGTATGAAATGGCTGCAGCTCTATTTCGTCTATGTTTAACCGCATCTTACCTTCTGATGTGATACAGCTGTCCTTTGCTTTTTGCAGCAAAAGGATCGTTTGCTTTTCCACTGACTCCTCTAAATCCAAATAGTCCCGGATTTGCTCATAATAGTCAACCGCTTCTTCGCGCTTTAATTTATCATTGCCTCCTGATACTTCTATCATAGAAGACAATCCGATGCTTTGCACAAAATCCCGGATTTCTCCTTTTGTCATTATATCGTCCGCATTCTCCTGCCATTTTCCCGGCAAAGCATCTGCATCTAAAAAAGACATCAGAGAAGCAAATTCTGCTTTTGTCATATAAGTGAATGCTCTATCGATCCGTTTTGTCTGTATCAGCAAAAAGACGAGCACAAGAGCACTGGCAGCTAAAAGCCCAAGCCATAAAATACCATATACCCGGCCGCCTTCTAGCGCCATGCGTGGATTTTTCTGTCCTTTTGGAGGCTGCAGCAAACGATCCTGTTTGCGGGCCATCATTTTTCGATACTGTCTTGCCTTATCTGCTCTATCCATCTGCTATTCCAACTCCATCAAACTCTATCAATGTCTTTGTACCTTTATTTGTCACTGAACTTCCTATCCTACTTATAACATATGGGCTGGCTGGTAGATTATACCTGTCCATTGTTATCATACCACAAAAGAAGCTGCAAGACCATGCAGCTTCTTTTTCTCTTGTTGTATTTTGTATTTCATTTTGTCTGTCAGTTTTTTCAGCGCTTTCTTTTGTACTTTAACTGATATGAATTACCCAAAATTGATGATCTGTTCTAATTTATCTGATGTGTCTTTATCGTACTTACATACGTAAGAATATCTTTTGTATGATGCCCATACGGGTTTCTCTTTTGCTAGGATCTTCTGTATTTTGTGGATTTCTCTTTTGCAGCTTATCCTGCTTATTCTTTTGTATGATTTGCTTTTGTATGATTATGATCTATCTTTTGTATCATCTGTCTTTCGTATCTTTACCCATTATCTTCTGTGGGAAGTATCCCCGAAATGCCGTGCCTGAAATTTTGACTCCTAGCAATGCTAGGTGGGTAACCTCAATGAAGCTTCTGCCTTCCACTGCGTAATGATGGCTTGACATCTACTCCAAAATATTGGAATCCCTTTTAAAGTAAATGTAGGTTCAAAATAACAGGTTCTCGAACATCTCAGGTAATACTGTTCCTAAAAAAGATTATACTCTACTATGTGCAGTATTGCAACAAATATTTACATACAAGATGATGTATTTTATGGTAAAATAGCAAATCCTTTGCAAAGCCTTTTAATATCACGCATTTCAATGCTTGTTTTCACACATCTTTCCGAAACATACAAAATTTTACATGAAGGCAAATACTTTAGGTTCTTCATGTAAAATGCCTGCTTTCTATAACCTTCAACTGAAAGGCTTTGACTCCTAAAGTATGTATTGATGGAAACATATTTCTTGAGCCAGAGTGCTAAATCTTCTATAACAAATAATCAAAAAAAGCATGTCTGGTATTTTTACAGTCTGCGTACTGCGGTATCAAAATATGAAAACCACGGCACACATTCTGCCAAAATATCCAAACATGCTACAAAAAATTTACAAAAGCGCTGTTTCTTGTTTCGTTTCAGCGATTCACGTGAAGATGCTTATAAGCATCTTTCATACGTTTTGAAATATACTACTTTAAGTTAATATGTTTTCTTAAAGTGTATTTGCTTCATTTACTACTTTTTGAATTGCTTCAGCTGCGTCTTCTGGAAGTTTATTAAAGCCGCCTTCTTTTGTATCTAACTCTTTTACATTATTTAAACGATCTGCCATACGTGCTTTCATCTGCGCAACATAATCTTTGTCATTCAAATCTGGAACAAAGCCTTCCCACTCAAAGATTTCAATATCTTCAAATGGACCCCACTGCTTAAATTCTGCACGTTTTTCTACAATTGCTTCTAAAATGCCAAGCGTATCTTTTGGCTGTACCTTCTTGCCCATAAAGTCGCCTGTATTAATAATATAGCAGTCTACGTTCTTTTCTGCTACAAGCTTTTTAAACTTCTCATAGTCATTTACCAATGGGTATGTCCTAAATGGATTTGCATATGGTTCAATAACTAATGCATTTGGATCTACGCCAGGAGCAAGGCGTTCTGCTGTAGAACGTTTTGTTGCCAGTGTAGCGCCCATTACAGAAGCTAACGAAGCACCCTTTAATTTTACAACTGGCGGCAATGTCTGATCTTTCATAATCCAGAAAATTGCATTAACTGGGCTGTCAATTTTGTCTACACGGTTTGGAGACCATAATTTAGACTTAATCGCACGGCCATTGCCATTACGGATATCTTCGGTAACTAATACAACCTTGCCATCCTCGTCTAAAGTTGCAGAACAGTTTTGGGCTGTTAATAAGAACTTGTTGTCTTCACATGCCGTTGGATAATCTGCTGTCTTATCAAAATAAGTCGGCTCTAATGCAATCGATGCGCATGTATCTGTATTAATAATAAATGCATCGTCATGAAGTACTTTAATAGCCGGATATTTTCCGTCATGTTTTGCATGTGTCAGTGTAGATTTTCCAGAACCTGACAAGCCAAATACAGCAGCTACGTATTTAGAACCATCCTCACGTGTATATTCTTTCTGTCCGCCATGGCAGGATGCATAACCATTTCTGTTTGCAATCGCCCATGCTAAGGTTAAAGTACCCTTCTTATGCTCGCCAAAGTAACGCATTCCTAAGATTGCCGCACAGTTTGTCTCTGTATTAAAGTAGCATAAACATTTGCCATCGCATACATCTGTCTGATCTGTGCCTACCCACTGTGGATCTGAGAAAAGATACACATCTGGCTCATTCCCATTACCAACAGGCTGTGACTGTGCATACATTTTTGTATAAGTGTCATTCATATACTGGAAGTTTAACATCCAGTTATACAGAAGGTTTTCTTCTCCCTGTGGAATCAAAAGATGTGCCTTAACCATAAATTCTGGATCTAATCCAATGAACACTTGTACATGATACATTTTTTTCCAACGAGTATCATAAACTGCATCCATCAAAATCTTATCCAATTTTGCACAATCTGTACCTTCCTTGCCTGTAATACGACGTGCAGCAGCATAACGTCCAGTAATGGAGCCGTCGTTAAACAGAAGCACTTTTGCATCCGGCTCTAAGCCGATTTCTTCTGCTTTGTATACTGGCATGTCCGTAACAATTGTACCTGGTGAATTTTTTGCCAATTCATAAGCTTCTCGTAACGTATTTACCTTTACGACATTGTTGCCATAAAATGCAGCTTCAATAATCGCACGGGTGTTTGTTACCGGAGAGCTTACTTTTGGAAATCCTACTTTGTTTGGCCCAATCTCAGTTCTTGGATAAAGAGCTTTTGTTGACATGTTTATTTTCCTCCTTTTTACTAAAAAATAATTTGGATGAACCCCTTTCCAGGGGAAAATTCTCTATACCATAACTATACACTATGTTATTTTTTTGTCAATCTCTTTCTAAATTATATTATATTTCCTATCAAAAATCTAGTAAAGCTTGCAAATAAAATCGATCCTATCAATTCATTGTTACTGTTCACACAGCAAAATCCCATTGCCGAAAGCAATTTTAGATTAATTTTTGCATGTTAGATTCATTAATTTTTTATAAATAATGTTAAAAGTTATAGAATTTTAGTTTTTCCCTTGTTTTCGCCTTTTATCATATGGTAAGATAAGAGGCAAACAGGAGGTACAATGAATGAAAGAAAACGAATTTTCCAAAATTACGCCAGAGATGCAGCGATTAGCAGATCTGAGCAGCCGCCATTTTACCATTGACCCTTCCTTGTATTCTAAATACGATGTAAAACGCGGATTGCGTGACATTAATGGTAAGGGTGTATTAGTTGGATTAACAGAAATCTCAGAAGTCTGTGCGACCAAACGTATTGGTGACCAGATTATCCCGGCAGACGGTGAATTATTTTACCGCGGATACAATGTGCAGGATCTCATATCTGGAATTGCGCCAGACAGCCATTTTGGTTTTGAAGAAAGCACTTTCCTGCTTATCTTTGGGAAACTCCCAACAGATTCTGAATTAGCCGAATTTACCGGGCAGCTTTCTTATTTCCGTTCCCTGCCAACGAGCTTTGTACGCGATATTATTATGAAAGCTCCTAGTCAGGATATGATGAATACGCTTGCCCGCAGTGTCCTTACTCTATATTCTTATGATAATAAAGCAGATGATATTTCTATTCCAAATGTCCTGCGTCAATGCATGCAGTTAATCAGTCTATTTCCACTGCTTTCCGTTTATGGTTATCAGGCTTACCGCCATTATCACGATGGCGACAGCTTATTTATCCATAAACCGCTGCCTGAGTTATCTACCGCTGAGACTATTTTACATATTTTACGTCCAGACAGTAAATATACGCCATTAGAAGCCCGTTTGCTGGATATTTCTTTAATTCTCCATATGGAGCATGGCGGCGGTAATAACTCTACGTTTACAACGCATCTGATCTCATCCTCCGGCACAGACACTTATTCTGTTGTCGCAGCATCGATTGGTTCGTTAAAAGGCCCTCGGCATGGCGGCGCTAATATTAAGGTTGTCAAGATGTTTGAAGATATGAAAGAACAGATCAACGACTGGAAAAGTGAAGATGAAGTGCGCGCATACTTAAAGGCTATCCTAAATAAAGAAGCTTTTGACCATGCAGGGCTAATTTATGGTATGGGTCATGCCGTATATTCTCTTTCTGACCCACGCGCAAGAATTTTCCGTTCCTATGTAGAACGTCTGTCTATTGAAAAGGGATATGATGAAGAATTTGGACTCTACTCCATGGTAGAACGCCTTGCGCCGCAAGTCATTGCTGAAGAACGTAAAATATATAAAGGCGTGAGTCCGAATGTGGATTTTTACAGCGGTTTTGTATACCGGATGCTTGGATTGCCATTAGAATTATATACGCCGATTTTTGCAATTGCCAGAATTGCAGGCTGGAGTGCGCACAGACTGGAAGAACTTGCATATAATAGCAGAATTATGCGTCCAGCTTATATGAGCGTTTTAAACCGTCGCGATTATGTGCCAATGAACGAACGTATGCAGGAATTATAGCACTTCCAAACATCCTATCCTGCCCGTCTTGCTATGCAAAATTGTCCTTTGCGATACGCATTTTTTTTAAAAACCACGCACATACAAGCAAAAAGCACACAATCCCTAATATTTCTATAACAAACTGCTTGAAGAAGTATTGGTTTAGCAGTGCAGCCAAGCTGTAAAGGCATGCCACAGCGCCAAATAGAATCGTCGGATGATACATAGCATCACAAAATTTTTCCGCCTGCTTCATATTGCCTGATTCTTCTTTAGATATTAGGATTGCAGACGGAATACCAGTCTTTTTCATCTGTACGGCAGAATATATACCATACAGCCCACAAATAAGTATAAGAACATCGTATACAAGCATAATAGCATCTGAAGACATTTTGATTCTCCTTTGTCGATAAATTTGTATTTTCTTATAAAAAAGAAATTTGACAGAGTTTCTATTTTTTTATTGCTTTATTTTGCTATTATAAAGGTTTCCACCTGCCTGCGCAACAAATTTAGAGTGTTTTTTCTGAATTATTCCAAATTTCTCATTGCATATTTTGGATTTATCTTGTAAAATTTATATATAAGGTATGAAAAAGGAGTGTATTATTATGTTAATATCAGAATCCAAAATTTTAATCGGAGACGACTCTATTCTGGCGCGGAAACAATTAAAGGATATATTAACTGGACTTGGCGGAGTTCAATATATAGAAGCTGCAAATGGCCAGGAAGTAATTGATAAATATAAGCAAGAACCAGCAGATATTATATTCCTTGATATTGTGATGCCGGTAAAAGACGGTGTTACCGCCACAAAGGAAATTATGCAGCTCGATCCGTCGGCAATTATCATTATCGTTTCTTCGATTGGTACAAAAGAACAATTGAAAAACGCTATTGAAGCAGGTGCAAAGGATTTCATACAGAAACCGTTTTCTGCTGTCAATATCCAGCGGGTGGTAGAATCCCGTTTTGAAAAATGAAAGAGGAGATAGTCTTATGTATGCACAGTTTTTTGGAAATTTTCTTTTAAGCCGGAATATTGTTACGCCGGATCAATTGATTGAAGCTATTAACAAAGAATCGACCAGCCATATTAAGCTTGGTACGTTAGCAATGTACCACAACCTTATGACGGCGAACGAAATTGATGATATTGTTATAGCTCAAACACATGAAGACAAGCACTTCGGCGAACTGGCCATTGAACGAAATTATTTAACAGAAGAACAGGTAAATAACCTACTTTCAGAGCAAAGCCCTGATTATTTATTGTTGGGTCAAATTTTGATTGAGGAAGGCATCATTTCAAATTCTGAATTTGAAAACCTGATTATTGATTATGAATCAGAGCACGAAATTTATGATCTCGATCTCCAGCTTGAGCAAAAAGAACAGATCACACAGCTGATCCGTCATTATTTTAAACTGGAAAATGTCGAAAATAATCATTTATATGAAGCTTATCTGACGCTGTTATTTAACAATTTAATACGTTTTATTGGTGCTGACTTTACACCGATGACGCCTATTTATTGCGAGGAGTTTCCAACACAGTTTTGTATTGTGCAGAATATTACAGGAGAACACAATATCCTTTCTGCAATTGATTTGGACCGTTCCATGGCAATTGAATTTGCTTCACGCTATGCTATGGATTCCTTTGACACATTTGACGAATATGTAGAAGCTTCGCTGGAGGATTTTTTAAATCTTCACAATGGGCTGTTTACTGTAAATATGTCAAACAACCGTGCTATTGAGCTGCAGTTATGCCCGCCTGAATCACACGAAAAAGATTTGCTGGAGCTCCCTGATAATGCTGTTTCCTATATGTTTCCAATTTTGTATCCATTTGGTACAATTAATGTTGTATTGTCTTTTTATTGACAGACTGGTAAGGAGAAGGGACATGCCAAAGCAGGCTACTGATTACATAGCAGATCACATAGGAGCACCATAACATTATGGCGCTCCTATGATATCTTCCATTGTTCTATTGTTGCCTTTTGTTTCTCACTGTTTCATCTTTTCTATCTTCTACTGTTTCTTTTTTATAAGGCTTTCATTTCTGCCTGATTTTTCTATAAGATTTCCGTTTCCTGCTGTTTCTTTAATTATATAAGGCTTTTGTTTCTGCTTGTATTTTTTATAAGGCTGCTGCTCCTAAACACCTAAAAACTGTTTCACAACTGCCTGCATCTGTGATATTTCGCATTCTGTTTCATGCAAAACAGGTGCTGTACGTATCTCCTCCACTGCTTTTGGTATTTTAATCTGCGCCAGATTACTAAGCTCGTCTGCTAATTCAAAATCCGTCTTTGCATCATATGCCGTGTCA
>CANDJR010000095.1 GCA_947385105.1 uncultured Eubacterium sp.
TGAAAAGCTATACAATTACCGTAAATGGGAATGTTTATGATGTTACTGTAGAAGAAGCAGGTGCGTCCGCACAAGCTCCGACAGCACCAGCACCAAGAGCAGCAGCACCGGCACCAAAAGCTGCGGCACCGGCACCAAAAGCTGCAGGCGGGGCTGGCAGCATTAAAGTAGAAGCAGGGGCTGCTGGAAAAGTATTTAAAATAGAAGCTGCAGTAGGCAAGCAGTTAAAGAAAGGTGATCCAATTCTGGTGCTTGAGATTATGAAGATGGAAACACCAGTAGTTGCACCGCAAGACGGTACGGTTGCAAGTATCGATGTAGCTGTTGGTGACACGGTGGAATCAGGCGCTTTGTTAGCTACCTTGAATTAATCGAATGAATGATTTAGGAGGACAATTATGCTTAGTTACGTTGGAGAAACAATGAGTAACCTCCTGCACCAGACAGCATTTTTTAACCTGACCTGGGGGAACTACCTCATGATTATTGTTGCCTGTATATTTTTATACCTGGCAATTGCAAAAGGTTATGAACCATTATTGCTTGTACCAATTGCATTTGGTATGCTGCTTGTTAACATTTACCCGGATATTATGGCGAGCCCGGAGGAGACAAGCAATGGTGTTGGCGGATTACTGTATTATTTTTATACGTTGGATGAGTGGTCAATCCTGCCGTCTTTGATATTCCTGGGCGTAGGGGCTATGACGGATTTCGGGCCGCTCATTGCAAACCCAATCAGCTTTTTAATGGGCGCCGCAGCACAGTTTGGTATTTATATGGCTTACTTTATGGCAATTTTTATGGGCTTTAATGATAAGGCAGCTGCAGCAATTTCAATTATCGGTGGTGCAGACGGCCCGACATCCATATTCCTTGCTGGTAAACTGGGACAGACAGCATTGATGGGCCCGATTGCAGTAGCGGCTTATTCTTATATGTCATTAGTGCCAGTTATTCAGCCGCCAATTATGAAAGCGCTGACAACAAAGAAGGAACGCCAGATCAAAATGCAGAACCTTCGTCCTGTATCCAAACTGGAGAAAATTTTATTCCCGATTGTAGTTACGATTATTGTATGTTTGCTGCTGCCTACCACTGCGCCGTTAGTAGGTATGCTGATGCTTGGCAACTTATTCCGTGAATCCGGAGTTGTGCGTCAGTTAACAGATACAGCTTCAAACGCATTGATGTATATTGTAGTAATTTTGCTCGGCACATCTGTCGGTGCATCCACAAGTGCAGAGGCATTTTTAAATTTAAGTACCTTAAAAATCGTTGCACTCGGCTTAATCGCATTTGCATTTGGCACAGCTGCAGGCGTATTGCTTGGCAAGCTCCTTTGTGTCGTTACACATGGTAAGATTAATCCTCTGATTGGCTCTGCCGGTGTATCAGCAGTTCCAATGGCAGCGCGTGTATCCCAAAAAGTAGGTGCAGAAGAAGATCCGACCAACTTCTTACTGATGCATGCAATGGGGCCAAACGTTGCAGGTGTTATTGGTACGGCTGTAGCAGCTGGTACGTTTATGGCAATCTTTGGAATTTAAACCCAATCAAACAAGGAGGAATATAAAATGGCAAAAGTTGCGAAAAAACCAGTAAAGATAACGGAAACCATCTTGCGTGACGCACACCAGTCTTTAATTGCGACGAGGATGACGACAGAGCAGATGCTCCCGATTATAGATAAAATGGATCAGGTTGGCTTTCATGCAGTAGAATGCTGGGGCGGGGCAACATTCGATGCTTCGCTGCGTTTCTTAAAAGAAGATCCATGGGAAAGACTGCGGAAATTAAAAGCAGGTTTTAAAAATACGAAGCTTCAGATGTTATTCCGCGGGCAAAACATTCTTGGTTATCGGCCATATGCAGATGATGTAGTGGAATATTTTGTGCAAAAGTCAATTGCAAACGGAATTGATATTATCCGTATTTTTGACTGCTTAAACGATTTGCGCAATTTGCAGACCGCTGTCACTGCATGTAATAAAGAAAAAGGACATGCACAGGTTGCATTATCCTATACGCTTGGAGATGCCTATACACTGGAATATTGGACAGACATGGCAAAGAAAATCGAGGAAATGGGCGCAGATTCAATCTGCATTAAAGATATGGCAGGCTTATTAGTGCCGCAGGAAGCAGATGTGCTTGTACGTGCATTAAAAGAAGCAACCAAACTGCCAATCGAGTTGCACACCCATTATACATCCGGTGTAGCATCTATGACATTACTAAAAGCAGTAGAAGCTGGGTGCGATATTATTGATACCGCAATGTCTCCATTTGCACTTGGCACTTCCCAGCCAGCGACAGAAGTAATGGTAGAAGCATTTAAGGGCACAGAATACGATACTGGGTTAGAACAAAACCAGCTGGCAGATATTGCTGACTATTTCCGTCCAATGCGTGAAGAAGCGTTAGAGAGCGGATTAATGAATCCAAAAGTATTAGGCGTAAATATTAAAACATTATTATATCAAGTGCCGGGCGGTATGTTATCAAACCTGATTTCCCAGTTAAAGGAGCAGGGGAAAGAAGATAAATACGAAGAAGTGCTTGCAGAAGTACCGCGTGTGCGTAAAGATTTGGGTGAACCGCCGCTTGTTACGCCATCTTCCCAGATTGTCGGCACACAGGCAGTATTTAATGTTTTAATGGGTGAACGCTATAAGGTAGCCACCAAAGAAACAAAAGATATCCTGCTTGGAAAATATGGGCAGACCGTAAAGCCTTTTAATCCAGAGATCGTGGATAAAGTTTTAGGTGAAGATAAAAAGAATGCGATTACCTGCCGGCCGGCAGATCTTTTGGAACCGGAATTAGATAAAATCGAAGCTGAAATGAAGCAGTGGAAACAGCAGGATGAAGATGTATTATCCTATGCGCTGTTCCCGCAAGTAGCCACAGAATTTTTTAAATACCGCGAAGCGCAGCAGAAAAAGGTAGATGCTTCTGTAGCAGATACACAAAATGGCGCATATCCGGTTTAATCGTTTTTGTTAAGGCAAAGTGTCCGTGATTGCAGGTAAATGCTGTGCAGGCAGCAATCACGGACATCCTGTAAAACAAAGCTACTGTTTGGCCTGCGGCATTACGATTGGAATCAGAGTAACAGTTCAGCCTTTCGGCTGCACTGTTACTGAATCCGCCCTATTTTAAGTTCACCTACGGTGAAAGGGCGGATTCTATTTTCCCATCACACATTTTTACGGAGTTTGCAGCAAGTGCAAACTCCTATGCTGAACTGTTACGAATCAGACAAAAAATTGTCAGTTTTTACTTGACGAAATCAAGGTTTCAGCGTAGCATATATATATGATATATTCTAAATATATATGTATGTTTCAAATAGAACAAAATCAGGGGGAAAAGACATGAAGAAGAAAACTCTGGCATGCAGTATATTAACTGCTTTTTTATGCTGCATCATGATTTTGGGGTTTCGAACGAATGTGAAAGCGGCAGGCAACTTTTATATTAAAGTAAACAAAGCAACAAATGTTGTGACTGTTTACACACAAAACAATCAGCCGTATACAGCATTTGTATGCTCTACAGGGGCCGCAACGCCAATTGGGACATTTTATACACCACAAAAGTATACATGGTGGCTCTTAGATGGTCCTTCTTATGGACAGTATTGTACTAGGATTACAGGTGCGTTTTTATTCCATTCTGTATGGTATTTCCAACAAGATAAGACCACGCAGTCTTATGTGCAGTATAATAAATTAGGAACGCAGGCGTCGCACGGCTGTATCCGGCTGACAGTATCTGCGGCTAAGTGGATTTATGATAACTGTCCATTACAGACAAAAGTCATTATTTTTAATGGAACCTCAGACGACGATCCGCTAGGAAAGCCGCCTTTTATCAGGGTGAGCAGCTCTGTGAGTATGGGCTGGGATCCAACGGATCCAGATCCGGCGAATCCATACAATACCAAAAATACGCAGCCAAGGATTTCTGTGAAAAAGAAAACTGTAAGTGTGCAGTATAAGTCTAAGTTTCAGCCTGTAGAGATGACAGCATACGATTCTGCTGGAAATGCTTTAAGCAGGGCATGGATACGTACTTCAGGCACAGTCGATACAAATAAAATGGGAAATTATCCAGTTACTTATTCAGTGACAGATTCGTTTGGCAGGGATGCGTCTGTAACAGTTACCTATCAAGTAGGCGATGTAAAAAAAGCGACAATTACAGGCGTAAAGAAAAGCATGACCAAGGAATATGGCAAAACGATTGACTTGCGCAAAAAAATCAAGGCAAAAAGTTCATTGGGCGTCGTATTGACGGACAAGGTTGTCGTACGCGTATGCAAACCAGGCAGCAGCGTATTTAAAAAGACAGCATCACAGACTTTGGAATTAGACCAGGTTGGAACATATCAAATTATGTATTATTTAAAAAATCCTTCCAATAAGCTGGTGACAGAAAAAATTACCAAAGTAATTGTTAAGGATACAAAAAAACCTGTATTTACAAGCACAAATAATTTTTCTCCGATCAAGGTTTCAGCAGGCACAAAATCCATCACGTTCAAAAAACTGCGTGCAGGAGTAAAAGCTGCTTTACGTTCTGGGAAAAATATGACTTCCAAAATTAGTATTAAAGTAACGGACGCAAATGGTAAAATAAAGACAGTTGCAAAAGACGGTTCTTACCAGTTCAATGGCCCTGGCAAGTATACGATTACATATTATTGCGCTAATACGGTCAAAAATTTAAAGACAGATACGTATATGGTTGCAAAAAAGAACAGACGGCTGATTGTAGAGCCAGCGACAATAAAAAGCACTGTACATAAAATCATTGCGCCAGCAGATGAGACAGTGACTGTTTCCGGCAGCTCTTTACAGCTGTTAGCAGATGTTAGCGTAAAGACAACGCATACAATGACAGACGGTACCAAAAAAGAGGAACAGGTAACGCAGGGGATTACCTATACCGTTACTTATCAGGCAGATGCGCTGTCACAAGCAACACAAGTCGTGACAGAAAATGATCGATTGCTCTTTTGGGCTGAAGGTATCTATACCATTACCTATCAATATACTGGTGCAGAAGGAAAGAGTGCTCAGTCTACAAGGGTAGTTACATTTCGTCAGGACAGCGGAATAGAATAGGGACAGCAAAAAGGATGAGCAATACAAATGACCTGACCAATCGTATTAATGAACGTTATAGCAGGATGAGTAAAGGACAGAAGCTTTTAGCAAGTTATATTACCGACTATTACGACAAAGCAGTGTTTTTAACAGCTGCCAGGCTGGGTGAGGTAGTTGGTGTCAGTGAGTCTACAGTAGTGCGTTTTGCAGCACAGCTGGGATACAAAGGCTACCCTGATTTCCAAAAGGCATTGGAGGAAATGGTGCATAATAAGCTAAACTCTGTTCAGCGAATGGAAGTAACTTATGGCAGGATTGGGCAGTCAAAAATACTGCAGTCCGTGCTTTCTTCAGATATGCAAAAAATCAAAGGCACTTTGGAAAAAATAGACCAAAATGCCTTTGAATTGGCAGTCGATACGATTTTGTCTGCCAAAAAGATTTATGTAGTAGGAATCCGCAGCTGCGCGCCGCTTGCGAGTTTTCTTTGTTTTTATCTGAACTTTATGTTTGGAGATGTGATACAGCTGCATACAAACAGCTCTAGTGAGCTGTTTGAGCAGATGGTGCGAATTAGTAAAGAGGATGTCATTATAGGCATCAGTTTCCCGCGATATTCTATGCGTACGTTAAAGGCTTTGGAATTTGCCAATAACCGCAATGCAAAAGTGATTACGCTGACAGACAGCGTGCACTCACCTATGAATTTGTATTCTTCCTGCAATTTGATTGCTGACAGCGATATGGCGTCTATTGTAGATTCTTTGGTAGCGCCGCTTAGCGTCATCAATTCTCTAATTGTGGCTTTGTGCATGCGTAAGCAGGATGAGGTGGCGGATACGCTGGAAACATTAGAGGAAATCTGGGATGAATACCAGGTATATGAAAATGATGAGATTGATTATATTGATGATACATTAAAAATGCATTATGCAAAAATAGGAGATATGGATGTCTAAGAGGCTCATAGTAATTGGCGGCGGAGCTGCTGGTATGATGGCAGCGGTAGCTGCAGCGAACCAAGGCTGCAGCGTTTTCTTATTCGAACGCAATGAAAAGCTTGGAAAAAAGCTTTTTATTACTGGAAAGGGCAGATGCAATGTAACAAATGCCTGCGATACGCAGGAGCTGTTTTCGCAGATTACAAGGAATGCGAAGTTTTTGTATAGTGCGATATATGGGTTTGATAATTTTCAGGTTATGGATTTTTTTGAAAAGCAGCACATTCCGCTTAAAATAGAACGGGGTATGCGTGTGTTTCCTGTGTCAGACCATTCATCGGATATTATTCGCGGGCTTACACAGGCAATGCAGCAGGCAAATGTTACCGTAAAGCTTTCAACCAGAATCAAAACAGTAAAAAAAGAAGCGGATGGAAGTTTCTTATTAGAAGATACTACAGGAAAACAATATCGTGCCGCAAGTGTTATTATTGCAACTGGAGGGCTTACGTATCCTTCTACGGGTTCTACAGGCGACGGTTATCAGATGGCAAAGCTTTTTGGGCATACCATCGTAAAACAGAGCCCAAGTTTAGTAGCAATGCATACAACAGAATCTTATATACCAAATTTGCAGGGGCTTTCTTTAAAAAATGTCCGTGCAAGTATTTATGACGGAAAAAAATTGTTGTTCGATGATTTTGGAGAGATGCTGTTTACCCACTTTGGGGTTAGCGGCCCATTGATGCTGCGTGCAAGCAGCATCATTCATGACAGGCTGTTAGAGAGGTCTTTGCAGCTTCGAATTGATGTAAAGCCGGCATTGAATGACGAACAGCTGGATAAGCGTATTTTGCATGATTTTGAGGAAAATCATAACAAACAATTTAAAAATGCATTAAATCGTCTATTGCCGTCTAAACTAATTCCAGTAGTGATTTCTCTCAGTGGGATTTCTCCAGAAAAAAAAGTAAACGAAATTACAAAAGAGCAGCGCGCCTGTCTGCGGGAAATACTAAGAGCCTTCCCGGCTACATTGAGCGGGTTTCGTGGCTTTGAGGAGGCAATTATTACAAGAGGGGGCATTTCTGTAAAAGAAATCAATCCTTCTACCATGGAATCAAAGTTGATCCGTGGGCTGTACTTTGCAGGAGAATTAATTGACGCAGATGCTGTTACTGGCGGGTTCAATTTGCAGATTGCCTGGTCGAGCGGGTATCTTGCCGGCATCTGTGCAGCAAAGGCAGTTTTAGAATAATGGAGGAACAAGCGATATGAGCATTAATATTGCAATCGATGGCCCTGCAGGGGCGGGAAAAAGTACAATCGCGAAAAAGCTGGCAAAAGAATTGGCTTTTATCTATGTGGACACAGGGGCGATGTACCGTGCCATTGCATTGTATTTGCTGCGCAATGGCATGGAAAAGGAAGATGCGCAGACAATTGCAAAGTGTTGCAGTAAAATAGATGTTGGGATACAATATCAAAATGGCGAACAGTGTGTGATGCTGAATGGTGAAAATGTCAACAGCTTTATCCGTACAGAGGATGTGAGCAGGGTTACTTCAAAAATCAGTGTCTATCCACAGGTGCGCGCAAAATTGTCCGATTTACAGCAAAAGGTAGCAAGGGACAATGATGTGATTATGGATGGCAGAGACATTGGCACATGCGTACTGCCACATGCACAGGTGAAAATCTATTTGACAGCGAGTGTATCAGCGAGAGCAAAACGAAGGTATGAAGAATTAAGAGCACGTGGCGAGGAGCCGGAGCTTGCACAGATTGAAGCGGATATTAAAGAACGCGACGATCGTGATATGCATCGGGAGATTGCACCGTTAAAAAAGGCGGAGGATGCAGTTTTGATCGATTCTTCAGAAATGAGCATCCGTGAAGTTGTAACAGCAATCTTAGAGCTTCTTAAAAAAAATGGAATTAAACGAAAAGGTGTCTCGGTTGCAAAATTTGCAGGATTTTGTTTTGGTGTGAAACGGGCAGTTAATAAAGTCTATGAACATGCCGATATACAAAACAGGCCAATTTATACGTATGGGCCGATTATCCATAACGAAGAAGTAGTTCGGGACTTAGAAGCAAAAGGTGTGATGGTTGTTGATTCTTACGAGCAGTTAGCATCCCTTCCAAAGGGGATTGTCATTATCCGTTCTCATGGCGTTCCAAAAGAAGTATATGACCAAATTACGCAGGCTGGGTTTGAAATTGAAGATGCCACATGCCCGTTTGTCTTAAAAATCCACCAAATTGTCCAGGATTTTTCAAAGGATGGATATGAGATTGTGATTATCGGTAACAGCACACATCCAGAGGTAGAGGGTATCAAAGGCTGGTGTGATCCACAGCATACAACGGTTATTAGCCAAAAGGAGGATGCCGAAAAATATATACCAAAACAAGGCAAAAGTGTATGTATCGTTTCACAAACGACTTTTAATTACAAGAAATTTCAAGAATTAGTTGAAATTATTCGTAAAAAAGGTTATATTAATGATATACGTGTATTGAATACGATTTGCAATGCGACAGAAGAACGGCAAAATGAAGCAGAAGATTTAGCAAAAACCTCGGATGCAATGATTGTTATTGGAGGAAAGAGCAGTTCAAATACGCAGAAATTGTATGAGATATGCAAAGAGAAATGTAAAAATACTTACTATATACAGACTGTGGCTGATTTAGATTTGTCACAGACAGGACACATTGATAACGTAGGTATTACTGCAGGGGCTTCCACCCCAAAGAATATTATTGAGGAGGTTCAAAAGTATGTCAGAACAAAGCTTTGAACAAATGTTAGAAGAATCTTTTAAAACAATAAGAAACGGGGAGGTTGTTGAAGGCACTGTTATCGATGTGAAGCCAGATGAGATCGTACTGAATATCGGTTACAAGTCAGACGGTATTATTACTCGTAATGAATACACCAATGAATCCAACGTTGATTTGACTACCATGGTTGAAGTAGGAAACACCATGGAAGCAAAAGTTTTGAAAGTAAATGATGGTGATGGACAGGTTCTCTTAACGTACAAGCGTCTTGCAGCAGAAAAAGGCAGCAAGCGGTTGGAAGAAGCGTTTGAAAACCAAGAGGTATTAAAGGCTAAAGTTGTGCAGGTATTAAACGGCGGCTTAAGCGTTGTTGTCGATGAAGCAAGAGTCTTCATCCCTTCTAGCCTTGTATCGGATGTTTATGAGAAAGATTTGACAAAATACGATGGCCAGGAGATTGAATTTGTAATCACAGAGTTTAATCCGAGAAGAAGACGGATTATCGGTGACCGTAAGCAGCTGTTAGTTGCCAAAAAGGAAGAACTTCGGCAAGCATTGTTTGCCAAAATTAGTGTCGGTGATGTAATGGAAGGCACTGTAAAAAATGTAACAGATTTTGGTGCTTTTATTGATTTGGGCGGTGCAGATGGTCTGCTCCATATTTCTGAGATGTCTTGGGGACGTGTGGAAAGCCCGAAAAAAACATTCAAAGTCGGCGATGTTGTAAAAGTATTTATCAAAGATATTAATGAAACAAAGATTGCGCTGAGTATGAAGTTCCCTGAGGAAAACCCTTGGAACAATGCAGCAGAAAAATTTGCAGCAGGCACAATTATTACTGGCCGTGTGGCAAGAATGACAGATTTTGGTGCATTTGTTGAATTAGCACCTGGAATCGACGCATTGTTGCATGTTTCCCAAATTTCCAAAGAGCATATTGAAAAGCCGTCTGATGTATTAAAAGTTGGCCAGGAAATTGAGGCAAAGATTGTTGATTTCAATGAAGCAGATAAGAAAATCAGCTTAAGTATGAAAGCTTTGATTCAGGAAGATGAGGCTGCATCCGCACAAACAGAAGCAGCAGCAGAAGAAGAATAAAGCAAAGTGAGTGAAAGAAATGCAGCAGATAGGCAGCATTGCTGTTTATCATGCTGCATTTGTTACATATCGTTCAATATGCCACATATGATTTAAATCAAAATAAAAAGTATGGGAGTTGTGTTGAAGATGGACAATTATGAAAAGTTTAAAAAGGATGTACTTTCTTTAACGAAAATCGATTTAAACTGTTATAAAGAAAAGCAGATGAAACGCCGTATTGATACTTTGATCCGCAAAACAGCAGCAAAGTCGTATGATGAATATGTTGCACTGCTGAAAAAAGATAAGGTAGTATTTGAAGCATTTGTAAACTTTTTGACAATTAATGTATCTGAATTTTACCGGAATCCTGATCAATGGCAGCTTTTGGACAAAAAGGTGATTCCATATCTGACTGGCAAATTCGGGAAAAGCCTGAAAATCTGGAGTGCGGCGTGCTCGACAGGGGATGAGCCATATTCGCTTGTAATGGCACTGTCCAAGCATATACCGTTAAACCAGATACGTATTATTGCTACAGATATTGATAAGCAAGTGCTGGAAAAGGCAAGAGTTGGTCTATATAATGAAAAAAGCATTGCCAATGTACCAGATGAGTTTAAGAAAAAATATTTTACGAAAATAGGCACCTCTTACCAGATATCCGATGATATTAAAAAGCGGGTAGATTTTAAAGAGCATAATCTGCTGCGGGATCCATATCCTACAGGCTGCGACATGATTGTATGCCGGAATGTTGTCATTTATTTTACCGATGATGCCAAAGAGGAAATATACGTTAAGTTTAACCAGGCGTTAAAAGATAATGGCGTTTTATTTATTGGCAGTACGGAACAGATTATGAATTATAAGGAATTAAATTATGAGCGTTCTTCCTCCTTTATCTTTACGAAAGGTGTGAAATAGGTTCTTTTCCTGTTTGGAGCTGATGCAGCATATGGATGCAGTATTGTTTGCATACATCCGGGCTATTTAAAAAATCATCCGTCAGTTCAAAATAAGAGACACAATCTTTATAATGAGCAAATAGTGCAGGCATTTGTACTTCCTCATACTGAGGGAGGAAGATGCCTGTTTTTTTTGTGTAGCAGGTTGCTGCAGTCGCTTGCTTTCTGTGTGCTTTTTCCACATAGGCAGCCACGCTTTTATGAAGCGCTGTATCCTCGTTTGGAAGATAGTAGTAATCCTTCGGATTCGAATAAAAGTATTTTAAAGTCCCTTCATAAACAGGGACACGCAGGGAAACGGCCGTTCGTGTGCTGTTAAGATAAAACAAACCATTATTGCATGAAAAGGCGGCCGGGAGGGGAATATCCAGCTGACAGGACATCATCAGCTCTTTGCCGGGAGAATTGTCAAGCTGTTGGTATGTTTTAAGGCTGCAGCCTGTTACCGTAAACTGCCCGTCTAAGAGCGCGTGATAGGCGTAAAGAGAAAGCAGTGACGCCATACCAGCCAAGTCGTCATAGTTATGCTGTATGATAAGAGAAAGCAGCGCGTCATCCGGATGCTTTAAATACTGCTGATAGATAGGAATCAGATCACCGCCAGTAGAGGAATCCGTCCTCTTGCAGCCGATAAATTGTTCGATTGTTTGCTGCTTTAAATTACTAAGCGGCAGAAGGTGCCGCAAGGTACGTGCCAGCTGGTATAAATCAATTTCCTTTTTCGTTGTGTAAATCTCTGAGAAATCGACGCCCAGGCGTTTTTGGCGGCCTTTGAAAAAGGGCAGATCAAAGCCTGTCCCATGATAGGAGATGAGCGTATCAAACCGCTTTGCTAAATTTGCAAATGCAGCAAAAAGAGCAGGCTCATCTTCAGCAGATTGCGCAAAAAACTGTTCTATTATGAGATTTGAGTCATTAAAATTTGAATGACTGGAATTTGAATGACTAAAATTTGAATCACTAAAGTACGCAGTGCCAATGCAATATACGAAAGACGACGAGGAGGAAAATCCAGTTGTTTCTATATCAAAAAACAGGACATGTTTTGGTATATAGGAAAGGATCGCTGCATAATCATAATTTGGGCTGATATTGGAAAAAATTTCCTTTGTTTTTAATTTTTTCATTTTTTGCCTCCATATTGCACATTTATTAAGAAAGTATTATAATAAAAAAGATTGTATGATATTGTCAAAATTTATCATACCACAAGTGGATCAGTTTCAAAAGTATGATTCCATTATTTTACATGCATATCTAAAGTTACTGTTCACACAGGACTTTGCATTGACTGCAAAGTCCGTAAGAAAATGATTCAGGAGTGCAAAAATTCCATTGCCGGAGGCAATTTTAGATGAATTTTTGCATGTTACTGAGAACGGAGTGAACAGTAACTATCCAAAACAAAGGAAATAAAAAATTTAGTTCTGTTTCTTTTATCGCGGATATGCTATAATATTTAATGGGACTGCATAAGAATCAGCATCCATACTCTATAGAAAGAAGGGGACGTAAAATATGGGATTACGTACATTTAAAAATGGCGTCCAT
>CANDJR010000096.1 GCA_947385105.1 uncultured Eubacterium sp.
CAGTTACTGTTCACTCCAGGGTTTTGCATTTACTGCAAAACCCGTAAGAACGTGTATCTTCAGCCTTGCGTGAATGCTGTCCTTTGCCGCAGGCAAACTTCCAATGGACTGCACTCAGTTACTGTGAACGGAGTGAACAGTAACCCATAGCATTGATCAATTCCTGCAGCAAGGCAAGCACGTTTGGCCTTTTTTTGTCACGGCTGTTTTGCTGCATATTGTATATAAACAATGGATTTCTGGCATTTGGCGTAAACGTTAATCTGCCTTCATACTGCTTCATAAACGCAGGTATCTTTTGCACATCTAACTGCGCCCGTTCATGAAGTGCAATACGCAGTGTCTTTTCCTTTTGCGTCACTTCTTTGATATATACATGATGCGCTTTTGCTTTTACCTGCGCAATAGCAAGCAAATTCTGTACTGATTTTGGCGGATCGCCAAACCGGTCTATTAATTCTTCCAGCATTTCGTCCGCTTCATCTTGTGTCTCAATTCCAGCTACCCGTTTGTAAATATCCAGCTTCTGAAATTCATTCGGGATATAAGAAAGTGGAATATAAGCATCAATATCAATATCAATCGAAGTTTCAAAATCCTCTGCCGTTTCTACGCCCTTTGCCTGCTTGACTGCTTCATTCAGCATTTTGCAGTATAAGTCATATCCTACAGCCTCCATATGCCCGCTTTGCTGTGCACCAAGCAAATTTCCTGCTCCTCGAATTTCCAAATCCCGCATCGCAATTTTAAACCCACTGCCTAAATCCGTAAATTCCTTGATCGCTGCCAACCGCTTTTCTGCTATTTCTTTCAGCATTTTATCCCGCTTGTACAGTAAAAAGGCATACGCTGTCCGATTCGACCGTCCCACGCGCCCGCGCAGCTGGTAAAGCTGCGAAAGACCCATATTGTCCGCATCCTGAATGATCATCGTATTAACATTAGAAATATCTAATCCTGTTTCGATAATTGTAGTAGATACTAATACATCCAGTTCTCCATTAATAAATTGATACATAATATTTTCCAGCTCGCGCTCTTTCATCTGTCCGTGCGCATATGCAATACTGGCATCTGGAACAAGGTTTTGCACTTTGACTGCCACATCCTCTATTTGGTTCACCCGGTTAAATACATAATAAACTTGTCCCCCGCGTGCCAATTCCCGTACGATTGCCTCACGTATCATTTCTTCATTATATTCCATAACATAGGTCTGGATCGGAATACGATCTACTGGCGGTTCTTCTAATACACTCATATCACGGATTCCAATTAAGCTCATATGAAGTGTCCTTGGGATCGGTGTTGCTGTTAAGGTTAATACATCTACATTTGTTTTTAACTTTTTAATTTTTTCTTTGTGCGTTACACCAAACCGCTGTTCTTCATCTACAACTAAAAGACCCAAGTCCTTAAACTGAACGTCTTTTGAGAGCACCCGATGAGTACCGACAATAATATCTACCTGACCCTTTTTTAACTTTTCAAGCGTCTTCTTTTGCTGTGCAGGCGTGCGGAAACGACACAGCAAATCTACTGTAACGGGAAAATCCTGCATGCGCTGTACAAAGTTATTATACACCTGCTGCGCCAAAATCGTAGTCGGCGCTAAATAGACAACCTGCTTGCTCTCCTGCACAGCCTTAAAGGCAGCCCGAATCGCTATCTCTGTTTTACCATAACCTACGTCTCCGCAGATTAGACGATCCATAATTTTTGAGCTTTCCATATCGTGTTTGGTAGCTTCTATTGCCAGTGTCTGATCCTCAGTTTCTTCAAAAGGAAACATTTCTTCAAATTCTCTTTGCCAAACAGTATCCGGCCCGTATACATACCCATTTTTTGTCTCCCTGGCTGCATAAAGCTGAACCAGTTCGCCAGCAATTTCTTTTACAGCGGTGCGGACTTTTGTCTTTGTCTTTCTCCAGTCCGGGCTGCCAAGCGTATTCAGTTTTGGCTTTCCGGCATCAGAGCCAGAATATTTTTGAATCATATCCAGCTGTGTCGCTAAAATATAAAGCACGCCACCTTTGTTATATTCAATTTTAATATAATCCTTTGTCGTGCCTTCAACTTCAATTTTTTCCATTCCCCGGTAAACACCAAGGCCATGGTTTTCATGCACCACATAGTCGCCAACATTTAAATCAGAAAACGTTGCAATCTTTTCACCCTCATAAACACGACGGCGCTTTTTCTTCTTTTTTTCCGCTCCAAATATATCGCTTTCCGAAATAACTACGAATTTCAGCAAGGGATATTCATACCCTCGCTTAACCTTTCCATACAGCGTCATAACCTCGCCCGGCTTTACAATATGATCATAATCCTCAGTATAAAACGCATTCAGCCCTTCTTCCGAAATATCCTGTGCCAGCCTCTGAGCACGTGTACGTGAACCAGATAATAAAATCACTTTATAATTTTTCTTTTTATACTGATGCAAATCTTTTACAAGAAGCTCAAAACTGTTATTGTATGGATTTACGGTACGTGTCTGGATCTGAAAGACCTGCTTGATGTTCAAATCCGGTACTTTTAACTCTAATGTCGCCAGTGCAATCGTATGCAGACTTTCTAACCGCGCTAAAATCTCCTTTGCCCGAAAAAGTGCCTCCATCTGTCCAGGCAGCAGATATCCTTTTTCCAGGCGCTGGCCCATGCTTTCAATATATTCCTTTTCTACTGCTAAGCCTTGTTCTACAATACGCATGGGTTCGTCCAGCACAACCAGCGTATGTGCAGGATCAAAGTAGTCCAGAAACGATACTGTTTTATCAGTAAAATACATTAAAAATGAATCTAAATTTAAGCTAACGCCCATTTCCTTTATTTCTTCTACAAATACCTCTACCGAATCTTTCAAGCGGGCGGCCTCTTGTGTTTTCATATCCTTTCGAAGCTTTGCAGCTACCTTTACCGCTTCTTCCTGTATGGAATGAATTCCCTTCTGCAGCTCACTGTCATTGAGTAAAATCTCTTTTGCAGGATAGATTTGTATCTTATCCAGATTTTCGATAGAACGCTGGCTGAGTGCATCATAACTGCGGATCGAATCAATCTCATCCCCCCATAGTTCGATACGGTATGGATTATCTTCCGTCAGTACGTACACATCTAAAATACCACCGCGTACTGCAAACTGGCCAGGCGATTCAGCCTGATAATTTCGTTCGTATCCAATCAGCGTTAGATACTTTTGCATTTGATTCAAGTCTAAGCGGCTGCCTGTCTCCAACGTATGAATCATCGACAAAAATCCGGCTGGCTCAGCCATCCGGTTCATCAGTGCATCAAAGGTAGTAATGACAGTACAGTTTTGTTCACTTGCTAATTGCTTTAAGACATCAATCCTTTCCTTTTCCAGCTCATTTCCCCGGATATCTGATTGATAAAAGAGAATATCTTTAGATGGAAAATAGCGGACATTGCGGTCAAAAAAACGGTATTCTTCACAAAACTCCCGTGCACGCTGTTCTGTAAATGTTACAATTAAACGGCTGTCTTTTGGCCCGCTTAAGCAGTGAACCATATGCAGCTTTTGTGAATCAATACAGCCTGCCAATTCCAGCACGCCGTAATTTGATGTATCGTGAAGCTGTTCATATATATTTTGATATTTTGTTTGTGCTTGAAGCGGCTCTATAAATGCATCCATATTGCTTGCTCCTATTACAATTCCTATTACAATTCCTATTTCAGTTTCTTGTTATATAAATTCATAGCCTGTGCCGCCTGATCTGACAGTATCAGTTCTGCTGCATCTGCTGCATCCTGAATCGCCTGATCGACCTTTACGCGGTCTTCATTTGAAAAACGTCCCAATACATGATCGACAAGATCCCAATCTGCCGGCTTTTTGCCTACCCCTATTTTAATCCGTGCAAACTCCTGTGTACCTGCGTGTGCAATGATACTTTTCATACCATTATGTCCGCCTGCGCTCCCCTTTAAACGGATACGAAGGCTGCCAGGTTCTAAACTAATGTCATCATAGAGCACAAGCATCTGCGAAGCGGGGTCCAGTTTATAAAAATGTAGCAATGCGCCAATTGCTTCTCCGCTGTTATTCATAAATGTCTGTGGCTTTACAAACAATACTTTTTGCCCGGCAACAATACCACTGCCTACAAGTGCATGAAATTTTGTTTCTGTTAAAGATGCATGATACTTATCCGCCATGGCATCAATCGCATCAAAGCCAATATTATGTCTTGTCTTTTCATATTTTTTCGTTGGGTTTCCCAATCCTGCTATTAGATACATGATATCCGTGCTCTCTCCATCATTTTCTTTCTTCCAAATTTGCTGTAACATCTTCTTCAACTGGAACATAACATCTTACTTCTATTTTCCTTACTTCCTAATACCAGTATACTAGTTTACCTTATTTTTACACATTTGTCATCCTAAGAATTTAAATTATTATTAGAACAGCCGTTACTGTTCACACAGGACTTTGCATTTACTGCAAAGTCCGTAAGAAAATGATTCAGGAGTGCAAAAATTCCATTGCCGAAGGCAATTTTAGATGAATTTTTGCATATTACTGAGAACGGAGTGAACAGTAACGACCAGCCTTATAGTTTCAATTTTTTCCTCGTCTTTTCAATTTTTTTCATGCCTTTGTATCCCGATGCATATACATATTACAAAACTTCTGTTTTGCCAACGGTGTAGATTTTATGAAAAATCACAAACAACTTATTGTCCCAGTACTTATTTGTTTTCTGTGTATCGTCGGATTGCTGTGTACCTCTCATCCTATGAGAACCAATTTTTTCTTCCTGCTCCGCTGTTCGATCGCAAATACTCCTGTATCTGCATTACATACTGCTCAAAATAGTTTTGCAAATATGCCCTCAAAGGATGGCTACATCAAATGGGTCGATTTTAAGGTGACAAGCGAAGCTATGAATGACGCCTATGCCTATGACATTGAAACCCATCATACAGACACTCCCCTGGATTGGATCTGCCTCTTAGCAATCCTTGGCTCCAAATATGGCGGTGACTTTAAAAACTACAAGCAGTCTGATTTGACAGCAATTGCCGAACCATTGATCAAAAAAGAGACTTCTCTTACTGACATGACCAAAGACATGACATACTATGACTATTACAACGAAGCTTACCATGCCGTTTTGGGCGGATTCGTAGGAGAATATCAGATTGGAGAAGCTGCGGTAAGTCCTGATGCGAAAGACTCTCAGCAAACAAGCAGCAAACAAGGCTATGAAACTGTATATGGCTTAAAAGCCTTTTCACCAATTGCTAAAAACTTTCCTTACTCTGACTATGACGACTTTGGAGTATCCCGATCCTTTGGCTACCGCAGGCAGCACCTGGGCCACGATATGATGGGACAGATTGGCACCCCGATTATTGCTGTAGAATCCGGCTATGTGGAATGTCTTGGCTGGAACCGTTATGGTGGCTGGCGGATAGGAATCCGCAGTTTTGACAAAAAACGCTATTATTATTATGCCCACTTACGCCAAAATTTCCCTTACTGCAAATCTCTAAAGGAAGGCAGTGTAGTTACTGCTGGTGATGTAATCGGCTATATGGGCCATACGGGTTATAGTGATAAAGAAAATGTCAATAACATCGATATGGTGCACCTTCATTTTGGTATGCAGCTCATATTTGATGAATCCCAAAAAGATGGAAACGGGGAAATATGGATTAGCTGCTATGAGCTTGCCCGGTTTTTATCTAAGCACCGCAGCGAAGTCGTCAAGGATGCCTCCACAAAGGAATGGCACCGTGTACAGCCTATGATTGATCCAGCTGCAGAACGATTTAAAAAACAATCCAAAACGCAGGCTAAAAACTAGAACATATGATTTTACATATTTGTTAAAAATATACTGGCATATCTTTCCTCCTTCATTAGAAAAGCTGCAATAAGCCATGCTTTCCTGCATTTTGCTTATTGCAGCCTGTTTACTTTTGTCTAGTCTAGAACAGTTGACTTTCGCATAAATATGCGCAATTTCTATTTTCCTGCTGCTGTCTCGTACGTATGTGGTTACTCTGTTGTCGTTGCCGCAGTATCATTTGTTTCCTTTTGATATGCTTCTAAAATAATATTTTGAATCATATCTCTAGTTTCGCAATTAATCGGATGTGCAATATCACGGAATTCTCCATCAGCAGCTTTCCTGCTTGGCATCGCGATAAATAATCCTTTAATTCCTTCGATTACTTTGATGTCGTGTACTACAAAGACATCATCAATCGTAATAGATACTACTGCTCTCATCTTGCCTTCTTTTTCAACTTTTCGGACTCGGACATCTGTTATCTTCATTATCTTTCGCCCCCTTTTCATTTTCTTAAAAAAGCATACTTACAACAACTATAAACCATATCGTTCGTTGCTGTCTTCGACTACTACCTTTACACCATTATCTGCGCAATAGTATGTATTTGCTTTTAGAGTCCCCCGACTCTCAACAATACAATTCTCTATATGCGTATTATCGCCAATGTATACCTCATTTAAGATTATCGAATTCTTGATGACACAATTTTTACCTACAAACACCTCTTTAAACAAAATTGAATTTTCTACCTTACTATTAATAATACAGCCGCTCGAAATCAAGCTATTGCGTACTTCCGAACCTATGTTATATTTTGCCGGAGGCAAATCATCCACTTTTGAATATACATGCGGATACTCTCTGAAAAAAAACTTGCGCACATCTGGCTTCAAAAAGTCCATATTCGTTTTGTAATATGACTCTACGGTTGATATATTGTTCCAATACCCTTCCAGCTTATATCCATACATCCGCTTTAAGTTCTTGTAGCGAATCAATATATCAGTTACAAAATCGTTGCGCCCTTCCTGTGCACAATGTTCCAGCAAATCGATCAATTGCCTTCTGCGGATGACATAAATACCAGTGGAAATCGTGTTTGAATTTGCCACCATCGGCTTTTCTTCAAACTCTATGATCCGTGAATCCTCATTCATTCTTATGACACCATACCGGCTGACATCTTCCTTGGCATCCATGTCCTTTACTACTACAGTGACATCCGCTTTCTTCTCGATATGATAATCCAGAATTTTATTATAATCCAGCTTATATACGCAATCACCGCTTGTAATGATGACATATGGTTCATGACACCGCTTTAGAAAATCAATATTCTGGTACATAGCGTCTGCTGTTCCACGATACCACCAGCTGTTATCCGCTGTGACAGTCGGTGTAAATACATACAGTCCACCTTGTTTCCTGCCAAAATCCCACCATTTCGATGAGCTTAGATGTTCGTTCAGAGAACGTGCATTGTACTGTGTCAATACTGCAACTGTTTGTATTTGAGAGTTTGTCATATTACTTAAAGCAAAGTCAATACAACGGAAACTCCCTCCTACCGGCATTGCTGCAATCGCCCTCTTTCTCGATAAATCCTGCATCCGGTTATTGTTTCCGCCAGCTAAGATTAATCCTAGTGCCTTCATTCTATTTCACCTGCCTTTATAATAGAATCACCGCTTGCAAGCAAGCCATCCGGATAATCCTCTGGGCATGTCTCACCAACAATTGCCGTATTTCTTCCAATTCTGACATTTGGCGGGATCACAGAGTCTTCCCCGATTGTCACCAGATCAAACGCATATACTTTTGGATTGTAGCTGCTAGGGGCATACTCCCCTACGCCAACCTGTGCATGATTCCCGATTGTTGTGTTCTCTGCTATAATTCCTTTATCAATTACAACGTTTTCTCCTATCTTAACGTCCTTCATAATAATGGAATTTCGCACAACAGAACCTTTTCCGATTGTAACACCTGCCCCAACTACGGAACTGTATACTTCTCCGTAGATATCGCTCCCTTCTCCAATTAGGCTTGTTTCCACAATTGCTTCCGGCGCAATATACTGCGGCTCAATGATATCACATTTTGTATAAATTTTCCAATACTTTTCATACAAATTAAATTCTGGTATTAAATCAATTAATTCCATATTGGCTTCCCAGTAAGAACCAAGCGTTCCTACATCTTTCCAATATCCATTATATTCATAAGCACACATCCGAAAACCCTTTTCATGCAAATATGGCAGGATATGCTTTCCAAAATCACAATTTGACTGATCTTTCAATGCTAAAAGCGCATCCTTTAGCACCTTCCAGGTAAAAATATAAATACCCATCGATGCCAGATTACTCCTTGGATGCTCTGGCTTTTCTTCAAATTCTGTAATTTTCTTATGTTCATCTGTAATAACAACGCCAAACCGGCTAGCTTCTTCAATTGGAACAGGCATTGCTGCAATGGTAACATCCGCTTGGTTCGCCTTGTGAAAATCCAGCATTTCCTCATAATCCATCTTATAGATATGGTCGCCAGACAGAATCAGCACATATTCCGGATTGTAATTTTCCATATAATTTAAGTTCTGGAAAATTGCATTTGCAGTACCTGTGTACCATTCACTATTGTCACTTTTTTCATAAGGCGGTAATACGGTAACACCGCCATAATTTCGATCCAAATCCCACGGTATGCCTATACCAATATGTGAATTTAACCGCAGCGGCTGGTACTGTGTCAACACGCCTACCGTGTCTATCCCGGAATTAATGCAGTTACTGAGTGGGAAATCGATAATCCGGTATTTTCCGCCAAATGCTACCGCAGGTTTCGCAACGGTAGAGGTCAATACACCCAAACGGCTTCCCTGTCCGCCAGCCAGCAACATGGCAATCATTTCTTTGCAAACCACTTCGCTCACCCCTCATCTTCGTATTCGATCTTGATATGCAGATAGTATACCATAACTATTATAAAAAGTACATTATTTTTCACAATGTTTTTGTAAAAATGAAGAAATATTTGTCATATTGAACAATTTTTTTCCTATTCCTTCACAAAAATAGAAAGAAATAAATTGCAAAACAGACAGATATGATTATAATATTAATAGGCTGTCATTTTCTGCACGCCCACTACTGCAGAAAAAGGCAAGTATAATATTAGATTGTGCAGGTGTTGAACAATGTATCAAATTAACTTTAACAAACCTATCCATATCCATTTTATCGGCATTGGCGGTATTAGTATGAGCGGACTTGCTGAAATCCTCTTAGCAGAGCATTTCACGATCTCCGGATCAGATGCCAGGGAATCTGAACTGACGAAAAAGCTGGTTCAGTCCGGTGCATCTATCTCTTATTGCCAAAGTGCGGACAATATCAAACCGCAAACGGACCTCGTAGTTTATACTGCAGCCATCCATGAAGACAACGCAGAATTCCAGGCAGCAAAAGCCGCTGGCATCCCTATGCTCAGCCGTGCGGAGCTATTAGGGCAAATGATGCGCAACTATAAGCAGTCTGTTGCGATCGCAGGCACGCATGGCAAGACGACCACGACTTCTATGGCAAGCCAAATTTTTTTGGCAGCGCAAACAGATCCGACCATTTCCGTAGGCGGAATTTTGCATTCGATTGGCGGCAATATCCGTGTCGGCCATTCTGATTATTTTGTTACAGAAGCCTGCGAATATACAAACAGTTTTCTACACTTTTTCCCAAAGTATAGCGTGATACTAAATATTGAAGCAGAGCATCTGGACTTTTTTAAAGATCTCGCAGATATCCGCCATTCATTTTCGCAATTTGCTGCCAATACTGCTGCTGATGGTGCGATCATTATAAACGGTGAAATTGAGCATGTCCATGATTTGGTAAAGGGAATGCTGACGCCTGTCTTTACATATGGTTTTGATCCTTCGAATGACTTTTATCCGCAAAACATCACCCTGGACGACATGGGCTGTGCTGTATTTGACTTCATGCATCATGGGACAAACGTCTGCAGTATCCACTTAAACGTCCCTGGACAGCATAATATCAGCAACGCACTCGCTGCAGCTGCATTAGCAGTAAAACTTCATCTGCCTCCAGCTGCCATTACGCAGGGCTTAGCTGCTTTTACTGGCACTGACCGCCGTTTCCAGAAAAAGGGTAACATAGGCGGTGTTACGATTATTGACGATTATGCGCACCATCCGACAGAAATTAAAGCTACATTAAGCGCTGCTGCTAATTATCCACACAAACGTATCATATGTGTGTTCCAACCGCATACGTATACACGGACAAAAGCATTTTTGGATGACTTTGCTCAGGCCTTATCCGCTGCTGATATCGTTGTACTGGCTGATATTTATGCCGCGCGTGAAACCAATCATCTTGGCATCAGTTCCAAAGATTTGCTGGAAAAACTTACCGCGCACGGTGTGGAAAGCTATTATTTTCCTTCTTTTTTAGAAATAAAAAATTTTTTATTAAAAAAATTTTTAGACGGCGACTTGTTGATAACTATGGGTGCCGGGGATATCGTAAAAGTGAGTGAAATGCTGCTTACCCACTAGTTATCCACATTATCCACATTTGATTGTGCAAAAATCGCATTTTCAAATGTGGATTTTTTGTGTTTTTCCACATGAAGCACTTAAAATTAAAAAATATTTATTTTCTGCTTTTCCCTTCAAAAATAAAATTTTAACTTCATGCTTATCCACCTTGTCCACATTATCCACTGTGGATGAAAAGCCTATGCACATCATGATTATTGGAAAAAATTATACTTCTCAATTGGAAAATCCTGTGCTATAATCTGACCAACGAGAGAGGGAATTCATATGGCAAATATAATACTTAAACAGGACGGCACATTTGATGCCACTTATGTACCAAATATTTTTATTGATCATTATATGACGCACGCAGACGGCGAATTTGTAAAAATTTACTTATACCTTTTACGTTGCATGAGTCATCCGTCCCCGGCTTTATCTGTTTCAGACATCGCGGACAAGTTTGACAATACGGAAAAAGATGTGACGCGTGCTTTAAGGTATTGGGAGAAGTTAAACCTCCTGCATTTATCCTTCCAGGATGATGAACTGTCTGAGATCCGTCTGACAAATGCTGCAGTGGGCAATACTTGTGTGCCAAAAGCAGCAAAGCAGCCGGTTGTCGACAAAGCGTCCGGTTTTGAAATCAGTGAGGATGCTGCTTTAAGGCCGCAGCAGGAAAGTGCAGGTATGAGTGCCAAAAAAGACCATACCAGTACTGAAAAAAGGTTCTTTACTGTCATCGATCCTTTGGATGGAGCAAAGGCGGAGAATGCTGTTTCCAAGGATCAGCTTGCACAATTTAGCAAAGACGAAACGGTTCAGGAGCTTTTGTTTGTTGCTGAGCGCTATCTTGGACATACGTTAAGCTACGAAGAATCCCGCACAATTTTGTATTGGTTAGATAATTTAGGGCTTTCCCAGGATATTATTGACTATTTAATCGAATACTGTGTAGCAAAAAACCATCCAAGCATCCGTTATATGAACCGCATCGCATCTGATTGGGCAAGACTTGGTGTGCAGACACTTGCAGAAGCAAAACAGGCAGCGTTTCGAAACAGCGAGCTTGTATATGCAATTATGAGAGCATTCGGTATCTGTGACCGTTCGCTGACTGATATTGAATTAAATTCTATACAAGAGTGGGTCAATATGGGATTTGCAGATGAAATTATCGTTGCTGCATGCCAAAAGACGATTTCCAGTGTGCACAAAGTAAGCTTTGGCTATACGAATAAAATTCTAAGCAGCTGGAAAGCGCAAAATGTACGTACTTTGCAGGATATTCAGCTTTCCGATGCCCAGTTCCAGGAGGCACAGGCAAAAAAATATACTGCTGCGAAGGCGAAGACAGCACGTACGTTAAAAGGAACACCGTCTGCAAATGCATTTAACAACTTTTCGCAGCGGACTTATGACTATGAAAAACTGGAACGGGAATTACTGTCCAGATAATGGAGAATATGACGATGTCTTTATCAAATTCACAATACGACGAGATCCAGCGCCAGTATGATGCCAGACAGCTTCAAAACCAGCGTACGATCCAGCGGCGCAAAGAGCAGCTTTACCACTCCTATCCGCGTTTAAAGGAACTGGACGGCATGATTGCATCAGCCAGCGTCCATCACGCCAAACAATTGCTGGACGGAGATAATACTGCTCCAGCACAACTAAAGCAGGATATTCGCCGCTACCGTGCAGAATGGGCCTCTATCTTAGCTTCAGCCGGAATTGATAAGGCATATTTAGAGCCGGTCTACGCATGCCCGGACTGTAAAGATACCGGCTATATCAATGGCATCCGCTGCCATTGCTTTAAGCAGGCTGTGATTGATTTAATTTACACACAGTCGAATATCAAACATATTTTACAGGAAGAAAATTTTTCCACGTTTTCGTTTGATTTTTATTCTGACGCAAAAACAGATCAGGCAACCGGGCTGACTGCCAAGGAAAATGCCAGATCGGAAGAGCACACGTCTGAACTCCAGTCACCGTTAGAAATCT
>CANDJR010000097.1 GCA_947385105.1 uncultured Eubacterium sp.
CTCCATGGAACGCACTTGCAGTTGATTTAGCACCTTCAGATGTATGTAAACAGGTAAATGCAGGAACAACAGATTTCACATCACAATACCGTGAGACAGCAGAAAAGATGCTGCAGCTTGTAAGTTACGGGGAAGAAGGACCGTTTGCTTATGGGTATAACGATGCATGTACCGCATTTGCAAATGGGGAATCTGCAATGTTTACGATCGGAAGTTATGCAATCCCTCAGATTAAATCTGTAAATCCGGACATGAATATTGATTCGTTTGTTATGCCTGGAAGTGAGGATGCTGATGGAAACACATTAAATTCTGGTGTGGATTTGCAGTTTTGTGTGACAGATGAATGCAAAAATAAAGAAGCTGCCTATGAAGTCATAGACTTCTTGCTTGAAGACGAGAATTTACAGCTCTATTTGGATGACCAAAATGCAGTTCCTTGTAAGAGCGGTGATTTTCAGCTGGCTTCTAACTTAGACGGGATGAAAGAGTATATCCAGTCAGGAAATATGACTGACTACCAGGATCATTATTATCCTTCAGAAATGGCTGTGGATGCGCAAATCCAGACATTTCTCATTCAAGGAGATGTAGATGCTTTCCTGGCTAAATTTGATACTGATTGGGCCAGATATAACCGTGATATTATCCGTATGGTAAAAGAATACGAAGAACAGCAGTAATAGTCAAAAAGGAGAGGAAACTATGAAAAAAATGAATGATAGGCAGCGTACTTGTGCGTTGATGACAATACCGGTTCTTATTTTATTTTTTGTATTTAACACACTTCCTTTGATCAAAGGCTTTATGTACAGTTTTACAAACTTCAGAGGATATGGTAATTATGATTGGGTCGGAATTCGAAATTACATAGACTTATTTACAGACGGACGTGTTGGCAATTCCTATTTCTTTACCATTAAATTTGCATTGCTTGCTACAGTCGTTGTAAACGTCATAAGCTTGATTCTTGCATTAGGGTTAAACAGCAAAATTAAATTTAAAAGCGCGCTGCGCGGTATGTATTTTATCCCGAATATTCTGGGTGCGCTTGTTGTAGGTTATATTTTTAACTATTTCTTTACTTATATTGTACCTGCAGTTGCGAATATGCTTGGCGGTGAAGCGACAAGTATGCTCGCCAGCTCAAAATGGGCTTGGGTTGCAATCGTCATTGTTTGTGCCTGGCAGGCAATTGCTATGAATACGATTATTTATATTTCCGGGCTGCAGACTGTGCCAGAAGATGTATATGAAGCAGGTTCTTTAGACGGAGCAACCGGCTGGGCTCAGTTTAAGCATTTGACATTCCCATTAATCATTCCATTTTTCAGCATTAATATGGTACTTTGCGTAAAGAACTTCCTGATGGTATTCGATCAGATCATGGCATTGACAAAAGGTGGTCCTGCACAAAGTACAGAATCCATTTCTTATTTAATTTATAACAATGGTATGTCCGGCGGACAGTTTGGGTTCCAAAGTGCAAATGCAGTATTGTTCTTTGTGATTATTGTCATTTTCTCAGTAGCACAGCTTACAATTACTGGTAAAAAGGAGGAACAGCTATAATGAGTGATAAGAAAATAACAGAAAAAGTGAATTGGCCGGTTACAATTTTGTTAATTCTTGGCTTGATTACAATTATTTTTCCTTTGTACATGACGGTAGTAATTGCATTTAAACAGCCTTCTGAAATGACTAACAGCATTTCAGGCATTCTTTCTCTGCCAAAACATTGGAGTTTTGCCAATTTTGCAGAAGCAATGCGTGTAACGGACTTTTGGAGTTCTTTATTAAACAGCTTTTTAATTACAGCAGTAACCGTTATTTTATCAGTTGTTCTGCATTCAATGATTGGATATGCAGTTGGACGGAATAAAGCGAAAAATAAATGGTATAATTTTGTATATCTTTACATTGTCAGCGGTATGTTCGTTCCATTTGCAATTTTGATGATGCCTTTGGTAAAACAGACAGCACAGATGGGAATTGCAAATATTGTTGGCGTTATTCTCTGTTATGTGGTATTCTATATGCCTATGAACCTGATGCTTTATGCGGGATATTTAGTAAACATCCCGATCGCATTAGAAGAAGCAGCACGTATTGACGGTGCGACGACATGGACGACGTATTGGAAAGTTATTTTTCCAATTATGAAACCAATGCATGCAACAGTAGCAGTTATTACAGCACTGAGTGTATGGAACGATGTAATGACACCACTTGTTATTATGTCAGGAAGCGGCATTAATACACTTCCTTTGGCACAGATGACGTTCCAGACACAGTTTGGTACAAATTATAACCTTGCATTTGCATCTTATTTATTAGCTTTGTTGCCAATTTTAATCTTTTATATTATCTGCCAGAAGCAGATCTTAAACGGTGTAGTAAACGGAGCGGTAAAATAAAGTTTTTTTGTATGCAAAGTAAGGGGTTTTGCAAAATTTCATAGTTCCAGGTAGTCTGTCCGGGGAAATTGAATCTTGTTTATAAGCTGTAATATGCAGCGCTCCTTTTTCAATTTTTTACCGGGCAGATTGCGTATAGGGATAGTAGTAGGAGGACGTTTATGGGTATTATATTTGATGAAAAAAACAAGATTTTTACATTGCATACGCATCATGCGACTTATCAAATGAAAGTAGACAAGTATGGTTTTTTGCTGCACTTGTATTATGGACAAAAGAGCGAAGGATGTATGGATTATTTGCTGCATTTTGCAGACCGGGGATTTTCCGGCAATCCATATGATGCAGGGGATGACCGTACTTTTTCCATGGATGTCCTGCCGCAGGAGCTGCCATGCCAGGGAACGGGAGATTTTCGCAGCTTGGCAGTCATTATTAAAAATGCAGACGGATCTTATGATAGTAATTTTCGCTATGTTGGGCACCGTATCCGGGACGGAAAGTACAAGCTGCCTGGACTGCCTTGCGTATATGCAAAAGATTCACAGGCACAGACGCTTGAGATCGATGTGGAAGATGTGGTTACAAATGTACGCATTACACTCTTTTATGGGGTGCTCGAAGAGTCTGATATTATTACAAGAAGCGCTTGTATTTGTAATGCGGGGACAGGAAAGATCTGTCTGCAAAAAGCACAGGCAGCATGCCTGGATTTGATCAGTGGAGAATATGATTTGATCAGCTTTTACGGCAGGCATGAAATGGAGCGCAATTTTCAAAGGATACCATTGGCGCATGGTGTGTATACCATTGGCAGTCGCAGAGGGACTTCCAGTCATCAATACAACCCAATGCTGATTCTTGCGAAACGGGATACAACAGAGGATGCCGGCAGCTGCTATGCCATGTCCTTTGTGTATAGCGGCAGCTTCCGGGCTGAGGTGCAAAAGGATCAATTTTGCCAGATACGGGCACTGCTTGGTCTGTCCGACGAGCTGTTTTCTTATCCGCTTGCACCAGGAGAGACATTTTATGTACCAGAGGTTGTCTTAACTTACAGCCATACAGGGCTTGCCCGGTTGTCGCAAAACCTGCATCAGTGTTTTCGTAACCACTTATGCCGCGGCAAGTATCAGCTTAGTACACGTCCGATTTTGCTTAATAGCTGGGAGGCTTCGTATTTTACTTTTAATGGGGATTCTATTTTACAGCTGGCAAAGCAGGCCGCAGATATTGGAATCGAAATGCTTGTCATGGACGATGGATGGTTTGGACAGCGCGATGATGATAATGCGGGTTTGGGAGACTGGCATGTAAATGAAAAGAAATTGGGCATCCCATTAGGGCAGCTCATTCAAAAAGTCAATGACATGGGGTTAAAGTTCGGAATTTGGTTTGAGCCGGAATCTGTCAGCGAAGACAGCGACTTGTACCGCAGTCATCCGGACTGGGCGCTATCTGTCCCAGGAAGGAATCCGGTTCGCTCGAGAAACCAGCTTGTGCTGGATTTCTCAAGAAAGGATGTTGTGGATCATGTCTTTTCAGAAGTCTGTAAAGTACTAGATCAGGGCAACATAGAATATTTAAAATGGGATATGAACCGCAGTTTGTCTGATTGCTTTTCCAGACATGCGGATGACCAGGGGCGCGTACAGTATGATTATGTGTTAGGTCTGTATGATTTCCTGGAACGGCTCGTACAGCGCTATCCGGATCTTTTGATCGAAGGATGCAGCGGCGGCGGCGGAAGGTTTGATGCAGGAATGCTTTATTATTCACCGCAAATTTGGTGCAGCGACAATACAGACGCATTGGATCGGATCTATATTCAGTACGGAACGTCATTTGGTTATCCGGTATCGGCAGTTGGTTCGCACGTATCAGCAGTGCCAAATCATCAAACTGCACGCATTATACCGCTTGAAACCAGAGGCGTTGTGGCAATGGCAGGTACGTTTGGCTATGAGCTGGATTTGCAGCATATTTCAGAAGAAGAAAAGCAAGTGATTCAAGATCAGATACAGATGTACAAGCAATACGCGCCTTTGATTTTAAATGGTTTGTATTATCGGCTGGTCAATCCATTTGAGCAGGAAGTAGGCGCCTGGGAATTTGTTTCACAAGATGCTTCACAAGTGCTTGTACAGGCAGTTAAGCTGCGCGTACATGGAAATATGCCAGTCTGTTATTTATGTTTAAAAGGGCTTTTAGAGGACGCGGTATATGAAGATACAGACAGCAAGAAACAATACGGCGGGGCAGCATTAATGGAAATGGGCCTGCCGCTGCCATCAAAGGCAGAAGATTGCCAGGCATATCAAATCTATTTAGAAAAAGTAAGATAGTGCAGGATCATAGAAAAACAAAGAAAGAGGATGTCAGACAGCATCCTCTTTTACGTGCGTTAACCTTCTCTAGAACGAGATATCAAAACAAGACGATGCGCTGTTTGCAGAAAAAAGGAGTACATACATGCCATTATGAAAAAGTGTTTGACAGCAGAAAGTAATAAAACAACAAACAGAGAAGTAGATTTATTAAATGGAAATATATTTTTATCAATGGTAAAATTTGCAATCCCGATTTTATTTTCAAATGTATTTCAGCAATTATATAATACAATGGATACAGTTATTGTCGGAAATATCCTGGGTGAAACATCACTGGCAGCGATAGGGGCAGCAACGCCTGTATATGATTTAATGATCGGTTTTGCTTTGGGGATAGGAAACGGCTTATCAATCGTAACAGCCAGAAGTTTCGGCGCCAAAGATATGGATTTGCTCAAACGTTCGGTTGCGGTATCGATTGTAATTGGGGCATGCGTTTCGCTGCTTTTGACAATAATGGCCAGATGCTTTTTATATCCGTTTCTGAAACTGCTGCATACACCTACGGAAATATTAGACGAATCGTATCATTATATTTTAATGATTACGTTGTTTACTTCGATTATGTTTGCATATAATCTTTGCGCAGGTATTTTGCGGGCAATTGGGAATAGCTTGATACCGCTTGTATTTTTAGCATTATCTTCTTCTTTGAACATTATCCTTGATTATGTATTTATTGCATATTTTCATATGGGCGTCAATGGTGCAGCTGCAGCTACCGTGCTGGCACAGGGGGTTTCTGTTTTGTTATGTCTTATTTATATATTTAAGCATGCAAAGATTCTCATTCCAAGCCGGATTCATTTTGCATTTGACAAGGATTTATATGTGGAAATGGCTGCGCAGGGATTTTCCATGGGATTTATGGGATGCATTGTTTCGGCAGGCAGTGCCATTTTACAAATTGGAATCAATGGACTCGGCTATTTAGTCATTGCCGGGCATACAGCTGCAAGAAAAATCTATCAATTTGGAATTATGCCATTTTTTGCTATGGTGACATCTGTTGGAACCTTTGTATCGCAAAATTATGGGGCAGGGCAGATCGATAGGATTCGAAAGGCTATGAAATATGCTTATTGTTACAATGCAGTTGTAACAATTCTTATGATGCTTGTGTTTGGCTTTTTTGCGCCAAATCTTATTGCAATGATATCGGGATCACAGGAGGCGGTTGTACTTGAAAACGGCTCCCGATATTTAAGAGTTGTAGCACCAGCTTATATCGTACTTGGTCTTGTAAATGATACGAGGACAGCGCTGCAGTCAATTGGACAAAAGATACTGCCGATTTTTTCAAGTATTATTGAACTGATTGGAAAAATTATTTTTGTGCTTGCCTTTATTCCAAAGTATCAATATGGGGCAGTGATTGTGTGCGAACCAATCATTTGGTGCTTTATGGCAATCGAGTTGTTAATTGCTTTTTGGAATCACGATGAAATAAAAAGATCTGGAACGACATAGAAAATAAAAGAAAATAGTAGAAAATTGTAGTAGATAAAATAAAAGAAGATAAATGGAAGATAATTGCACAAAAAAGGAAAGAAGTAAGGGGGAAGAAACTCCAAATAGGCAAAAAAAATAGATGACACATAAAAAAGTAGCGGTTTGACAGTTTGCTAACCTCAACCGCTACTATTTACATACACATATTCGATAAAATAAAACAAAATTTAAATATGAAAACATTTTTGGATCTTGCGCTGCTTTCCTAATACAAGGATAGACTGGCCGTCGCTTAATAAGGTTTCAGGGGAGATATCCATATTCATGATCCCATGTTCCCGTACGCCCAGAACATTGAGGCCGTACTTTTTACGAAGATCTAGTTTTGCAACGGTTTTTCCATCCCAATCCTGTGGGATAGATAGCTCAATAATTGAGTAATTTTCATCTAATTCAATATAATCTATAATATTGTCAGACGTACAGCGAATGGCAGTCCAGGCTGCTAACTGCTTTTCTGGGTAGACGACTCTGTCAGCACCGTTGCGTAACAAAAATTTTTCTTGGACACCTCTGGAGGCGCGCGAAATGACTTTTGCAGCGCCTAGTTCTTTTAACAAAGAAGTCGTTTCCAGAGAATTTTGAAAATTATCACCAATCGCCACAATGCAGGCATCAAAATTCCGAATGCCTAAAGAGGATAAAAACTCTGCGTTTGTACTATCGCCGATTAAGGCGTCAGTCACAAATGGAAGGGCAGCATTGACGCGTTCTTCACTTTGGTCAATAGCCATCACTTCGTGGTTCAATTCGTTTAACTCCATGGCAATATGCCGTCCAAAACGGCCAAGGCCGATAATTAAGATTGATTTCATAAATAACCTCCAAAAATAGTGAATCAAAAATATTTAGCCAACAGTTAATTTTTCCTGCGGCAGCATATAAGAATTGCCTCTTTTTGCGGATAAGGCTGCAAAAATAATGGTCAGGCCCCCAACTCTGCCAAAATACATCAGCAAAATAAGGATGCTGTGTGAGAAAGGCCCAAGATCTGGAGTAATGCCCAGTGTCAGACCTGCCGTACCGATGGCGGAGGCAGTTTCAAACAGGCAGTCCATCAACGGGAGATGTTCCACATTACTGATAACAATCCCGCCGAATAAAAATAAGACAAGGTACATCGTCAGAATTGTGGCAGCGTTTCGTACCGTTTCCTCAGAAATCCGGCGTCCAAAAAAATGTGTGTGCTCTTTGTGGCGGAAAACACAAAAAGCAGTTGATAATAAGACAGCGAGTGTCGTTGTCTTCATACCGCCAGCCGTAGAGCCTGGCGATCCGCCAATGAGCATTAATAAGATAATCACAGTTACCCCGGTTTCACTTAATTTGCCAAAATCAGCTGTATTAAAGCCTGCGGTCCGTGGCGTAACAGACTGGAAAAACGAAAGGAGCAGCCGTTCTCCAAGCGGAGCATCGGAAAATTCCATATAAAAAAAGTAGACAGCAGGAAATACAATCAGCAGAAAGGTTGTAAACAGGATGACCTTGCTTTGCATATGGTATTTCCAAATGCGGTGTTTGTGTACCCGGATGTCGTCCCAGGTCAAAAAACCGATGCCGCCAATCACAATCAGCGACATAATGACTATATTTACCAATGGATGATTGGAAAAATATGTAAGGGACGAAAAAGGCTCTTTACAGCCCATCAAATCAAACCCGGCGTTGCAAAAGGCAGAGACAGAATGAAACAGGCTGTACCAAATACCTTTGAAAACGCCAAATTCGCTGCAAAACGCCGGCATGAGCCCAAACGCTCCCAAAAGTTCAAAGGCAAGTGTCATTACAAAAATAAATCCGGTTAGCTTTACGATGCCGCCGACCTGATGCGCGGAAATCGCTTCTTGCATGGTACTTCTTTGCTTTAGGCCGATCCGTTTGCCGGATGCAATTGTAATAGCAACGACGGTTGTCATGACTCCCATACCGCCGATTTGAATTAAAAGCAATATGACTGTCTGCCCAAAAGAAGACCAGTATGTTGCGGTATCCTGTACAATCAACCCAGTGACGCAGACTGCTGAGGTCGCAGTAAAGAGTGCATCTGAAAAAACAGCTCCTTTGCCATCCTGCGTAGCAAATGGCAGCATGAGAAACAGGCTGCCAAGTAAAATAATGGCTGCAAAGCCCAGGATAATAATTTGGGATGAAGATATTTTTTTCTTAATGTGTTTCATGTCTCGCTCCTGTAATTGTCAATTGATGTTCTGATTATTTATTATGCATCAAATTGAAGAAAAAGAAAACCCCTGATCAAAATATTTTGCAGCAAAAAATTGTGCTTGACATTTTATTTGCATTATTGTATTATTCACTTAACACAAATATACAGTTTTTCAAACGGAAAACGAATCACAAAGAATGGAGGTGTATCTATGCTATGGGAACTAGATTCAAGTAAGCCGATTTTTCGGCAGATTGTAGAACACATACAGATGGAAATTGCCGCAGGGAAATATCAGCCTGGCGAACGGCTGCAGTCTGTCAGAGAGCTGGCTGTCCAAGCAGCTGTCAATCCTAATACGATGCAGCGCGCATTTGCAGAATTAGAACGTATTGGACTTGTATATACCAAGCGTACAAGCGGTCGCTTTATTACGGAGGATGAGAATATGATTAAAGAATTACGACAAGAGATTGCCAAAGAAAAGATTCAGATGTTTATGGAAAGTATGGAGCAGCTGGGGTTTGGAAAAAACGAGACAATTTCTTTAATTCAGCAGTCTATGCAAGCAGGGCAGCTGCAGGAGGATGCGAATTAGCAGGTAAAAAGTTGAACTAAGATTTAAGATAAGAAAGGAGCGCCATTTATGGGAACATTAATCGAATGCAGAGGCTTGTCAAAAAGTTTTGGAAATAAAACAGCATTAGACAATATTAACTTGCAGCTTACAAGCGGGCGTATTACCGCACTGTTAGGGCCAAATGGCAGCGGAAAGACGACGCTGATTAAGATGATGAATGGGCTATTAGTGCCAACAAAAGGAGTAATTACTTTTTGCGGCAAGCCAATTGGAGCAGAAAGCAAAAAACACATCTCCTATTTACCAGATCAATCGTATTTAAATATGAACCGCAAAGTAAAAGATATGATCTCTATGTTTCGAGATTTTTATGAGGATTTTGAACAAGACCGGGCTATGCAAATGCTGGAGACGTTAAAAATCAGCGAACAAGAACAATTAAAGACACTTTCCAAAGGAACAAAGGAAAAGGTACAGCTTCTTTTAGTCATGAGCCGTAAAGCTAAGCTTTATATTTTAGATGAACCAATCGCTGGCGTAGATCCGGCGGCAAGGGAGTTTATTTTAAATACTGTTATTACAAACTATGAACAGGATGCCTCGATTCTGATTTCTACACATTTAATTTCCGATATTGAAAATATATTAGACGATGTTGTTTTTATTAAGGACGGTCAGATTATGCACCATTTGCTAGTAGAGGATATTCGTGTTCAAAAGAAAAAATCAGTAGACGCATATTTTCGGGAGGTATTCAAATGTTAAATCAGCTTATCAAACATGAAATCAAGACAACTGGCAGGATGATGGGGATCATTTATAGTATTTTTGCAGTTTCCACGCTGCTTGTCAGCGCATGGTGCTGGATCTTGCATTTTAATCAGATTGATGTTTCGCAGGCATTTTTTTCAGCGCCATTGATTCTATATGGGTTTACTGTATTTATACTAATTGCTGCCAGCTTTATTTATTTATGTTATCAATTTTACCAAACAATGTATGCGCAGCAAGGGTATTTGACACATACATTGCCTGTAAAAACGTCTGCTATCTTGCATATCAAGATTATTGTTTCAACAGGATTTTTGTTTCTTGCATGTGCTGCCTGTATGGTGTCAATTGCAGTGGTTGTGTGGGCTTCTACAGGGGAAGGGTTTTCTTTTATCACAATGAATGTTGAACAAATAGTAATAGAAATGGCACAAATGCTGCAAATACCAAAAGCAAGTGTGTATGCATGTCTCGTTGTCGGGCTTGTTCTATCATGCATTACAAGCTTACTTCTCTTTTTTGCAGGCAGCTCGATTGGGCAGATGTTTCACCGCTCAAAGGGCATGGCAGGAATTCTTGCAGGGATTGTATTATATTATGTAAGCCAGATTATTTCTCTGCTGTTTGTTGGCAGCGGCTATCTTATCTTTCACAGCCTGCATTTGATAGGGGATGCAAGATGGGCATTTGTGGGAGGATTTTTCCTTCTCATATTATGGACAGTTGTTTATTATCTCATAAACAGGGTTATTGTAAAAAAACATTTAAATCTGGCATAAACAAAAGACGGGGCGGCGTCCCCGTCTTTTTCATAATAGTACGTAAAAATCCGAACAAGAAAAATCCGAAAAAAATTTGAATAAAATGAAAAATTTTTCTTCCTTCTTTTTCCATTCTATGCTATACTAAACAACTGTTACACATTTTCAAACAGCTTTTAGCAGCTGACACATAGACAAAAGAAAGGAGCATGGTATGTTAAGTAAGGTAAAGAAAAAATTTGTTGGTGACAGGGATTTTTACAGAATGGTGTTGCTGGTAGCAGTTCCTATTATGGTACAAAACGGTATTACGAATTTTGTTGGCCTGCTTGATAATATCATGGTGGGGCAGATTGGTACAGAGCAGATGTCTGGCGTGGCAATTGTCAATCAATTACTCATGGTATACAATTTGTGTATTTTTGGCGGGCTTGCAGGTGCGGGAATTTTTACTGCGCAGTATTTTGGGCAAAAAGATGACGAAGGCATCCGGCAGACATTTCGCTATAAATTATGGATGGCATTGCTTTTAACTGTTGGGGCAGTATCCATTTTTCTGATTTCAGGCAAAAATCTGATTCAGATGTATTTAAATGGAAACAGTGACGGCGGGGATCTTGCTGCAGCTCTATCGTATGGCGTTCATTATATGTGGGTGATGCTGTTAGGGCTGCCGGCATTTATGTTTGTGCAAATTTACGTCAGTACTTTGCGTGAGTGCGGAGAGACGATACTTCCGATGAAAGCGGGCGTTGCTGCTGTCCTTGTAAACTTAGTGTTAAATTATTTGCTGATTTATGGAAAATTGGGATTTCCAGCATTAGGGGTTTTGGGGGCAGCGCTGGCTACTGTAATTTCCAGATACACAGAAGCTGCGATTGTAATGATTTGGACGCATTATAATAAGGAAAAGAATGCATTTATTGTAGGTGTATACCGGACATTAAAAGTACCAAGGCATCTGGTATGGAAGTATTTTCTAAAAGGGGCGCCGCTGCTAGTCAATGAGGCGTTATGGTCTGCTGGTATGGCAATGCTGACGCAGTGCTATTCTGTCCGGGGCCTAAGTGTAGTGGCAGGGCTTAATATTGCAAATACAATTAATAATGTATTCAATGTCGTATTTATTGCGCTGGGTGACGCGGTTGCCATTATTGTCGGGCAGCTTTTGGGCGCAGGAAAAATGAAAGAGGCGCGGGATACGGATAATAAGATTATTGCATTTTCTGTCGTATCTTGTATTTGCATTGCAGTCTTAATGATTTGTATTGCACCAATTTTCCCGCAGATTTATAATACAGATGCAGATGTAAAAGCTGTGGCTGTCCAGTTTATTATTGCGCAGGCTATTTTTATGCCGCAGGCAGCTTTTATGCATGCTACTTACTTTACGCTGCGTTCTGGCGGAAAAACTGTTGTCACATTTTTCTTTGACAGCGTGTTTGTCTGGTGCGTCAGCGTACCAGTAGCGTTTTGCCTAAGCAGGTTTAGTACGATTGCAGTCATTTTAATCTTTATTTTTGTACAGGTTGCTGACTGGATCAAATGTATCATCGGATTCGTGTTAGTCAAAAAGGGTGTGTGGCTGCAAAATATTGTTGCTTAGCATTCGGGCAACAGCATTATTTTTAACAGTATTATTTTTTTCTTGCTACCTTCAGCGGATGAGGTTATTTGCTCTGTCATATGCAATATAAGCGGATGAGGTTATTTGCTCTGTCATATGCAATATAAGCGGATGAGGGGTTATTTGCTCTGTCATATGCAATATTAAGAAGGGGCTGTCGCACTAAGAAAAACATATACAAGA
>CANDJR010000098.1 GCA_947385105.1 uncultured Eubacterium sp.
ACTACCAAAAAGGAGTGATGAAAAGTAGAACATAAAAAAATGGGTAGACCTACAGACAATCCCAAAACAATTGTTAAGAGAGCAAGAATGTCCGAATCAGATGTGGAAAAGTTGAAAATATGCTGTCAAAAGCTAAATATGTCTGAATCAGATGTATTGCGTATTGGGATTGATAAGGTTTACAAGGAACTGGAATACAAAAAATAAAGATTGCGCCGTCTGGAAAACGAAGCAACCGCTGCCGACCACAAGAGATAAACCCTTGTATGAAATATATTATCATATGAGGGTCTTTATTTGTGGAGTATATTTCAACATTGTCAGCAGGTGTCACAGCCTGCAGAAAAAGTAATGTGACCGATTGGATGTGTTCTCAAGGATACAAAAAGGAAGAAGTATTGGGGAAATATGGGGAACACGCCCATGAGTATTTTTGAGATAAAACCGGGAATATTCAATAGCATGGATTTGATTGTGATATTGAACCTTTCGATACAAAAAATTTTCCTATAAAAATATAGAGAAAACGAGCAGAATGTAAACAATATCGAAAGAGTAATGGAAAGTCCTGTTTTTGATGGAAATTGTCTCAATGATATAGCGGATGAAATAGATGTCTTAGACGGGTAATCTTTCAAAAAAAAATAGGACACAACAATTGATAGGAATACAAAAGAATTTGTACAGATACGATGGGGGAGACTGTCCGATAACTAAAAATCGCACAGACAAAACCACAAGATATAGAAACAAATAATATAAATAATAACAAGATAATGTGGTCTGAAAATTTTAAAAAGGAGTTTTCGGACAGTCTGGGGGGGAAGGTATGATGGAACAAATAAAACAACATTTTTTTACAAGAGACAGAGCATTTTATAAGGATTTTTTCCGCATGATGATTGTGGTTGCACTGCAAAATCTGGTTGCCTATAGTGTCAACATGGCGGATAATATTATGCTTGGCAGCTATAGCCAGGATGCGCTTTCTGGTGCAGCAACTGTAAATCAGATCTTTTTTATGGTACAGCAATTTGCGTTATCATTTGGAAATGCATTGGTTGTGTTGGCTTCACAGTATTGGGGAGAGAAGCGGACAGAACCAATCCGTACACTGTCTGGCATTGCACTTAAGTTTGGAATTTTATGCAGTGTGCTTATCATTGCATTATGTGTGCTGTTTCCGGTGCCGTTATTAAAGCTATTTACAAATTCACCAGAGATTATCGCACAGGGGAGAGAATATTTATTCTTGATTCAATGGTCGTTTGGACTCTTTATTGTGTCCAGTGTGCTGATGGCAGCCCTTCGCAGCGTTGGGGTTGTTAATATTTCCTTTTACATATCAGTGGTTTCTTTGCTTGTAAATGTGGGGATTAATTATACGTTGATTTTTGGCCGCTTCGGATTTCCTGAAATGGGGATTCGGGGTGCAGCAGTCGGAACATTGGTTGCGCGGATATTAGAACTGATTATCGTACTGCTGTATATTAAATATGTGGATCAAAGACTTCATTTGTTTTCCAAAGGGTTTTTGACTTCGGATCAAAGATTGCGGAAGGATTATATAAACGTTTATTTACCGATTATGTGTTCACAAGTATTATGGGGGATTTCAGTCCCAATGCAGACTGCTATTTTAGGGCATTTGTCCAAGGATGCGATAGCAGCCAATTCAGTTGCTACTACGTTTTTTCAATATTTGAAGGTAATTGTGCTTGCAATTGCGTCTACATCTTCTGTTATGATTGGAAATGCAATCGGCAGGGGGGACAATCAAAGTATCCGGGCAGAAGCGCGTACCTTGTCTGTGATAGGGGTTGCGATGGGACTGTTTTTAGGTATTTTGCTTGTTTTATTCCGTTATCCGCTGCTGTCTTTGTACAGTCTGACGCCGAGTGCAACAAAGATGGCTTTGCATATTCTTGTTATTATGGGCTTTGTGATGGTTGGCATGTCTTACCAAATGCCGGTTAGCTTTGGGATTATACAAGGCGGCGGGGACGCTGCATTTACCATGAAGATGAATATGATTAGCACATGGCTGATTGTGATGCCGCTGTCTTTTATGGCAGCCTTTTGGTGGAAATGGCCAGTGGAGGCAGTCGTACTAGTCATCCAGTCGGATCAGTTTTTTAAAGGCATTCCGACTTTTATCCGTTTCCGGAGCTATCAGTGGATGAAAAAGCTTACAAATTAAAGAGGTATGCCATTCAAAGGCGTGCTACTAGCAAAAAGCTTGTATAAACTTTACGCTTATACAAGCTTTTTTGCATTTATGAAATATGATCAGTTGAAAGGAAATCTTAATCTAGGAAATATAATCATTTGACACGAAATCTTGTTTTTATTTATATGAAAATATATAAATTAAAAGGAAACATAATATATTGTTTGATTGAAAGAAATTCAAGTTAGCAAAAAAATATTCTACAATGATTGATATTATTTGTTAATTATTGATTTAAATATTGATTTGTATAATGATTTTAATTTCTGTGTTCGGACACAGAGTAACTATCTAATGTAAATTCGCGAAAAGCGAATACATGAAAATATATACAGATCAGATATTTTTGTAACAGGACACACTTAGCACATTGGTTTTAAATCCGGACTTATGGAAAGTGTGGCCTCTGTAGCCTCCTGAATTTGTTCAATAGTAAATTCAGGATTATATTCTGTAAGAAGCAGACCGTTTTCAGTTACTTCTATGACTGCCATTTCGGTAATGATTTTATCGACGCATTTGACTGCGGTATAAGGCAGACGGCATTGTTTTAGTATCTTTGGATTGCCTTTTGCAGTATGTTCCATAGCGATAATGACGTTTTTCGCACCGACTAACAGATCCATTGCACCGCCCATGCCAGGCATTTTTTTGCCAGGGATAATCCAATTAGATAAAGAACCGTCTTCATCTACTTCCAGTCCGCCGAGAATCGTTGCATCGACATGTCCGCCGCGGATCATGGCAAATGAAGTAGCAGAATCAATGAAGGAACCGCCTGCAGCCACTGCAGAAGGAGCGCCGCCTGCATCTACAATGTGGAGGGGATTGTGCGTCCATTCATCAACAGAAGCTGTACCTAAAATACCATTTTCTGACTGGAGTGTGACATGGATATTTTCTGGTAAAAATTGCGGTACCATGGTTGGAAGGCCAATGCCTAAGTTTACGACATCACCGTCGTGGAGTTCAGCAGCTACACGTTTTGCTATAAATTGTTTAATCCCAGTACGGTCCACGCTTTTTCCCTCCTCTCACCACATAATCAACGTAAATACTTTGTGTGCGTACGTCTTCTGGCTTAATGTAGCCAAGATAAACCATTTCTTCTGCTTCTACAATTACCGTATCCGCAGCCGTTGCCATTAATGGATTGAAATTGCTCGTCGCACCCCGGTACCAGACGTTTCCTTTTGGATCAACGACAGAACCGGCAATTACCGCTACATCAGCACGCAGGGCATCCATTAAAAGGTAATCCTTTCCATGAATTGTCTGCCTGCCAAGGCAAAGAGGGGAGTCCTCTACAATCGTGCCTACACCAGTCGGTGTTAGAATGCCGCCCAGCCCAGCGCCGCCGGCACGTATCATCTCTGCAAGGGAGCCTTGCGGAACGAGAATGACATCCAGCGTCTTTTCTTCCATAGACTGTTTTGCTACTTCTGGATTCATTCCTACATGTGTAGCAATAAAGCGTTTTACCTGATGGTTATGTACCAGCTTTGCCACGCCATAATGGGACTCGTGCAAAGGACCGCCAGGCATAGATGCATCATTACAAATGAGCGTTAAATCTTTTACGCTGCTTTGCGCAAGTAAATCGATGAGGTCGTGGGGTGTGCCGCATCCCATGAAACCGCCAAACATTACGGTCATCCCATCTTTGATTAGGGAAACGCCTTCTTCTAAAGATATTAATGAGGGCATTTTGCTACCTCCTTTTTATTCTCAGCTGGCTTTGGAATGGTAAGGCTTATTTCTCAGCTGGCTTTGGACGATAAGGTGTTACAGGCTTAAGCGCAAATGGATTTTCGATTTTGTTTTCTTCCACATTTTTAAACCACTCAGCAGCTCTTTTTGGCATCTCTGTCCACATCTTTGCATCCATTGGTTTTTGCATATCAGTGGTTGCATAGCGGTAGTCATTTACACGGCTAATATATTTTTCATCCTGCTGTGCAGAATTTTCATCCCCTAAGTCTCCGGCAGCAATACGCAGTAAAGAACCATACTGTTCGCTTACCGTATGAAGCTTCAGATCATCGACAAGCAGTTTCTTTAATGGACGTTTTGCAAGGTTAGACATAATCGTGCGGTTTTCATAAGACATCGTCTTCCACATACGGGCAATTTCCCAAGCACGATCTAAAACAGTTCCTTTTGGAACAACTTCACTTGCCATGCCCCAGTCAAGCATCTGCTGAGCAGTAAACTGGCGGGTAGTTGTCATATAGTAGTTGCCGCGTTTTGTGCCAAAATAGTGCTGGCAGAGCAGACCCATAGCATCGCCAGGAACCAGGCCGCCTTGTGCATGCGGTACTTCCATTACCGTATCATCAGAGATTAAAGTCACGTCACTTAAAAAAGCGGAATCCCAATGGAAACCAGGGCCAGGCACAGCGCCGATAGTAGGAACATCCAGGTCAAATACCATGTTTTTAATAAGGTTTGTATCATCAAAATACTGGTGCTGGAAACGTTCTGTCGGCAGTTCCGAGTAAGTCTCCCAGCCGTTTGGATCAGACTCGATCATCCAATTGTCACCGATATGGGTAAAGATGATGATCTCGTTTTTATAATCAAGAGAAAGAATTCTTACTAACTGGCTGATTGCACGGTGGGACATGCCGCTGTGGTGCATTGGGCCATCATTTGTTTTCCAGGTAACTTGTAAAATCCCGTCTTCTCTGTACAGATCTGCAAAATCTTTGAACCACTCCTTGTATTCCTCAAGCTGCGGTAATTTGACATAGTCCGCCATAGGTTTGTTGTTTTCTGACATAAATAAAATACCTCCTCTAAGTTTTTTTGTATGTTTTTGCTAGTTGTTTGTTGCTTGATGAGTTCATTATAGATGGACTTTACAAAAAAGTGAAATATCCGAAACTCATGATTTCCATTCGTTCTTATGCAAATTAAATATAGTGTTTCGTTATGCGGATTTTATCGTTTGTTATACAAAAAAGCAGGAAAGCTCTGGAAGGTGCATAAAATAAGCATTTTAAGCTCTTGCTTAGGTTTATGGCGATAAGTAATAAAAGATTGATTTTTGATAACGTATATGTTATCATATAATCAAGAAAGGGAACAATATGTATACAGTAGAATTTTATGAGGATAAAAACGGCGTGTCCGAAGTACGTGATTATTTTATGAAATTAACAAGAGAAGCGGAAACAGACAAAAACGCACGAATAAATAAAAACAAGATATTTTCTTATGTAAGGGTATTAGAAGAGTATGGCACAAGGATAGGAAATCCAATAGTAAAGCATATAGAAGGTAATTTGTGGGAATTAAGACCATTAAGTAACCGTATATTTTTCTTTTACTGGAAAGATAACAAGTTTGTATTGGTGCATTACTATATATAGAAATCACAGAAAGCACTGAAAAAAGAAATCAAAAAAGCAATAAGTAATATTAAAGATTGGATAGAAAGGAATGGTTGACATGAATAATTATAAAACCTTTGATGAAATGTTTAATGATGATAAAATTGTATCTCCGGAAGAAAGGGAACAGATTAATTTTCAAGTTTCTTTAATTGGCAAAATGATCGAAGCAAGGGAAAAGAAAGGGCTTTCACAGCGTGATCTTGCAGAATTAAGCGGAGTAAAGCAACCTGCTATTGCAAGATTAGAAAGCATGAAATCAACGCCACAGATTGACACATTATTAAAGATACTTGCGCCATTAGGGTATACACTTTCAATCACACCGATTGAGAATAAACAGTAAGGGGCGTTAATTATGGTATGTATGGAATGCGGAGCTAAAGCCGAAAAAGGATATACATCATGTGTAACCGATTTAGGTAACTGTCTTTTAATTGTGCGGAATGTTTCTTGCTATAAGTGTACTGAATGTAACGAGATTATCTATACAGTGGAAGATATTAATAGATTCGAACAGATCACGGAACAGGCGAAACAATTTACACAGGAAATATCAATCACACGCATTTGTTCAACTAAAACAGTAGAATTTTGCTTTTCCAAGTCAACATGATATTGTTTCCCATCATTCAAACGTTGCGTTGTAAGTGGCAATACTGTTATAGTCGGCGAATTTGGGTAAGTCCTTGTAACCAAGACTGGACGGTGTTTCCCTTCCTCCGAGCCGATATTACAGTCCATAAATGCCCAATAAATACAATAAGGAAGTACAAACGAAATAATTCCAAAAAAGAAAACATTTGTGGTTGCTATATAGCAACATGTATATATGGTTCATATGATTGTCCCCAAGTCTGGACTCTTCGGAGATTTAGAGATTACATACTTGACAGTATTTGGTGTGGTAGATTATTTTGTAAGCTCGTTTCAATAAAATGGAGAAAGTGAGGATATAAAAATATGAAATTAAAACATATGGACATAGAAACAATTATCTGCGATGGAATGCGGAGATATAAAGAAAATGAATCAAAACCTTTTTGTGTTATTATAAACGAGTCCAAAGAAGAAAGACAGTATAATGACATTTTGCGTGTCAATTATTGGATTAGCAAGAAGACAGGACGCATAATACATAAAGTGTATATGAAGAACGGAAAAATATTTTATTTAGATAATGATACTAGTTTTGATAAAAATTGTGTGCCGATGGGTATTAACAATGTAGAAGAAGTAAGGCTAAAAAGGTATTTATATAGCCATTGAAACAATTATTTTCAATAAGCTTTAAACGGCCAAAGCTTAAAAATTTTCGTTTTTGAAACAGGTGTGTTACAATAGAATTAGAAAAAAGAACGAATTGAGGGGGATTGGACGATTATGGAATTACGGCAGTTACGATACTTTGTAGCCGTTGCAGATACCTTGAATTTTAGCAGGGCATCTGAAAGCTTATACGTATCTCAGTCAGCGCTGAGCAAACAGATTGCTGATTTAGAGCAGGAGCTTGGGGTGGTGCTGTTCCAAAGGGACAAGCGGACAGTAGAACTGTCTTCAGCCGGCAGGTTGCTGCTTGGCGAAGCGAAAGCTATTTTATTAAGAAGCGAAAAACTGCTGCCCATACTGCAGGAAAAACAAAAACAAGTGCAGCAGGAGCGCAACATTTATATAGGAGTAGAAACGCGTGCAGAGCAGTCGCCGCAGATCCATCATCTCTTGGCAGAATCCGTCTATCAGCAGCGTAAAAAAGTACCAGGGCTGCAGGCAGTATTTTGGTGCAGGGAATATTTGGAACTAAAAAAAGCACTGTTAGACGATGAGCTCGATTTGGGGATTTTTTTTAGCACAGAGCCAGAAGCAGGGAATGGTTTGGAATCACATGTTTTATATGAGGATGAAATGGTGCTTGTATACCGTGGAGAACAGCTCTGTGAACAAGGAGAGGAAAAGATACGTGCGTTTTTAGCAAAAAGGGGCGTTGTGCTAATTGAAAAAGAATTCCGCGGCATGTCTCAGATTATGCATATTTTAGATGAACTTGGAAGTGCGCCGCAAATTCGTTTTTGTGGAAACGGGACAGCGATGAAGCTTACCGTCGAAAGCGGAGAAAGCAGCGCGATCATTCCAAAGTCTATTGTGCAAAGCTTTTCTAATACAAAGCTGCACATCCTGCATTTTCAAAAAGAGGCTGCAAAAATATACTTACTGGCTGTTTGGAAAAAAAGCCGGGACAATCCTCTGGCAAGGCAGTTAGTTTATGATACGGCGGTAAAGTAAATAATAAGTTGCTGCAAAATACAATGCAATACAACATATGGATAAGATATCACAAATAAACCATATGTTGGAATGCGCGGTTATTTTGCAGCAGCTTTTTTTATCGAAGTATTTTTCATCAAAGTTTTTTCATCGAAGTGTTTTTCATCGAAGTATTTTCTAAAGAAATGTATTTCATCGAATTTTTTTCATGGAAGTGTTTTTCTATTAAAGCATTTTTCTATCAAAGCATTTTTCATGGAAGTGTTTTTAAAGAAGTATTTTTCATCAAAGTTTTTTCATCGAAGTATTTTTCTAAAGAAATGTATTTCATCGAATTTTTTTCATGGAAGTGTTTTTAAAGAAGCATTTTTCATCAAAGTTTTTCCATACAAAGTATTTTTTATAAATGTATATTCTTTTCACGGTTATTACTTTTTAACATAACAAGTCTTATTTTCTGAATTTCCATTTAAAAATGCAGAATGCTATACTCAATTTAGTTACAAAAGCAGCAAAAACAAATAATTTTTGAAAAAGGAGAAGATATATTATGAGTAAGTTATTTTGCTTAGAAGGAAAAAACGCAGTGGTAGTTGGGGGAGCTGGCGGGATTGGCCAGGCTATTGCACAAGGACTTGCAGAGGCAGGCGCAGCGGTTGCGATTGCATCCAGAAATGAAGAATCTTTAAAGCGTGCAGTAGGAGAAATCAAGCAGGCATGCGGGTCAGATGTAACATACTATGTCTGCGATGCTACCGACGAAGCAGCAGTAGAGGGGTTAGCTGAAAAATCTTTTGCGGACTTTGGCAAGGTTGATATTCTTGTATGCTCACAAGGCTTTAATAAAAAATTTGATGCTGTAGATTTCCCAATGGACGTATGGGATGATATGTTTAATGTAAATGTAAAAGGCGTAATGATGTGCAATAAGCACTTTGGAAAACGTATGAAAGAAAGCGGATATGGCAAGATTATTGACATTACTTCTGTACGTGGCTGTATTGCAACCTTCCCAATGAAAGGTAATGCAGGATATTGTGCAACCAAAGGCGCTTTGGATATGATTATAAGACAGTGTGCAGCTGAGTTTGGCCCGGAAGTGACGGTAAACGGCATTGCACCGACAGTTACCATGACGCCTATGATGGAAAGCATTGTGCCTGAGGCTGCCAAAGCTGGTATTGCTGCAAGCGTGCCAATGCAAAGAATGCAGGTTCCAAAAGACTGCGCAGGCCCTGCTGTATTCTTAGCTTCAGAAGCTTCTTGCTTTGTTACTGGCCAGGTACTGTATGTAGACGGCGGCCTTACAGCAATTGGCTAATATAGGAGGGCAGCAAGAAATGGGATTAGAAAATAAAACAATTATTACAGCAGCTTTAACAGGCGCTATGACGCCAAAGGAGCTGAATGAAAACATACCGCTGACACCAGAAGAAATCGCAGAATGCGCCTATCGGTGCTGGAAACTGGGCGCAGCTATGGTACATATCCATGTGCGTGATGATAACGGCATTGGCGAAATGAACAAAGAAAAATTTGCAGAAGTCATCCGGCTTTTGCGGGCATATGAAGATTGTGACGTAGTGATTAATTGTACAACAGCAGGTGAAAAGGACGCTCCTTCTGAAAAGCGTATGGCGCATGTAAAAGAGCTGGACGGCATTGAAATGGCTTCTTATGATGCGGGATCTTTTAACTGGATGCCAGCAGGAATCCATGACAACAGCCCGCAGTTTTTAGAAGCATTGGGAACTGTTTTAACAGCCAGAGAGATTAAGCCGGAATATGAGATTTTTGACACAGGTATGATGGGAATCGTAGACTATTATGTGCAAAAGGGCGTCTTAAAGCCGCAGGGCCAGTACTGCTTTGTACTGGGAGTAAAGGGCGGCATGGATGCGACTGTCGACAATCTTTTGTTTTTAAAGCATATGCTGCCGCCAGGAAGTACTTGGAGTGCATTTGGAATTGGCAAAGGCCATCTGCCGATAATGTATGCTACGTTAGCTATGGGCGGTCATATCCGCGTAGGTTTAGAAGACAACGTATACTACAGCAAAGGCGTCAAGGCTTCGAATGAGTCGTTGGTAGAGCGGGCAGTACGTGTGGTAAAGGAATTTGGCAAAGAGCCTGCAACATCTGCTGAGGCAAGGCAGATACTTGGCTTAAAGCCGCTTTCACGTTAATCAATACATGACAGACAAGAAAGGCTATAATTATGAATTGGAAAGAGATATATGAAAGCAGGATCATGTCTGCAGAAGATGCGCTGAAAAAAATTCCTGCAAACAGCCGTGTCTTTTTTGCACATTCTATGAGTGAGCCTACCTATTTGGTAGATTGTATGTGCGATCACAAGGACTGGTTTACCAATGTAGAAATTTGCCATTTAGGTTCCAGCGGAAAGCATCGTTACTGTAACGAAGCAGGGATGGAAGGGCATTTGCACCATAATTCATTTTTCGTAAGCGGAAACAGCCGTGAAGCTGTTTTTGAAGGGCGCGCAGACTATACGCCTGCATTTTTCCATGAGCTGCCGCGCTTAATCAGAGAGAAGATTGTTCCGGTAGATGTCGTGATGCTTACGGTAACACCTCCGGATGAAAACGGCAACATCAGTATTGGCCTTTCGTGCGATTATACAAAAGGATGTATCGAAAATGCAAAGCTAGTGATCGCACAGGTCAATGACCAGTGGCCATTTACGCTTGGCGGGGCAGTCATTGATGTATCACAGATAGATTGTTTTGTACTCCATAATGCCCCGGTTCCGGAATTAAAGCCAGGGCCGTTAACAGACATAGAGATTGGGATTGGAAGAAACTGTGCTTCTTTGATACAAGATGGGGATACACTCCAGCTGGGGATTGGATCGATTCCAGATGCTGTATGTGCATTTTTAAAAGAGAAAAAGGATTTGGGCATTCATACAGAATTAATGTGCGACGGCGTGATGGATCTGATAAAAGCAGGCGTTATTACAAACTCTAAAAAAGAAATTGACAAGGGCGTATGTACGACGGCATTTATTATGGGAACAAGAGCCATGTATGATTTTGTAGACCATAATCCAATGATCAATATGCAGCCCGTAGATTATACAAACCATCCGGTTACGATTGCAAAGCTGGATCATATCGTCAGTATCAATTCTGCTGTACAAGTGGATTTACAGGGACAGGTTTGTTCTGAATCCATTGGATTAAAGCAAATTAGTGCCGTTGGCGGGCAGGTAGATTTTGTACGCGGGGCTGCAATGTCAAAATACGGAAAAGCAATTATTGCAATGCCGTCTACCGTAAAAGGAAAGGTATCGAAAATTGTTCCCGTTCTAGATGAAGGAGCTGCTGTTACAACTTCCCGCAATGATGTGGAATATGTAGTTACAGAATATGGCATTGCATATTTAAAGGGCAAGACGTTAAAACAAAGAGCAGAGGCTTTGATAAAAATCGCGCATCCTCAGTTTAGACAGGAACTGATTGACGCTTATGAAAAACGCTACCATTGTACATACGATGCGTAATTCTCAGCAACATGCTAAAATTCATCTAAAATTGCCTTCGGCAATGGAATTTTAGCACTCCAGAATCATATTCTTACGGACTTTGCAGTAAATGCAAAGTCCTGAGTGAACAGTAACATAGCATCGTTACTGCTCACTCCGTATCTTATTTAACTATTTTATTTACGTAGTTATGACATCTATGCAGATATCATAGCATAAGAGCATACCAAATAATGTCTATGTAAGAGCGTATACCGGTAGGTTGGCTTCTTGTGAAAAAAACAATGAGTCGCTCCCCCGAACTACTTTTTGTTTTTTCGATGCAAGTGCTGCGAAAGGCTTGTGTCTGGTACAAGAAGTCAACCTGCAGGTATACAAAGAATCGTCTTATCAGTTTTTACAAGTATATGCGTGTCGTTTAACTGTACGAAAAATCGTTTTGCAGAAATTCTGAAAGCTCTTTTTGAAAAATAGGAAGGGACGGATTCATATTTTCCTTTTTCCAAATAAGATTCAGATCCACCCGGCAGCTGTCGTCAAGAATCGGGACAAATATCATACCGTTTAACATATGCTGCAAGTGATCCGGCAAAATGAAAAATCCTTCATTTAAGCTGACAAAAAACAATCCCGTTTCAATATTAGGCACTTCACGGACAATATTATATTCTATACCCATCCGCTTAAACAGGGATTTGTGGTGTTCGAAAGTAATTGGTGAAGTGGATTTCGCAAAAGAAAGAATTGGCATTCCATCCAGTTCTTTGAAATAGATACCAGATTTTTGCGCATAGGGATGTTTGGGATGTACGACAATTCCCATTTGGTCAAATAAGAGTGTTTCACTGGCCAGGCCGCAAAAAAAATTATGGTTGACATGGCTGACAAAAGCACAATCCAGCTTATCTGTATTAAGAAGGACAATTAAAGGATAAAGAAAATTTGCATAAAAAGAAAAATTGATTTTCGGAAATTTTTTTATAAACAACGCATAAAATTGGGCAA
>CANDJR010000099.1 GCA_947385105.1 uncultured Eubacterium sp.
AAATCAAAAGGTATAGGGAAAAATCAAAAAGTGTACAAAAAATCAAAAGGTATCGAGGAAAAATCAAAAAGTGTAATGAAAAATCAAATTGTATCAAAGACACCATTTACATAGACGACGGCTATACAGGTGTTCATTTTGAACGGCCAGGTATGCAGGAAATGCTAAAACAGGTAAAAGATGGAAAGATAGACTGCATTCTGGTCAAGGATTTTTCACGGTTTGCCAGAGACTATATTGCGCTTGGATCTTATTTAGAACGTTTTTTTCCGTTTTGGGGCGTTCGTTTTATTTCGATCAATGATCATTACGACAGCCAAAATTACGAGGGCAGTGCAATGGGCATGGATATGAATTTTAAAAATTTGTTGTATGATTTATATAGCAAAGATTTGTCAAAAAAGGTGCGATCTTCCCTGGCAGCCCGTAAGGAAAGAGGAGAATATGTGAGTGCAAACAGCCCGTTTGGCTATGAAAAAGATCCGTGTAACAGGCATGCCCTGCTTGTTGCCCAAGATGAGGCAAAGGTAGTTAAGCGGATTTTTTCATTAACGCTGGATGGCTATACTTCCGTGGAAATAGCAAAGCAATTGAATGAAGATGGCGTAAAAACACCCCTTGCATTTAAAATAGAAAAAGGTAAAACGAGCAGAAAACCAAAAGGCGGGAAATTTTTATGGAGCAGCAGTACGGTATGTCAAATTTTGCATAATGAAGTATATATAGGCAATATTGCACAAAAAAAATATACAAAGGATGGGGTTGGCGGCAGGAACCAATTAAATGCACGCGAAGAATGGCTGGTGACACCTAATCACCATGAGCCAATTATTGAAAAAGAAGTATTTGCAAGTGTGCAAAAAGGGCTTGGAAGGAAAAAAGCGCAGCTGGGTCATCCGCGCCATCCGCTTGTGGGTAAGCTCGTATGTGGATGCTGTAAAAAAAATTTATGCTGCCGCAGGGGAAAGCATCCATATTTTACCTGCCAGCAGCGCTATACCAATACAGCAGGAGATTGTGTAAACAAAACTCTTGTGTCGTGCCTGGAACAGGCGATCTTGCTTATGATGCACGATAGGCATCAAATACGCAATGAACTGCAAAGGCAGAAAGCGGCAGCGCAGGAAAACTATTGCGAACAGATGCACAAACTTCAAAGAAAACGGCGGTTTTTACAAGCGAAAATACAAAATTTGCAGCAGCAAGAGTTTGATTCATACCAAAATTATGTTTCAGGAAACAGTAGTTTTGTCTGTACGAAATGGAAGGCAAAGACAGCAGCAGTGGAATTAGAAAATTTGGACAAAACGATACAGGATTTGGAAGATGAACTGCAGGACATACAGAAACAAAGCCAGCTTTGCAGCTTATCCAAAGATTTAGTGGAACAATATATTCAAAAAATTGTCGTATATCAGATGCAGCCGTCAAATAAGCAGATGATAGAAATATACTGGAATAATGTCGTAACTGTTCAGACCAGGGTTTAGCATAAACTGCAAAATCCGTAAGAACATAAATGTTTAGCCAAGCGTGCATGCGGCCCTTTGCCGCAGGCAAACTTCCAATGGACTGCGGCGTTACTGTTCACACAGGACTTTGCATTTACTGCAAAATCCGTAAGAAAATGATTCAGGAGTGGGGCTGTCGCATTAAGAAAAAGGATACAAGATATCGTTTGTTTTAACCGTTCTTTTATACCATATCTTGTATATACTTTGCTTAGTGCGACAGCCCCATGTTACTGAGAACGGAGTGAACAGTAACACTGCGGCAGCGTATAAATCAGAAAGCGTAAGCGTAAACTTGCGAAAGACAGACATAAGTGCTAAAATAGCAGGAAACAGGAAGACAGCAGGACAGATGAAAGTTACTGTTCCCACCGTTGATGTTCCCAGTAACGATGCAAAAGCCTGTATCCGCAGCCTGGGAAATGTACGTTGATTTCAGAAACAAAACAGGGTATAATGGATACGTGTGGCGATTCCCATAGGCCATTTGCCGGAATTGTTACGATAGATAATACAGGGGGTAAAAATACCGTGTTTGGAAAAAAACAAGAATATGCAAAAGATTTACAGGAAAGAATAAATAGTGCTGAGAGCCAGATAGGGCTTTTGCAGGAAAAAATCAGTCAGGTAGATCGGCAGACACAGCAGATTCTGCCTTGCTTTGAATCGCAAATCGTAGCACAAAGTGAAATGGATAAAGATTTGACAGAGATTGTGAACCATGCGTATGATACGATTGCGGCTAATGACGAGAACGGGCAGGCATTGGAACAGCTTGCTATAGAATTTACGAATATGCGCAGCCGCATGGAGGAAGAAGAAAAGGAAACGCATAAACTCCAGGAGTCTATCAGCAAACAAAAAGGGCAGGTAAAAACAGCTGTGGAACGAAGCCAGGCTTGTACAGAGCCTATGGAACAAATGCGGCAGCTGCATGAAAAAATTACAGACAGCGCACAGCGAATGCGCAGTCAAATTACCCAAATGCAGCATTTTTCCAAAGATATGAGCGTATTGTCTTTAAATAGTGCGATAGAGGCTGGGCGCATGGGTGAAAGCGGCAGGCAGTTTATTGGCGCTGCAGAAGATGTCAGACAGCTGTCCGTAGCATATGAACATGCAGCAGATGCAGCCAGCAAACAGCTTGGAGAACTGGAAGGGCGTATTGGGCAGTTGGAGAGCCAGCTGGCAGCGCTGACCAAGGCGCATAAAGACAGTAGCCAGTCAGTTGCACAAATTTCCAAAAGTGCAGCAGAAAGCGACGAAATATGGAAACGGAACCAAATGCAGGCTTATGTAAAAAAATTAGCAGCTTTGACCGATCAGATCAAGAAAATTTCACAAAGCCATGATATCATACATGTATTGCAGCATCAGACGCTAGATCAAATAGAACATATTGGAGAAAGCTTTGTTGAGGAGCAAGAAGCGCGCAAGGAACTGGAACGTATTTTCGATCAGATTGTTTCGTGCATCCATGCATAGTAAAAAAATGCTTGATGATGCAGCCGCAGGATGAGGCTGAAAATATTCCCGTCATTTTTAGCTGCAAAAAGGGAGGGAACAGGTTTGACAGAAAAAGAGGTATTCCATTTTTTATCAAAAGATGGCAGGACAAAAATACATGCAGTAAAATGGCTGCCAAAAGACGGAAAGGTGTCTGCAGTCATGCAAATTACCCATGGCATGATAGAATATATTGAACGATATGAAGAATTTGCCTTCTATTTAGCTGAGCGGGGATTTTTAGTCGTTGGGCACGATCATTTAGGACATGGAGCGTCCGTAAGCAGTGAAGATGACTGGGGTTATTTTGCAAAAAAGAAGCCTTCTGAGATTGTAGTCGCAGATATTTACCAGGTGACACGTATTATTCGCAATGCATATCCAGACTGTCCGTATTTTATCCTAGGGCATAGCATGGGCTCTTTTTTGCTTCGTAAATATTTAACGATTCATAGCGAGGATGTTACAGGTGCAATTATTTGCGGCACTGGCAGCCAGCCGAATTTTGCGACAGGATTTGGCGTTGTGTTATGTAAGTTTTTAACCTTTTTCCGTGGCGGGCATCACCGCAGCAAGCTGATTGAGCGGCTTACGTTTGGCAGCGCATACGATCGGTTTGATAAAACGGGGGTAAATGCAGCAAACAGCTGGCTATCCAAAAACGAGGAAAGTGTGCGGGCATATTATCAGGATCCGCGCTGCACGTTTTTATTTACACTCAATGGATATGAATTGCTGTTTTCAACCATTTATTATGATAACCATATGCAAAATATCCGCAGAATCCGTAAGAACCTGCCTCTGTTATTGATTGCCGGGAAAGATGATCCGGTAGGGAATTTCGGAGAAGGTGTAAAAAAAGCGTTTGCACAGTATCGGCAGGCGGGTATCCGGGATGTTAAGTTAAAATTATACAAAGATGACCGCCATGAAATTTTGCAGGAGACAGACCGTTTGCAGGTATTTGCAGATGTTTACCAATGGTGTCAAAAGCAGATGAAAGAGTGTGAATAGCACTGTTTTATTTAAGGGAGGCTGTAAATGAAAAGACGATGGAAGAAATATACGGCTGCTGTGCTGACTGGTATTTTGCTCACAGCAACGGGGACGCCTGTATTTGCACAGGAAAACGATGGAGCAGTATCCGCAGAGATTACATCAGAACAAACAGGGGTACAAGCTGACATTGAGTCTGAAACAGTGGCAGATGATCATGTAGTGATTACAGAAGAAGATAAGCCATATCTTGCATTGGGCGCAAATTTATCGAAAGAACAGCAAAATACTGTTTTACAGTTAATGGGCATTGATCCTGCTAATTTAGATCAATATCATGTCGTTACGGTTACAAATGAAGAAGAACATGATTATTTAGATGAATATCTGGATGCTTCGATGATAGGCACAAAAGCATTATCTTCAGTTGTAATTGTAAAGAGGGAAAAAGGCGATGGGATTCATATCTCTACGAAAAATATTTCCTACTGCACAGTTGGTATGTACAAAAATGCATTGGCAACCGCTGGGTTACAGGATGCAGATGTCATTGTGGCAGGGCCAACTCCAATATCTGGCACAGCGGCGCTGATTGGAGCGATGAAGGCGTATGCAGATATGGAAGATACTACCGTAGATAAAGAAAGCCTGGATGCAGCGATGAATGAAATTGTCCTAACCGGAGAATTAAGCGACAGCCTGGGCGATTCAGAGCAGTCAGAAGGCTTTATGGCTTATGTAAAACAGAAAGTATTAGAGAGTGGCACACGCGATTTAGATAGTATTCAGGCAGCCATTTCGGATGCTTGTGAGAAATTTGATATTTCATTATCTGACAATGAGAATGCACAGATTGCGTCATTGATGGAAAAAATCGGTTCTTTGGATATTGATGTAGACAGCTTGATTTCGCAAGCAGGCTCTATTTATGAATCGATCAAAGATTTTGGAGAAAGCAGCGGCTTTTTTGCAAGCATTGCAGAATTTTTCAGAAAAATATTAGAAGCCATTGTCAGATTTTTCGAGCGGATATTTTCGTAAACATGAGCACAAATTTTCAAATGCCAAAAGCAGGATGTGTCATAGAGACACTACTTGCTTTTGGCATTTTGTTTGTGCCAATATCGTTTGCACATGCATTATTATTATGCCTTTTTATGTAGCTTTGCCTTTAGAATGAAAGCAGACACGCCAAGCCTTTTTTGCACATGCTTTAATTGAGCTTCTCCAAAGCCTATGAGGATCTCAGGATTTGCTTCATGCAGCCTGTATATTGTTTTTTGTATCATCCGATCCGACTGCCTGATTTTGGAGCAATGCAAATATAAGCGTTTATTCGCTGTGATGTGCAGTGTATGAGAAAACCGCCGCAGGAATAAAGTCGATTTGGAAGACTGGTAAATCCAAATAATTTCACGTATTGGCAAAATGACAGCCTGATTGTATGTAAAATAGAGGAAAAAATGCCTTGTTACATACATTTTTTGCATGGAAACCCTTGGCAGCTTGTCAAGCTCTGCTTCTGCCAGCATTAACAGTTTTTTGACATTTCCATACCGGGCAAGCTGCCTGCATGGCAGGGAAAGAAGCGGTATGCAAAGATAGAAAATGCATAAGAGTGCATGCAAAAGCGCATACAAACCGCTGAAAAAATAAATGCCAAGCAGCAAAAAGGATGCCAGCTTATTAAAACCAGGTTCGCTAAGAAGGTAATTTGGCACAAGCCCGCGCAAATGAGAGGCTGTCCAGTCTAAATCTTCAGCTAATTGCTCGGTAAGCATAGAATAATCACTAAAGTCTTCTTCCATACGTACGCGTACAGTGACCTCCTCCAGCTGTGCAGCCCCATTGTGGCATGTTTTTGGGGAAAGCAGGATGAAAATACACTGATCTTCATGAAACATATAATAGTAATAGCCATCTGTATACCCGAAAAATTTTTGGGTGTATCCAGTATAATGCAAATCAGAAAGCGTAGTAGAAATATAAGTATATTTATATTTATGCAGTTCCTCGTCAAAAGAATCAGGAGAAACAGCACGGACCGGAAGTAGCAGGTCAGATATTGGAGCTGCAAACCATAATGCAGCAAGGATGAGAAGATAGCAGACAGGAGCAAGCAGCTGCCTTCTGTAAACCTTGCGTACGGCAGAAATAACGAAAGTATGATTTGTTTTCAAAACGAACCTCCTAAGAATATTCCTAAAAAATCATTTCCTATCTATCAATTATACAGAAAGTGCTTCATTTTTCAAGAAAATTTTCGTTATTTCTGGCACTGGATGTAAAAGTCGTTACTGTTCACACCAGGGTTTTGCATTGACTGCAAAAGTCGTAAGAACGTGTATGTTCAGCCATGCGAGAATGCAGTCCTTTGCCGCAGGCAAACTTCCAATGGACTGCATTCAGTTACTGCGAGCACCAAAGGTGTGAACAGTAATCAAAAGTCAAGTTTGCATGGAATTTTTGTCTATTTAGCCACCCAGCGTAACATCCTGTGTCTGATACCACTGCAAGGCGTCTGCAAAATGCTGCTTGGTATAATCAGGCCACAAATCTTTCACAATATAAAAATCAGAATATACAGTCTGCAATGGCAAAAATCCGGATAAACGGCACATGCCGCCCCAGCGGATGACCATATCAATTCTTGGGACGCTGCGAGTCGCCCAGCTATTTTTCATATCCCATTCCCAACCATAGTTTATGAGAAGATTGACGGTTGTCTTAGCAGCAGGCGAGTTCTTTTGGCGTTCACAAGCAGTATAAGGAAGAAGCTCTTTTGGAAAACAGGCAGATGCAGTATTGCCAATGACATGCAGTTCTACTTGCTCTTGCTCCATTAAGCGTACAGCCTCTGTACATGCATGGGAAAACGCACGAACCTGTTCTTTGGGACGTTTGCAGTTATCAACGGTAAATCCATAGTAGGTCAGCTCTTGGATACCATATTCTTTTGCGGCATGCAAAAGCTGTACGCCCGGCTGTAAGCCATACGCATAACCGTCCTCCTTATTGAAACCGTGTGCCTTTGCCCAACGTCTATTGCCATCAGGAATAATGCCGATATGTTTTGGAATACGCATGATCATGCCTCCTAGTATAATAATGATATAGGCTGTTATATATATTATGATATAGGTTGTCAGATATGTTCAAGAATCTGATGTCATACAATAGTTACAGAAGTTCAAGAATCTGATGTCATCTAAGTGGATCTATTTATCATATATGCTGTTATAGATGTTGCTATAAAAGCAGGCTGCCTACTTTTGTATAATATGGGCAGGTTTCCATAAAATTATACCCATTCGGTTACTCTTATGTCCCCATGGGACTGGCAGACTTCGGTTACTGTGAGCACCAAAGGTGTGAACAGTAACCGACTTCGCATTTTCCATAAGCCTGACAATAGAAAATGATTGAAGCAGATAAAGGGATATGTTATCATTGTCCTAAACCTGAATGCATGAGAATGAATATTTATGCGCTATTTGCATTTGAGCACTATTAAAATTCAAGCTCTATTAGAAATAAAGTATGATAAGAAATAAGGCATGGTAAGAAAAAAAGTATGATAAGAAAAAAAGTACGATTAAGAAATAAAGCATGATAAGAAATAAGTTTTTTATGAATATATTTAATTAAAAGAAAATATAACAAAAACAAAAACCGTATCACTAATCCGCTTGTAATAAATAAATTGAATCCTAATAACAAACAAAGAAAGAATAAAAAAGCAAAAAAGAAATGGTGGCAAAAGCAGTATGGGAACAATATGGACAGAGGAACAAAAAAAAGTCATATCATTAAAGAATAGGAATTTGCTCGTTTCTGCGGCAGCAGGTTCTGGCAAGACTTCTACCTTAGTAGAACGGATCATACAAAAAGTACTAGACCCAATGCATCCGATTGATATTGACAGAATGCTGATTGTGACGTTTACAAAAGCAGCAGCATCTGATATGCGGGATAAAATAAGCAGGGCAATTGAACATAAGATGGACGAAGAGCCAGAGCATATGTTTTTACATCGTCAGTATACACTGATCCACCATGCGCAGATTACGACAATTGACAGCTTTTGTTTATACGTAGTACGAAATTATTTCCATATGATTGGATTAGAGCCTTCTTTTCGCATTGCAGATCCTGGGGAGCTGCAGCTTTTGCGTGCAGATGTCCAAAAGGAAGTGATGGAGGAGCAGTATGCACAACAAGAAGAAGGGTTTTTACAGCTTGCAGATCGGTATGCAGCAGCCAAAAGTGATGCAGTATTAACTGATTTTGTCCAAAAGTTATATGATTTTTCACAAAGTTATCCATGGCCGGAAGAATGGCTGGCATCTTTAGCAGATGCTTATCAATTGCAGGATGCGCAAAAAATGGATGTACAAAAATGGATGCAGGGATTTTTGCAGCATCTGGCGTCGGTGATTACAGATTTACAAAAGCACATGGAGTATGCGAAAACACTTTGCATGGATCCAGACGGGCCAAACATGTATTTGCAGGCTGTAACAGATGACCTGGAGCAGTTGGAATTACTGACACAGTGTCATAGCTTTCAAGCATATGAAACACAGCTTTCTGGCATACGTTACACAAAGCTTGGCGTAAACCGTAAGTATGAAGGGAGCAAAGAAAAGCAAGAGCAGGTAAAGGCATTGCGTAAGCAGATGAAAGATACGCTTACAAAGCTGCGGGATACATATTTTTATCAGACACAAGAAGCAATGCTTGAAGATATCCAGAAAATATTGCCAGATGTGCAGGCGCTTTGCAAGCTGACACTTGCTTTTACCGAAGCATACCAGGCAAAAAAAGCAGAAAAAAACGTACTTGATTTTTCTGATGTAGAACATTATGCACTGAATATCCTCGTAGATGCAGAAACGAAAAAACCAACGGATGCTGCCAAGGAGCTGCGGGAAATGTACGAGGAGGTAATGATCGACGAATATCAGGACAGCAATTATGTCCAGGAGACGATTTTGCGGGCAGTTTCAAGAGAAGAAGACGGACACAATAATTTATTTATGGTTGGGGATGTCAAGCAAAGTATTTATCGTTTTCGTCTGGCCAGACCAGAATTATTTATTGAAAAATATAAAACCTATACAAGTACAGAAAGTAAGGAACAAAAAATAGATTTGCATGAGAATTTCCGCAGCCGGAAAGAGGTGCTTGCGAGCATTAATTATATTTTTGAAAAGATTATGCATGAGGATCTTGGCAAAGTAGAATATGATTCGCAGGCAGAATTAAAATATGGAAATAAGGAATACGATGCAGTTTCCCAGGCAGGGATTGACAGCCACAAGATGGCGCAGACAGAGCTTTTGCTTATACAGGCTGGAGAGGAGGATTTGGCAGAAGCAGGATTTGGCAGCCTGCAGGAGGCAGAAGCGCATATGGTGGCATCACGCATCAAGGAGCTGCTTGCCAGCCAGCGGGTGTTAGGCAAACAGGGAGAGAATCAGATCCTTCGGCAGGTGCATTACCGTGATATTGTAATTTTACTGCGCAGCATCAGCGGATGGGCAGATACGTTTGCAAAAATACTAACAGCAGAAGGAATTCCAGTACATACAACATCCCAGACCGGATATTTTGGGACAATAGAAATTAGGACAATCTTAAGTATGCTTTCTATTTTAGACAATCCTTTGCAGGATATCCCGTTTGCAGCAGTACTTTCATCGCCAATTGGCGGTTTTGACGGTGCAGATTTGGCAAATATCCGTACAGAGAGCGAGGAACATTTTTTTTATGATGCATTACAAGACTATGCATTCCAAGGAACAAACAAGCAGCTGCGGGAAAAATCGGATGCATTTTTGCAGCTATACGGGCGCTTGCGCAGGCGTACCTCATATACGCCGATTCATGAGCTGATTCAAATCGTATTGCGCGAAACAGGCTATGCATCCTATATACAGGCTATGCCTGCCGGAGAACAGCGTAGGGCAAATGTAGACATGTTATTAGAAAAAGCCATTGCATATGAAAAAACCAGTTATAAAGGGCTGTTTCATTTTGTCCAGTATATTGAAAAATTAAAAAAATATGAAGTGGATTTTGGAGAAGCAGATATTACGGGAGAAAATGAGGATGTAGTGCGAATTATGAGCATCCATAAAAGCAAGGGACTGGAATTTCCGGTTGTCTTTGTGTGCGGTATGCATAAGCAGTTTAACAGACAGGACAGCAGAAGCCGTATGGTGCTGCATCCAGAATACGGCATTGGGTTAGATTATATAGATGCGAAACGCCGTATTAGAAAACCAGGGCTTATCAAAAAGGTGTTGGAAAATGAAATACAGATGGAAAACCAGGGCGAAGAACTGCGTATCTTATATGTTGCACTGACGCGCGCAAAAGAAAAGCTCATTATGACAGGAGCTGTAAAAGAAGACTTATCAAAAACAATACAGCTGACAGCACATGCGGATGAAACTGCTTTAGAAACAAAAGAGAAAACATGCATGCAGCAAACGCCGCCTGTACAAATAGATTTTATGACACGGGCGTATGCGGACAGCTACCTGGACTGGGTCTATCCGATTGTTGTGACAGCCAGCTTTTATGAACTGCGTCTTTACCAATGCAAAGACTTGCAGATTCAAAAGGCAGCTGAGGCAGCCATAGACAGGCTGGATCACAGGCAGGTACAGCAGCTGTACTTAGAAGCAGATCCAAAACTGTACGAACGCATAGACAAAGAGCTATCCTGGCAGTATGCATATGAGCGGGATACAGATTTAAAGACAAAGCTTTCCGTATCGGAATTAAAGCGCCAATACAGCGCACTGGAAGAAGATGCGCTTACAACAGTAGAATTATATCAAGATTTATACCAAGAGGAACAAAAGACGCAGGTGCCGGCATTTATGCAAGATACACAAGAACCGGAAAACAGAGGAGCTTTGCGGGGAAGTGCGCTTCATAAGATGATGGAAGAAGTTGATTTTGTACGCAGCTGCAATAGCCGGGACCAGCTGGCAGACATACGTCTTCAAATAGAAGAAATGCTTGCAAAATCACGGATCACGCCGGATATGAAAACGCTGGTCAGCCCCCGGATGCTGGCAGGCTTTTTAAAAAGCCCGCTCGCTGAGCGTATGGCACATGCACAGCAAATGGGAAATCTGTATAAAGAACAGCCGTTTGTAATGGGAATCCCGGCATCACAGATTTATGAAGGGGCAAGCGACGAATTGGTGCTGATCCAAGGGATTGTAGACGTCTATTGGAAAGAACCAGGCGGGATCGTTATTCTAGATTATAAAACAGATGCAGTACAGCAGGCAGACGAGCTTATAAAGCGTTACCGCATACAGCTGGACTTATACGCACAGGCATTAGAAAAGGCTACGGGTGAGCCTGTAAAAGAAAAGCTGATGTATTCGTTTCGGCTGCAAAAAATAGTGGAGGTATGATAATGCGGGTTATTTTAGCTTCAGCGTCACCCAGACGCAAGGAACTGTTAGGCAGGTTATTTGATACGTTTGAAGTGATTGCTGCTACAGAGGAAGAAGCATGTGACATCCAATTGCCAGAGCAATTGGTAATGCAGCTGTCCAGCCAAAAAGCACATGAAGTAGAAAAACGACTTTATCAAAATATAACTGACAAGGATGACTATATCATTATAGGAGCAGATACAGTTGTAGCTTATCAAGGAAAGATACTTGGCAAGCCACAAAATGAAGAACATGCAGCAGCCATGCTTTCAATGCTGGCAGCAGATGTGCACCAGGTTTTTACAGGTGTGACTTTGTGCTACAGCATACATGGTATAAACCAAGTAGAAACATTTTATGAAAAGACAGAAGTAAGCTTTTATCCGATGACAGAAAAAGAAATTGCAGATTATATAAACACAAAAGAGCCTATGGATAAAGCAGGTGCTTATGGAATTCAGGGTATCGGCGGACGATTTGTCAGGCAGGTGGCAGGCGATTATAACAATGTTGTGGGACTTCCGCTGGCACGGCTTTATCAGGTGCTGAAATCTTTGCCGCAGGCAATAGAATTATTGCACTCCTGAAACATTTTCTTACGGACTTTGCAGAAAATGCAAAGTCCTGTGTGAACAGTAACAGGTGAACAACAGATATTGAAAAAATATTGAAAAAATATAGTAATTGGTTATAATAGTAATTAAAATATTGCTGCGTATACCAGAGGGCAAGCCGCCGGGGTATCCGCAGAACCAAGAAATAACGCTGGAAGAAAAGGAGACGAAAGATGAACCAGTATGACGAAATATGCCTGAATTATTTTCTGGAACACCAAACACAGCTGTTTCGTGAGGAAGTGGCTTCAACGCCAGAGGAGGCGGAAGAA
>CANDJR010000100.1 GCA_947385105.1 uncultured Eubacterium sp.
TAGGCTGATGTATTTACAACCTTTTTTATAGTGAGTATTATATAGGAAAGAAACTAACAGTTTGTTCTTGAAAATGAGCGTTTTGCTTTCTTGAAACGAGTTTTTTACTATATTAAAAGCAACTTTTTTGCTTTTGAAATCAGTTTTACTTTCTTGAAAATGATAGTTTTCTATTTAGAAACTGGTACTTTTTATTTTAGAAGCAGCTATTTTAGAAACGAATCGTTTTTTTAACTGGTAGATTATATTTTAGAAATGGAGTGGAAAAAATGGAAAAAATCGCAAGCTTTACCGTGAACCATATTCTTTTAGAGCCAGGCATTTATGTCTCCCGTAAAGATCCTGTGGGCGACAGTGTCATTACAACCTTTGATTTACGTATGACCTCGCCAAATGACGAACCTGTGATGAATACCGCAGAGGTACATACGATCGAACATCTGGGCGCAACCTATTTGCGTAATAACCCGGATTTTAAGGATAAAACGATTTACTTTGGACCAATGGGCTGTCGTACCGGCTTTTATCTTTTGTTAGCCGGAGACTATACATCCAGGGATGTAATTGGACTGGTTACTGCTATGTTTGAATTTATCCGCGATTACACAGACGAGGTTCCGGGTGCAAGCCCGAAAGACTGTGGAAATTATTTGGATATGAATCTTGGCATGGCAAATTTCCTTGCCAAAAAATATCTGGATCATACCCTCTATCACATCGATGAATCACATTTATCCTATCCGGAGTAAATAACCATTGCCCTAGAGTATACACAAATACACTCTAGGGCAAAAAAATGCAATAAAATTGAATGCTACTTCACAAATTCTAAGATAACAACCGTATTATTTAATCAAACAGAAAAAGGAGGAGAAGATATATGTCGAAATTAGGTATTATTGGCGCTATGGAACAAGAAATAACTGCCTTAAAAGAAGCGATGGAGGTGCAGACTGTTACTACAAAGGCAAATATGGATTTTTATGACGGGCTGCTGGAAGGTATGCCGGTAGTAGTTGTCCGCAGTGGTATTGGCAAAGTAAACGCTGCTGTCTGTGTGCAGATTCTTGCTGATATTTTTAACGTTACGCATATAATTAATACGGGTATTGCCGGTTCTTTAAATGCAAATTTAGAGATTGGAGATATCCTCATCTCTGAACAGGCAATCCAGCATGATGTAGATGCAACGATATTCGGATATGCACCTGGGCAAATTCCAGGCTTTTCATCCAGGGAATTCACAGCAGACAGTTCCATGGCAGAGATCGCCAGCGCTGCATGCAGCCGTGCAAACCCGGATGTACATGTTTTAAAAGGACGTGTGGTCAGTGGAGATCAGTTTATTTCAAACGCCGCTGTCAAACAACACTTAATTACAGAATTTCAAGGTGACTGTGCAGAGATGGAAGGGGCTTCGATAGCGCAGGCTGCCACGTTAAATGAACTGCCTTTTATTATTATTCGCGCTATTTCAGACAAAGCAGACGGCTCCGCGCAAATGGATTACCCAACCTTTGAGCTCCAGGCTGCGGAACACTGTGCAAAAATGGTATGCGAATTTGTAAAGAGCTTTCAAGCATAGTTTTTGACATTACTTTTACATAAAAAGAGCAAGGAGTAGACATGGAAAAAAGTTCAATGAAGGATATGACGCAGGGATCGCCTATCAAATTAATTCTTTCGTTTTTCATCCCTCTGCTGCTGGGCATGCTGTTCCAGCAGTTTTATAGTATGATGGATACTATTATTGTAGGAAAGTTTTTAGGTGTGAATGCATTGGCTTCGGTTGGATCGACAGGATCAATTAATTTTATGATCATTGGTTTTTGCATGGGTGTTTGCAACGGTTTTGCGATTCCAATTGCACAGTGCTTTGGTGCAAAAGATTTCCACTATTTACGTAAATATGTGGCAAACAGCGCCTGGCTTGCAACCGGCTTTGCAGTTGTCATGACAATCGCGGTTTGCCTTCTTTGCCATGATATCCTGCGCTGGATGAAGACGCCTCAAGACATCTTTCAAGATGCTTATGCATATATTTTTGTTATATTTTTAGGCATACCGGTTATTTATTTGTATAATTTGTTATCCGGCATTATCCGTTCTCTGGGCGACAGTAAAAGCCCGCTGGCTTTTTTGGTAATATCTTCTTTGTTAAATATTGCATTGGATCTGCTGTTTATCTTAACCTTCCATATGGGGGTAGCTGGTGCAGCCTGGGCAACCGTAATTTCACAAGGCATTTCCGGTTGTTTATGTTTCATTTATATGAAAAAACAGTATACGATATTAAATTTGTCCAAAGAAGAACGCAGGATTGATAAAGCTTGTATGAAAAAATTGTGCAATATGGGAATCCCAATGGGCCTTCAGTATTCTATTACAGCCATTGGCAGCATTATCTTGCAAACCGCGGTAAATACACTTGGCTCTATGGCAGTTGCTTCTGTAACGGCAGCTATGAAAGTCAGTATGTTTTTCTCCTGTCCTTTTGATGCTATGGGTTCTACGATGTCGACCTATTCCGGTCAAAACCTTGGTGCAGGTAAATTGGATCGTGTTACAAAAGGATTGCTGTCATGTTGTATGATTGGACTTGTTTACTCAATCATGGCTTTTTTAGTTTTGTTCTTTTTTGGTTCCAAAATCGCACTTTTATTTTTAGACGCGCAGGAAGTGTCGATTTTAGACAATGTACAGCTCCTATTAACTATCAATAGTTCCTTTTACTTTTTCCTTGCATTGGTAAATATTGTACGTTTTACCATACAGGGAATGGGTTACAGCAAACTGGCTATTTTAGCAGGTGTTTGTGAGATGGCTGCACGCGCATTTGTCGGCATGCTTCTTGTCCCAAAACTTGGCTTTATCGGTGCTTGTTTTTCAAGCCCGATTGCATGGATTTGTGCAGATTTATTTTTAATCCCTGCTTATATTGGTGTCATAAAAACACTAAAGCGAAAAAACGGCGAAATTCATTTACAGGCTACTTAAGAAATGGAAAACAAACGCCGATATAATAATTAATCAGGATCGTTTGTAATAGTTTCTATTCTATGACAAAACGTTTTTCTGACATGCAAACGGAATTGCATATTCATGGTAAATATTTCCAGCTAATTTACGATGAAAAACCACCAGTAAATGGAAACCAGCCGGGTTTCACATCATACGGACATGGAGGGAAAAAGAATGAGCGTAGCAGGTTTAAATGGAGTATCCGCATCTTATACCAACTATGAATCAAAAGTGGCAAAAGCGGAAACCAAAACAAATGAAACAAAGACGAATACAGCTGCCGACACAGGCGCTGTATATGACAAGTCATCTTCTGACACTTCTAAAAAGCCTTATAAAGTAGCGAAGATGAGTGCAAGCCAGCGTGCATCTATTGTAAAACAGTTAAAGCAGGATCAAATGGATCGTCAGAGCAAACTGTTGGACATTGTGAATAACACAATTAACAAACAGGCAAAGACGTTTGCACAGGCAAATGATGACTTCTGGAAATTCCTTGCAAAAGGTGATTTTACAGTTGACGCAGAGACAAAAGCTCAGGCGCAGAAAGATATTGCAGAAGACGGCTACTATGGAGTGAAGCAAACTGCACAAAGACTTTTTGACTTTGCCAGTGCTCTTGCTGGAGATGACAAAGAGCAGATGGAGAAAATGCAGGCTGCGATTGAAAAAGGCTTTAAACAAGCAGAAAAGACATGGGGCGGGGAACTGCCGCAAATCTCCCAAGATACTATGGATGCTGTCAATAAAATGTTTGACGACTATTATAGCTCAAAAAACGCAAATACAGCTGAATAATACATTTGTAAATAAACTGTATTGAGCATTTGTACATGGTTGCCATAGGATAGAGGTCGTAAATTTCTCTATCCTATGGCAATTTTTTATTATCTATGAATTTCTGTTCTCCTATTTTTTTCGTTCCGCTCTCATTTCATCTGACTGGATAATAAAATACTGTTCACACAGGACTTTGCATTTACTGCAAAATCCGTAAGAAAATGATTCAGGAGTGCAAAAATTCTATTGCCGAAGGCAATTTTAGATGAATTTTTGCATGTTACTGAGAACAGAGTGAACAGTAACAATAATAATAATTTTCCATTTGTATTTTTCGTTGGGCTATTGCGAATCCCGTGTAAAAATGATAAGATATGATATATCGTTAAACTATTAACAATAGTAGGTTGTATTGATTCTGAACTTGGTCTTATTTTTTGTTTATTTAAGTTCGTTTTGATTTTCATTTTGTTCTTAATCTTTCAGCCACAGCTATTTATGATTTAGGAGGTCATTATGGGATACTCAGAAGAATATCAGAAAAAACTTGTATCAGCAGATGATGCCGTCAAGGCAGTACAATCCAACAGCTGGGTGGACTACGGATGGTGTACTGGCACAGCGGATGCATTGGACAAAGCTCTTGCCAAACGTACCGATGAGCTGACGAATGTCAACGTTCGCGGCGGTATTTTATTAAAATCCCCAGCTATTTTTGATCGTGAAGATGCAGGCAATCATTTTACCTGGAATTCCTGGCATATGTCCGGTATTGAACGCAAATTAATCAGTAAAGGCTGCGCATACTATAGTCCTATCCGCTATTCTGAGCTGCCGCGCTACTATCGTGATTCAAACACAAAGCCTGACGTTGCGATGTTCCAGGTAGCTCCTATGGATAACCACGGCTTTTTCAATTTTGGCCCAAATGCTTCTCACCTGGCTGCTGTTGTAGAGACTGCTCAAACGGTGATTGTAGAAGTAAACCAAAATATGCCTCGTTGTCTTGGTGGTACAGAAAACAATGTGCATATTTCTGATGTTGATTTTATTGTAGAAGGTGAGAATCCGCCGATTGCAGAAATGGGTGCTGGTGGCCCTGCTTCAGAAGTGGACAAAGCTGTTGCCAAACTAATCGTAAATGAGATCCCAGATGGTGCCTGCCTGCAGCTAGGTATTGGCGGTATGCCAAACGCAGTCGGTACTTTAATTGCTGATTCTGATTTAAAAGATCTAGGTGTCCATACAGAAATGTATGTTGATGCATTTGTAGATATTGCAAAAGCAGGCAAGATTAATGGTTCACGCAAATCCATTGATCGTTTCCGCCAATCATACGCTTTTGGCTGCGGAACAAAGAAAATGTATGATTATATGGATGAAAATCCAGAATTATTAAGCTCTCCTGTTAGTTATACAAACGATATTCGCTCTATTTCTGCACTCGATAACTTTATGTCTATCAATAATGCCGTTGATTTAGATCTGTTTGGGCAGGTCAATTCAGAATCAGCAGGTACGCGCCATATCAGCGGCGCTGGCGGACAGTTAGATTTTGTATTAGGCGCTTATTTATCCAAAGGTGGTAAGAGCTTTATCTGCTGTTCTTCCACATACAAAACAAAAGACGGCACTATGAAATCCAGAATCCTGCCTACCTTAAACCAGGGTTCCATTGTTACTGATACGCGTGCAAATACACATTATTTAGTTACAGAATTCGGCATTGTAAATGTCAAGGGCCTTTCTACCTGGCAAAAAGCGGAAGCTATTATTTCTATTGCACATCCGGATTTTCGCGACAGCTTGATTGAAGAAGCGGAAAAGATGCATATTTGGACAAGGAGCAATAAATAAAGCCTTTTATTGCAGACAAACGCTTCTATGCAATATAAGCTTCGATATTACAAAAGAAATCAGTTCATAAAAAAATCCTGTATGAGAATTTATTTTTCTCACACAGGATTTTTATTTGCTCTTTTTATGAACGTATCTTCAATAGAACTTGTAGAGCAGGCAAGATTGTTTACTTACAAAGTTGTAATCTTAGATGATTACGAATCTGAACGGATTCTCGACCAGGTAAATCTCATTTGTCAGAGGAAACTTTCTTGTATACGGAATCTTCTTGCTTAAAAGATGTTTTGTAATCTAAGGATATTTCTTGATTGGAAATTACCTTTTATTTTGAAGTTACCTTTTATTTTGAAGTTACTTCTTTCTTTGAAATTTCTTTTTCATTCGAAGTTCCTTCTTCATTGGAAACTATTTCTTGATCGGAAATTCCTTCTTCATTGGAAGTTGCTTCTTCATTGGAAGTTGCTTCTTCATTGGAAGTTACTTCTTGATCGGAAACTGTTTCTTGCTCGAAAGAACTGTCTTGATCATTGGAAGTTACTTCTTGATCTGGAGAAATCGGTTCATTCACTGAAGTATTATCATTTGAAGAATCTGCCATTTGGTCTACATTCGTATTTGGGTAAGAATCTTTCTTACTTGAGCTTTCTTCTTTTAATGGATTATTATTTTTTCCATCTGTATCCGTATCGGACGCTGATGATGTCGAATCAGAAGCTGAAGTCTCGTCAGAATTATCTTTTGAAGATTCGCTATCCATATCCTTATTTGTGTTTTTATCAGAGTTATCTTGAATATTCTGATTATTGTTGTCTGCACCTGTTTGATTTTCTGCCGGATCATTGCCAGCGGCAGGTGCCTGGTTCGTATTGCCTGTATGATCAACAGAAGCATTGCCAGGAGGTGCTGATACAGATGTTGAAACATTACTTGTATCGTCTGGTTTTGCATCTACAGCAGGTTCATTTGGATTCGAACCTGAAGTTGTATCTTGATTAGTACTCATCTGTTTGTCAGTAGCAGTGCTGCCTGATTCAGTATTTGCTTCTACAGCTGAAGCTGTAGCGGTACTATCTGAATTGTTTGCTGTACTGTCATCCAAAACGCTGCTTAAATATGCACTATCAATTACGGTAACTGTAACTGGACCTTCTGCAGAATCCGGTAACTGACTGCTCGCCTGCTGAATCGTAGTTTCCAATTCGCTGACGCTCTTATCTGTCCATGCAGATACATCAAAATTAGAATCAGAGGTAGTCTCTGCAACTGCATGAATCAGAGCCAGTTTTCCAGGAGTAATGCCAAGAGAATCTGCATTATCTTTAATTTCCTTAGAAACAGTCATCGTATCGATGGCACAGGCTGATGATTCCTGTGCAGAAAAAGTATCAACCCTAGAAGCAATTGATTTTGCTTTTGTGTCATTGGAAGAACATACACTCACAATTACGTGGTTATATTCTTTTTGCACAATATAATTTTCTCTTTCTAATTGCTTGATCGTGACGCCCAAAGCAGTCGTTATATTCTGATTTTTCACATCAGATTCAATGGATGAAACAACCTGTTGTCCTTTATCATTGATTCCTGATACAGCAATTACCTTGTCATACCGGTTCAATGCGTATTCAATCGAAGGATTAATGTCTAAGCTAACATATGAATATGGCGTTGTGTAGCTATAAGACCCAATACCAACAACAGATAACAGGACAAGAGCCAGCGAAGCACAGATAGATAGCTTTTGCATCATATGATTTGGCGAAATTTTCTCTTTGATGAGAAGCTCCTGGCCAATGGAATAGTCCCTATTTTTAATTTTACGGAACGTCCCATCATCACATAATGCCACAGCAGCGCCATTACTGCATTCCACTATGACGGCTTTCAAAGTAGATGGCTCCTTTCTTTCATAAATAACTGTCTTACTGAAATACAAACGCGGTGATTTTGCGGGTTGGTTGGCTGCGGCTAAATATGTTTTAAATATTCGGCCAGCTTTGGATAATCACCGGAAAGTATTTCCGCTGCGGTTATTATGTATTTACGATGTCGTTCCAGGATTTTTCGGGGTACTTTTGCATTTTCCGAAATAATTTTTATTGGCAGCTGCTTTGTCGTTTTCATATTTGTTACTAATAAAGGATGCTCCTTGAGATAACGAATTGCAGTTGCACAAGAGTCTTTGGTCTTTCCTGCCTTTGGAGAACATTCTGTCAATTCCATAAATGTAATCCCATATACGTCCAAATGTTCTGAGATTGCCACTATCTCATCCAACAATGGGTTGTCATCCGTTACAGACGCCTGTTTCATAACATTAATCTGAAATCCCATATTGTCAGATTCTTCGTCAACTTCCCCTTCAAATAAATAGGGCTCTGTCTGCGTCTCAGAAGAAAAACGTGCCTGCGAACGAAAATAATCGGTCAGGCGGTGTTCAATCAAAAGCTTTGCATATGACGGAAATGCACCTTTTGACTCGTTATAGGTATCAATTGCATTGGAAAAAGCGATCAGTGCAATTGACCACTCATCATCACTTTTACTAATATAGTGCTTTGAAAATTTACTGGCACAATTTAATATAAAGTTCTCGTTTTTATGAATAAAAGCATCCCGCTTGCGCTCGTCAGAAGCCGCAGCAAGTGCCTCTTTCCCCATATTAAGAAACATAGATTCTCCTTGGTATTCCCTAACAGACAACAGTGCCTCATTGTAAAAACCATGTTACAGTATACCACGAAAGCGCCTTTTTTACAGCAGTATTTTAAATTTTCTTGTTAGAAATTACAAACCTTATATGCGAACTTTCTAATCATATATGAATATGGCCATTTGTCATCAAATTTATGCAGCAATTAAAAAAAATTTTTCTGTTTTTATCTAGTAAGTATGGTAAGTAACCAAAACAGCCCATCATACAGCCATACGCTAAAATGCAACAAAACAGGATGGCTAAGCCATCCTATTTATTTCTGCGGGTTTAAATATTTTTGTAATGTCCGCATACATTCTCTGATATCTAGCGGCTTGGTCAAGTGATCGTCCATACCGCTCTCAAAACAGCGCTGCGCATCATCTGCAAAAGCATCTGCTGTCATTGCAATGATTGGCAGTCCCTTATCTGCACGATCTGAAGAACGGATTTTTTCTGTTGCCTGGTAACCATTCATGATAGGCATTCTTACATCCATTAATACGGCATCATAATATCCGATCTCAGATTGTTCAAACTTTTCTACACAATCCTGCCCATTGACTGCCCAATCCAGCTGCAGACCAACCGCTGATAAAAGTTCGTTTGCTATTTCCCAGTTGATATCTATGTCTTCGGCTAATAAGACATGTTTTCCTGTAAAATCAATTTCCTCATCTTCTTCGCTTGTTTCTTTGTTGTGTCCATCCTCATACTGCTTTAAGCGGGCATATAACGTGGATTTAAATAATGGCTTTGCAATAAACCCTTCAATATCCGCAGTGTCTACACTTTCTTCTAAATCGCTCCAATCGTATGCGGAAATTAAGAAAATCGGTATTTTTCTGCCAACTCTTTTATGGATTTCCTTCACAGTTGCAAGCCCGTCCATTTCCGGCATCTTCCAGTCGATTAATACAAAATGATAGTTGTCATTATTTTTGCTATGCTCCTCTACCATTTTGACTGCCTCCTTGCCATCCAAAGTCCAGTCCGCATGTACGCCCAGCGCTTCCAAATTTGCCGCTGCACTTGTACAGAGCATTTCATTGTCATCAACTACTAAAATATTCCATGCTGGCAGACGTATTTCATTCTCATTTACCAATGCCTTTTTCAAATCAACTGCGACATGAAAACAACTGCCTTTTCCCAGCTCGCTCTGTACTTCGATCGTACCGCCCATTAAATTAATAATGCTCTTTGTAATGGACGTTCCAAGTCCAGTTCCAACAATTTTTTGCACTTTTTCATTGTTTTCTTCTCTTGCAAAAGTATCAAATATTTTTTTCTGAAATTCTTCAGACATACCAATACCATTATCTTGGACAACAAAATGTGTGCATATATATTCATCTCCCCGCTCAGAAGGCTCCTGATACAAATGGATATCAATGCTGCCGCCATCCGGCGTAAATTTCACTGCATTTGACAATAAATTCAATAATACCTGATTTAAACGTACGGCATCACACTCTACATTTTCTGCCATAATATCGCGAATATAAATATCAAAAAACTGATTCCGTTCTTTCACCTGAGGCTGCATAATATTTACAATATCGTCCATTGCCTCACGCAAAGACATTGGTGTGATATTCAACGTCATCTTACCGCTTTCAATTTTAGACATGTCCAGCACGTCATTGATTAGTCCCAATAAATGCTTGCTCGACAGCCGGACTTTTAATAAGCAGTCTTCGATACGCATTTGATCTGTTAAATTGCGAAGTGCGATTTCCGTCATCCCGATAATCGCATTCATCGGCGTACGGATATCATGGCTCATACTGGATAAAAACTCGCTCTTGGCCATATTCGCACGGACTGCTGCACGTTCCTTTTTATCCAACTCTACCATTTGCTGCATGGATAATTGGTAATACCTCACAAAAATAATGAGCATCGTAACTAAAATTGTCAATGCCAGTAAAAACATGACCATCATACGCCTTTGGTCAAGCTGATTTAGTATCTTGTAAAACATACTGTTTGGCATTGCCGAGATAAGATACCAGTCTACATTATCTGAAATCGGGGTACAGCATATGTATTTTAGTTCGCCTTCTGTACTCACTGTGGCGCAATATTTACCCCTGCTTTCCATTGTTGCTTTTAATTCATCCACATAATCCTGTGCGACTTTATCATAATACGGCTCCATAATCGCCTGCATACGTACAAAATAATTATCTCTGTACGCATTATCTCCCCGAATGATAAAAGAACCGTCTGTTCCAATGACATGAGAACGCACTAAGGCACTTTCTTCGTTTAAAAAAAGTGCATCTTTCAAATAGTCAATAGACACGCCTGCTACAAGCGCACTGCTTGTACCGCCGTCTTTTAAAGGATACTCTGCCGCTTGTGCAAAAATCAAGTACCGATCATCGCTTGATTTCGTAACTGCAATGGCACTTCCCCGTTCTTCTAAATTTGTGGTAAATTTGTCAAAAGTGGCGATATCCATTGCCGGCCCCATAATCCGTTCTTCTTCCCCTGACGCAGAATAAAGCCCCAAATATAAAAAACCCCTGACATTCGCACTCAGTTCCAATTCATCCAACATCTGTTTTCCATAGGTTACACTATCTGGATCTGTACGCTGGATAATGCCGCTGACCTGATCCAGACGCAAATCCATAATTGATTTAAACTTCTGCTGTATTTGCGAATTTACCTCTGTCATATAGATCTCACTAATATCTTCAATCGAACCTTCTGTCGATTTTCCCATATAAACCGTCACAAAAGAGACTACAATGACGCATACTACCAAACCAATGACAATACTCATTGCAAAAAATCTTTTTATTTTTTTGTCCATAATTTCTTTCGTACTGGCTTTTTGTTGATTATTTGAATGGTTATGAATTTCTTTTTGATTTGTTGTACTGTTATTGCTGTTCATATATTTTCACCTGTGAAGCTATCTATCTGTGCTTCTTTTCATCCCTTCTTGTCCAGCATTATATTCAAGTTTATTTTTATTTCAGCTATTCGTCTATTATATAAAAAAATATAGGAATTGTCAATTTCACAATTTCTTCAATTCGTTTTCAGCCCAGGTTTCGTAGTTACTGTTCACTCCGTTCACAGTAACATGCAAAAATTCATCTGAAATTGCCTTCGGCAATGGATTTTTTGCACTCCTGAATCATTTTCTTACGGACTTTGCAGTCAATGCAAAGTCCTGTGTGAACAGTAACGGTTTCGTATGATTTACACTATAAGTGCTCACAGGAACTGCAAAACTCTGGTGCGGACAGTAACCAGATTTCCTCATTTCCTCTGAAAATTCTGCTTGGATTTTAAAAATGCTCTTGACAATTTTTAAAATCCAAGTAGAATTTAAGGTGAAATTGTCAATAATACATCTAATTTTTCCATAATTTCCAGTAATACTTTATCTGTCTATCATGTTATGTTATATTTACATCATAATATGATTCAAAATTTGAATGTTTAAGAATGAGGAGAGGTGGCTAATGTGAAGATTATGGGAAAGATTGTTTCAGGCATACTTGCAACGATTTTATTAACGGCCGCTATTTTATTGATCCTAGACGTCCCTTCTGCACAATGGACTGTTGAGCAGATGGCAGCTTTAGGCGGCAATACAAAAGACTTAGATACAGAAGATGACACAGACGCAAAAGAGCCTTCGATCGGGACAGGCGAACGTCAAATTGTCTACCAGACACATCAAGGCCAGAGTATGCAGCAAGATAATCCGCAGTTAGCATCTGACCAGACGGACAAGAGATCGGAAGAGCACACGTCTGAACTCCAGTCACCGTTAGAAA
>CANDJR010000101.1 GCA_947385105.1 uncultured Eubacterium sp.
CGGCAATTCAACGCATTTTAGGAGGAATTTTTATTATGATTAAAATACTTTTTATATGCCACGGCAACATTTGCCGCAGCCCAATGGCTGAATTTATTATGAAAGAACTCGTACGGCGTGCACATCTAGAATCTAATTTTGAGATAGCTTCAGCTGCTACGAGTACAGAAGAAATCGGGAATTCTATTTACCCTCCGGCAAGGGAGGAATTAAAACGGCATGGTATACCATGTGATGGACACCATGCAAGGCAGGTTACAAAAGCTGATTATGATTATTATGATTATCTGCTTGTAATGGATCGCATGAATGTTCGGAATTTAAATCGAATAATCCGAGAAGATCCGAAAGGGAAGATTAAAAAGCTTCGCAGTATTGCAGGAATACAGGGAGATATTGAAGATCCATGGTATACAGGGGCTTTTGACGAAGTCTATGAACAGATTTTAGAAGGATGTGAGGCACTGCTTTGCCAAGTAAAAGCAGAGATGGATTAGTGTATCTGGCCCAATTAATTCAAAAATATAGAAGATAGCTGGCATAATTTTTTGCTTTTCTATTTGTTTCTATGTAACAGTTCATGATTTTATACGGCATCCATTTCGAAGATGCAGAAATATATGGATGCTCTAACCTCAGTGGACAAGAGGATACACGTCCCTTGTTCACTGAGCGTAACTAAGAGGCAATGTCGCCATAAAAAATTTTACGCGCAAGATGAAGACAGTCAAAAAACGAAAAAGACGCAGAAAAAACACAAAATACAGTAATAAAAATCTGAATTGCGGCAAGACAATGTCGTATGGAAACGTTTCAATAAAGTTTTCGGATAGTTTGTGGCAAAATGGTAATGTTATGTGCATGATTTCAGTTGCATATTGTGAATTTTAAGTGAACAATGACAAGATACCAAAAAATAGCAGTTCTTTTACGAATTATATAAGATAGAATATTTTATACGAATAACATAGAAAAAGACATCCTGTATTTTTATAGAAGAACTTTTATAGAAGAATCTTTATAGGAGAATCTTTATAGAAGAACTTTTATAGAGGAATCTTTAAGAAGAAACGTATGTTATATATGAAAGTGCAGTTCTGCACAGTCATTTGCCACACATCAGCAAAAAGGTTGATTTAAAGTTATTCTACATAAATGATATAAGGAGTAACGGCTGTATTTTGCGAAACATATTAAAAATTATAAGACAATATAATAAATACAGAAGTCGTGGGCGGATAGAAGCAAAGAGAATGCGAGAGGATAGACATTAGTAAAGTAAGTTTGTTTTAGATACCTTTCGCGGAAAGGCGGATAAAGAAAAATTATGAAGAAAAAGATATTGGCGGTATTACTTACAGCAGCATCAGCTTTGCTGTCGGTAGCAGCACCGGTTATGGTGTATGCGCAAGCTGACATGCAGACGGTAGAGATTCCAGAGTTGGAAGGTGGAACCTATGTGGAAGGGGAGGCACTTGTATCAATGAGTGCCACACAGGCAGCTGCTTTGACACAAGAAGGAGCAGCAAGTTTTGATCGTGCAATTGAAATTGAAGAATGCTGGGATTTTGGAAGATCAGACGATGCGAATTCTGAGAACATAAAAGATTATGTTGCATTAGTTAGCTCTGAGAAATATTCCACGGAAGAATTGATGGAAATTGTATCGGAAAGATTTTATGTGGATGCTGTTGTGCCAAATAGCTATATGCATTTATGTGCAGACGGAAAGGATACGTTACGGGATTATCAATGGTATTTGGACGGTACAGGTGCTATGCAGACACAAAGTAGTGGGATTAATTATTCCGGCATGCAGGTGGCAGCTTTAACAACCCCAGTTGTAGCATTAATTGATACAGGCGTAGACTATACACATGAGGAGCTTCGCGATTCTATGTGGGTGAATCCGTATCAGTCACAAGGACTAAAAGGGACTTATGGATACGATTTTGCAGACATGGATGCAGATCCAATGGATACTTATGGCCATGGCACGCATTGCGCAGGAATTATTACTGCAAAGGCAAATAACCAGTTGGGGATTGCTGGTATCAGCAATGCTAAAATTATGTCGTTAAAAGTAACAAAAGATGGAGAAGACACATTCAGTACAGCTGGTGTTGTAGCTGCATTTGAATATGTAATACAGGCACAGAAGCTGGGAGTTCCAGTTGCAGCAGTAAATTGTTCCTGGGGCGGCAGCTATGATACGGGAGCTGTTTTAAATACACTGATTGATAAAATGGGAAAAAATGGTGCACTGACAGTATTTGCGGCAGGAAATGATGCGATTAACTGGGATGCTATTTCAGAACCAATGCGCCAGACACCATATGACTTGAAAAGTAAATATATTGTGACAGTTGGTGCAAGTAACGAAGAAGACAGACGTGCATATTTCTCTGACTATGGCAATACACAAGTAGATTTATTTGCGCCAGGGTCAAATATTGTTTCTACTGTACAAGAGGCAAAATTTTTGCCGCAGTTTTGGGAAGAAAACAAGCGTGAAAGTATGACTGCTTATTATGATACTTGTTCAGAATTAAGCAGCTTGTATAAGACGGCGTCAGATATCAAATCTGTGGATTCAGATTATACAGTTAAGCTGCGCTACGAGTCTGGAGTAGGATTCTCAGATCAAGAAAATGGATGCTTGCGGTATACTGTAAAGTATGATAAAAAATCGAATTTACCATTGGCAAACAGCAATAATATAGTCGATGATGGGAAAGAAGATGCAGGCTATTTGTATCTGGATGTCACATCATTAAATTTAGATATAAATAAAACATATTATGTCAGCTGTCTGATGGCGGAAAACGACGGAGATGGGATACCGATGTGGGAAACATTTGAAAAGGTAAGTACTGCAAAGGACTCTAGATTTGTTGTTGATAATGGCAGGACATATTTGGCACTGATTGGTGTACGGACAAAGCAGCTGCGGTCTATTACATATTATTTAGACAATATTGCGATATCAGTGGCAGATCCAGATAAAGATGAATTTGAAAAATGCGATATGATGTCAGGTTCATCTATGGCAGCGCCAATGGTGACAGCTGCAATAGCAGTTCTTCGCAGTGCTAATCCGGATTTAGATGTAAAAAATCTCCGTAGCCTTTTATTGGAATGTACAAGGAGTGTAGATGCCATTGAAAATGCTTGTGTAACAGGAGGTATATTGGACTTCTCAGGGGCAGCTGTCCGTGCGGTGAAATTAAATTTAAATAAAACGTCCGCTGTTGTGCGTTATGGAAATACATTACAATTAATAGCAACGGTTTTGCCTTCTAATGTAACCAATGCAGAAGTGAAATGGAAATCAAACAATACAAAATATGCAGTTGTATCATCTACTGGCAAAGTTAAAGTAAAAAAAGCAGGTATTGGAAAAAGTGTGAACATTACTGCCGTAACAAAAGATGATACTAAATTGAAAAAAACATGTCGAATTAAAATACGAAAAGCAAAGTAATGAGAGACTTTGCTGTTAAGATAACAGTTTAGAAATGTGCTTTTGTGTAGAAAGGATTTGCATTTATTATTTGTAATGCAAAAATGCACAGGTATCTTATAGAATGTTAGAATGCTATAGGCTTTACACAAATAATGAAAGCAATTACTTGAAATATATGAATAAAATAACGATGTAATCTTTGTGATTATACTGTATTTATATATAGAAATGATAAATCCAGCTACGTAAGTGCCTGTAAATTGTATTAATTATACACAATTATTAAAAACGAAAAAGAAATTATATAAAATGTGCTTTGGAAATTTCGATAAAAGCATTCTATTTAATTTATATAATGGAACAGGAATGGGTACAATTTCACAGTAAATCATTTTTTAAAGCTAACATTATGACTAGTATATATAAAAGGATTTCAATGCTAGCTATAAAAGGTTTTTAGATATTGAAAGGAAATTCGAAACAAAAAAGTTGCATTTAATTAAATTAGTGGGAGATAGGAAAATAAACAAGAATAGTTACAATGTCGCAGAAAATCATTTCGACCAACATTAAGACATAGAATTAGAATCTGCAAAAAAGATTTCGATGTTTGATACAAAAAACGTTAGATGTTGAAAGGAAGTTAAAAATGAAAAAGGTTGCATTATAACAAAATAGATGGGGGATAGGAATTCGATGATAGGTATTGTTGTATGGATCATCATTATTATTGTGATCATGAATTATAATAAAAATAATCAAGCGAAATTGGCGAAAAGACAAAGGGTGAGCAATACTGTCAGTGTAAAGCCAAAAAATAGCGGCACTGTAAAAAGTCAGCAGGATTTGGCTAGTAACAGAATCAGAAATCAAAATATAAGAAATTCTGAAGCTGTGCAGAACGCAAAGAGTGCAAATGGCTCTAGGCAGAATATTGCCAGCTCAGGCAGTTTTGCGCGAAATAACGGGACAAACAATTCTGTGAGGCAGCCGTTAAGTAATGCAGAGCAAGCAAAACAGGCAGAATTAAAACGTCGTTTGCAGCAGCGTTATGGAAATACGGCTAATTGGAAACAACAAAGTAAAATGCAGCAGACAGGTAGCTGGCTGCAAGAGCAAAGCAGAACACAAAAGCGGCAAGAACAGAATATTTTTGACAAAGCTTATGAGAATGTACAGGAGGATTTTTCTCAGAATACATATTACGATAAAACGCCGCAAGATCCAGATGATTCCTATGCAATGGTAAAAGAAAGTGAACTGATGCGTAAAGTGCAAGATTTAATTGTCGTAGGCTACCAGGGAAATATGAGGTATGAACGTGATTTTATTGGAGAAGCTGAAGATATGTTAAATCGGTTTTTGTAAATAATATTTCGATTAAAAAATTGGAGATAAGAAAAAGCAAGCAATCATAAAAAGCGAGAAAAGTAAGGTTAATGCGAGAAGACACCACATGTGTATATGATAAAGTATTTACATTCACGAATTGTCGCAATGATTGCTAAGCAGACTGTTTTTGCATAACAAATGCGGCGGAGTTACTGGAAAGAAACTATTAAGAAAAAACTAAGAAAAAGAAATAGAGTATGAGCAAGCAATAGAGTAGAAACCAAGAAATAGAGTATGAGCAAGCAATAGAGTAGTAACCAAGAAATAGACTATAAGAAAGAAATAAGCTATAGGCAAGAAAGGCCTATAAGTTAGAAATAAGCTATCAGTAAGCAAAAAATAAACTACTTTTAACAAAAACTATCTGAATAGAAAATCTAAGCAAGCAAAATAAGCCAAAATAAGCAAAAGCAAGCGAAACAAAGCAAAAGCATACGAAATAATACAAATTTAATATATATTTGAAGAACAATTGTAATGAAGGAAGTAAATGAAGGAAGTAGAGGAAGAAATATACCATGAATAAATTACCAAGCCCTGGAGAATTGTATAGACATTATACAGACAAAATCTACCAAGTTATAACAATTGCTAAGCATTCAGAAACGGAAGAACGTTTGGTTATTTTTCAGGCATTGTATGGAACGTTTGATGTGTATGCGAGTCCGCTTTCACAATTTATGAGTGAGGTTGACCATCAGAAATATCCGCGTATTGAGCAGCAGTATTGGTTTGAACGTATAGAAAAAGCGGCAGTTGGGAAAACAGGGCAGCAGTTAGCAGAGGCAAAAGGAAACAAACAGATTCGACAAGACGATTATACTATCAGCCGGCAAGCCGGGCTTTTGGATAACGGAGTGCAGGATGGTAGCCTACAGTTGTATGCCGGGCTCAAGCAGGATGAGCAGCCGGCGGAATCTTCTTATGATAGCCGGCAGGGACTGATGCCAAATAGCGGCGAGCATCAGCTGCATGAGGAATGGGAACCAGGCAGCCGGCAGCGGCCAGAATGGGATCGCCATTTGCAGCAAACTGAATTCGAACGGGAGCCAGGCATCCAGCGTCAAATAGAGGATCCAATCCGCAGGCAAGAATCAAAAAGTAGCTGGCAGCAGATAAAAAGAGAGAGCGAAATGAATCGCCAAGCAGAAAGACAGGATAGCAGGGCGGATGCTGTGACAGTGTCTCATGTGGTAAGTGGCGATAGTAGTAAGAAAATAGATGAGAGGCCGCGTACCCAGAGTCCAGCGGATTCTAAACGCGCATACCGCGAAGATGCGAATACATTTGATACAGAGTCAGGGTACTTACAAAAACGCCGCCGCCAGCTTGCAGAACGCGAGAACCGCAGAGGGCAGTTCCGCAAGCTGGAGAAGCAGGAAAGCGCTACAGATGAACTTCGCGCGAATCCTAATCTGCTGAAATTTTTGGATGCAGACACTTTTGAAAAAAAGTATCAAGTGCTAAACGAAATACAGGATGATGTTACAGATCGTCTGATTGATGACATTGCAGTTGTTTTGGATGTGGTAATCCCAGAAGGGCCGCTGCATGACCGTTATTCCCAGCTGAAAAATATTATATTAACCAGACAAAAATATGAAATTAGCCGTTTTCGTTAAGCTTTGCTAAGGCACCTTTGCTCATTTCACTGTTGTGATACCGGATATCATAGGTAACATCTTTTCCAAACCATTCAGGAGGGAGAAAGGCATTTGCTTCCTCAATAGAAGCAAATTCGACTTCTGCAAGTGTAATGCCCTCTAAGTCCCCATGAAAGATGTCAAGCTCTATTTTGTGGGAATCATCAAGTGGAATGAGATAGCGTCGTTTTGTGATAAGGATGCCGTCTGCTTTTTCACGCAGATGCAGGTAACCGTCTTTGGACAGTGGCATTTCGTATTCCTCATGTGCTAACATGCCGGTGGATTTATATGTGAGAAAATAGGCGTCATCCATTTTGCGGATGCGTACGACAGGGTTTGTACATAAATAACCTTGTTCAATTTCATGGGATGGATACTGCGTAAGTGTGTCTGGCAGCCATTTTGGTATAAATTTGCGTTCTATTTCCATAGTAATAATGCTCCTTTGTATTTAGCTCATTCCTGTGTAACTGGAAAGTGTATGATACAGAAAACATAATGGATAAATAGATAAATGTCAATAAAAAATATATATACAAGATGACAATAAGACATCACAACAAAAATGTTAGTAAAGCATGACGATAAAAACGACAATAAAGAATCGTAATAAAAAGTTAATAAAAAATAACAATAAAGCATGGCAATGATAAAAAAACAATAAAAATGACAATGATAAAAAAATAAAGCATGTCAATAAACAAAAAATAGGAAAAACAAAAAACGACAATAAAAAGATAAAAAAACAAAAAAACGTTAATAAAGCATGACAATAAAAAAGAAAAACAAAAAAACGACAAAATAGCGTGGCAATAAAGGATAAAAAAACAAAAAAATGACAATAAAACATGTTAATAAAAAGACAAAAAGAAAACAATAAAAATGAAAAAGAAAAACAATAAAAACGACAATAAAGCATATCAATTAAGAAAAAAATAAAAAAACAATAATCAAAGAAAATAATAGGATATTTTAGGAGGAAAAAATCATGAGTAGATTGGCAGTATTTTTTGCAGACGGATGTGAAGAAATTGAAGGGTTGACAGTTGTTGATATGCTGCGCCGTGCAAACTTAGAGGTAGAGAGTGTTTCGATTATGAAACGCTTGGAAATACATGGATCACATGATATTTTGTTTCAGGCAGATACAGTTTTGGAAGAAACAGATATACAGTCATTTGATGGTGTCATTTTGCCGGGCGGCGGTGTTGGCACAGCAAACCTGGGTGCACATGAAGGGGTAGTGTCAACTGTTCAAAGTTTTGCAAAGGAAGGAAAGCTGGTTGCGGCAATTTGTGCAGCGCCGAGTGTCTTAGGACAGGCAGGTGTGTTAAAGGGCAGACATGCAACCTGTCATCCGGGATGGGAGGATAAGCTGATTGGTGCAACAACATCGGAAGAAACCGTAGTTACGGATGATAATGTGATTACTAGCCGCGGCATGGGGACTGCTATTGATTTTTCTTTAGCGATTATTAAAAAGTTTGCGGATGATCAAACGGTAGCAGATGTCAGGAAAGGAATTGTTTATTAGACATAGTTTTGAACTGCTAAAAAATATTGCATTTTCTTTCGTTCTTATGTATAATGTCAGAGATATTGACGTGGCATAGTCCGTAAATGAAGGAGGATAATGAAGATGAAAAAGCTATTAGCAGCATTTGTAACATGTACACTGACTGCCGCAATGCTGGCAGGATGCGGAGCAGCGGATAATGACAAGGGTGCATCTGACAATAATACAAATACAAGTACAGATGAATCCAAGGATACGACGTCCGATGGCGATACGACTGCAGATACACAAGGGGATCAAACAGCTTCAGACGAAAATACAAATTCACAGGATCAAGATACGTCTGTTACTGACTTTACAACTGTTAACGAAGGTGTTCTTACGATGGCGACAAATGCTTATTTTCCGCCATATGAATATTATGAAGGCGAAGATATTATCGGAATCGATGTAGAAATCGCAGGTGAAATTGCCAAAAAGCTTGGATTAGAACTAAAGATAGAGGATATGGAGTTTGATTCTATTATTATGGCAGTGCAGCAGGGCAAGGCTGATATGGGGCTGGCTGGTATGACAGTTACAGATGAGCGTCTGGAGTCTGTTAATTTTACAGATTCATATGCTACAGGCATTCAGTCTGTTATTGTTGTAGAAGATTCTGAAATAGCTACCATCGAAGATTTGCAAGAAAAAAAGATTGGCGTGCAGCTGATGACAACAGGAGATTTCCTTGCACAGGAAAAAATTGGAGAAGAGTTTGTAGAAGAATATAATAAAGGCGCAGATGCAGTTATGGCTTTAACACAAGGCAAAGTAGATGCGGTTATTATTGATAATCAACCAGCATTGTCTTATGTAAGCAGTACACAAGGGCTTAAAATCCTGGATACACAGTTTGCAATTGAAGATTATGCTGCAGCAATTTCCAAAGATAATACAGGCTTGCTTACTGCAGTAAATGGCGCGTTGGAAGAACTCAAGGCAGACGGGACACTGCAGGGGATTGTAGATAAATACATTGTGACAGAATAAATAGGAACTGTTGGCAAACCTCTCAAAAAATCAAACCAGGTGTATACTATTTTAGTATTTCATGATGGATAAAACGAATCTATGAAATAATCTATATGAGTATCTATTTGACCATGGTAAGGTATATTAGGTTTTGAGAAGATGCGTTGTGAACAGCTTGTAAAAAGTGTGGGCAGTCAAGGCTGCCCTCTCTTTTTACTGCTTGATAGCTTTGAGTTGAAGGAGAAAAATAGTGGGTTGGTATGATGAATTAAAAGCAAAGTTTATTTTGGACTTTGTAGAAAAAGATCGCTGGCGCTTTATTACAAATGGATTGCAGACAACGCTCATTGTTACGTTAGGAGCCTTAATTGTCGGATTGATTATCGGTATTTTTATTGCAATTATTCGTACAGCGCACGATCAGATTGGACGAAAAGAGTTAAGAGGCCCTGGCGGGCTTGCGCTGCGTTTTCTTAATATGCTTGCTAAAATTTATTTGACTGTTATTCGCGGCACGCCTACACTTGTACAGCTGCTGCTTTTATTCTTTTTGTTTTTAGTTGACTGGGATAATAAGATTTCAGTTGCAATTGCTGCATTTGGAATTAATTCCGGGGCTTATGAGGCGGAGATTTTCCGTGCAGGCATTATGTCTATTGATAAGGGGCAGATGGAGGCAGGACGTTCCCTGGGGCTTGGCTATGCAAAGACGATGCAAAAAATTATTTTGCCGCAGGCAATTAAAGATACGCTGCCTGCATTGGTCAATGAAATTATTACCTTATTAAAAGAAACATCCATTTGCGGTTACATAGGACTGAATGAGCTTACTAGGGGCGGCGACATTATCCGCGGCACAACGTTTGATCCAATGCTGCCGCTGCTTACGGTTGCAGCCATTTATTTAGTTATTGTAATGTTCTTTACCTGGATTATGGGTAAGCTGGAAAGGAGGCTTAGGGAAAGTGATCGTCGTTAACCATCTTACAAAAAAATTTGGAAACCACCTTGTATTAGATGATATCAGTGAACACATCGGAGCTGGAGAAAAAGTAGTTATTATCGGGCCGTCCGGTTCAGGCAAATCGACGTTTTTGCGCTGCATGAATCTGCTGGAGCAGCCGACTAGCGGTCAGATCTTATTTGATGGCACAGATATTACAGCAAGAGGTGCTGATATTAATAAAATCCGACAGCAAATGGGGATGGTATTCCAGCATTTTAACCTGTTTCCGCATTTAACAATTATGGACAATATTACATTAGCACCATTAGAGCTTAAGCTGATGGGCAAGGAAGAAGCTAGAGAAGAAGCGCTTCGTCTGCTTCGGCTGGTAAATTTAGAGGAAAAAGCAGATGCATATCCAGGCCGCCTGTCGGGAGGACAAAAGCAGCGTATTGCAATTGTACGTTCTTTGGCGCTAAAGCCGAAAATGATGCTGTTTGACGAACCAACCTCTGCCTTAGATCCAGAAATGGTTGGCGAGGTTTTAGAGGTTATGAAAGGGCTGGCTGAGGAAGGAATGACCATGGCGGTTGTGACGCATGAAATGGGGTTTGCCAGAGAGGTTGCGACCAGAGTCTTGTTTATGGACGAAGGACACATTTTAGAGCAGGGTACGCCAGAGCAAGTATTTGGTAATCCGCAAAAAAGCAGGACAAAGGAATTTTTATCAAAAGTGCTTTAAAAAACGAAAAGATACTCTTATGAAAATGTTAAAAATAGACGAAATATATAACAATAGGATCATATTGCGAAAAAATATAGTATTTTGTGGAAAAATAGATACGTATAGGGGGAATGAATATGAGTCTGACCGTTACAAGATATATGAGACAATTTTATAAAGGGAATCTTTTCGGGGTGTCACAAACCAGCCGTACCGGTTATTATGCAGGCAGTCTGGCGTCTGTTGATCAAAAGGCAATCAAACGTGCGCTGAAAGATTTGCGGGAATATGATTACCGGGAAGGAGAAGGCGGCGAATTAATTAATAAAGTACAGGCTTTTGTAAAAACGTATAATAACTATATGGAATCTGCGGGTGAAATTGATGACGAAAGCTTTAAGCGATATTCTTCCAAGCTGAAAAAGATGACAAAAGAGCAAAAGGATGTGCTAGAGGATATTGGCATTACGATGCAAGCCAACGGTAAAATGAAGGTTGATAAACAAAAATTAGAAGATTGCAGCAGATATGCTGTGAGTAAAGTGTTTTCTGAGGATGCAGAGTTTAGTTCCTCATTGGATCAAATCATTAAGCGTATGCAGACTGTTTTCCGCCGTAATAACCTGGTGGCACCAAAGCAGCCGCCAGTAACAAAACAGCCAAGCCAGCCGCAAGTACAAGAAAAAGACGATGCCGAACTCATACGTCATCTGAAAGATATTTTGTCAGCAGGAAAGATTAATTATACGGTCTGACAGACAGGCATCTTTTAGTTGAAGACAGAAAGAAAATGGTATATAATAGAAGCTAGAAAATGCAAAAGCAGAATAAGTGGAGGCAGACATGAAAAAAAGGCTATGGGCAGTAATCCTTGCTGCTGCAGTAGCATTTACATCCGTTGAAGCGATGCCATATACAGATGTGCAGCCAGCTGCGGCAGCGACAACTAAAAAGCCGTCGAATGCAGAGGTCGTAGAAAATTCGACAGACGGCAAGATAACGGAAAATGGATATACATTCAGTATATCGGGTGGTGAAGCAACGATTACTGGATACAATGGGACTGCAAAGGATTTATCTATTCCGACGAAAATTGCAGTTAGCCAGACAGCTACGACACCGACACAGTCGGCTGTAAAGGCTACGACAAATAAAAAACCAACGACACCAACCGTACCAACGACAGATTATATGGTAACGGCCATTGGCAATAACGCATTTGGCAGCAGGCTGGGAATCCGTACAGTGACAATGACAAATGGAAAGAACAG
>CANDJR010000102.1 GCA_947385105.1 uncultured Eubacterium sp.
GCACTCCTGAATCATTTTCTTACGGACTTTGCAGTGAATGCAAAGTCCTGTGTGAACAGTAACCTCAATGAAGCAGCAGTCAGTTTTATGCTATTTATTTTATTGACAAGATGCTTTGCAGATCTTATAATTAAGAAAAAAGCAGGAGGAAAACGTTATGTATGCATATGGTAATCATAAAACTTTGCGTCATACTTTATGCGCGGTGGCAGCAGCTGCACTGATGCTCTGTATCTATCCTGTACAGACACAGGCTGCACAGCCTGCGGTAAATGAAGCAAACTTCCCGGATCCGGTTTTTCGCGATTACATTGCAAATACAGTGGATCAAGATTCTGATGGAATTTTGTCAGAAGAAGAAATCCAAAATACAACACACATAAATGTCAGTTCAAAAAATATTGCAGATTTAAAAGGGATAGAGTATTTTAAATCACTTAGGACGCTAAAATGTGAAAATAACAAGTTGACAGCGTTATCCCTTGGAAAACTAGATTCTTTAGAAATTCTTAACTGCAGCAGTAACAAGCTGACAGCGCTTGATGTCAGCGGATGCCCACAATTGACGGATTTGGATTTTCATGATAATCAGCTTACAAAATGTAATGTAAGTAATAACACAAAGCTGATTTATCTGACGATGTTTAATAACCGGATTACAGAGTTAGACATCAGCAAAAACACGGAACTAAACACCACACAAAACGTGGCTTCTTTTAATAATCCGTTAACTATGATTAAGTTAAACCTCCTTCCAGTACAGGAAAAAGTTGATTTGCTCACTGTCCATGTAAATATGACAGGCGGAAATTATATTCCTTCGTCTTTGTCCAATATTACTATGAACGGCGGTTACTTAATTGTGACGGATAAAACGAAACCAGCGAACTACCGTTATACCCTTCCAGACTGGAATCAAGGAGCGCCGATTAATTGTACGATCCGCTATGTCGATCCATCTGGAAATGCTGACAATGACGATGAGGAAAATTTAGACACTACACCTGTAGAACGGTTTTTTGATAGCTATACATGCAGTACCAATGCAACAAATTCCACAGTTCGCCTTTATGTCAATGGTAAGGGAGCATCCACACCAGAAAGCAAAAACTATAAAAGCTGTACGTTATATACGGACATCACGGCGTCTTACTGTTATACGAAAAACAAAAAAGGTGTTGTCATACCATCTACTGGAAAAGTAATTACAGGTATCACTTCTACAAACAAAAAACCAGAACTTGTGAAGGGTAAAATTGTAGACCAACAAGCAGCAAAAGTGGCAAAATCTTCTATTAAAAGCGGCCAGATTACAGTTACTGCTCAAAAAGAACCTGGTACAGTCTATTTATGGGTGATTGATACAGGCAATGCTGGTACTTCAGCTTGCTGCCCGGTTACAATAAAGCCTTCACCTACAGCAACTACGTTATATGATATCCCAGATACAGACACGTCTTTTGCATATGGAAGTACAAAAGCTTTAAAAAAGGCAGAAATTAGTATTGGAGAGACAAAAAAAGTATACTTGTATCCAACCCGTAAACAGGATAAAGATACCGTAAAAGTATCAAATGCACATTACACTGCTTCTGTTCATGCAGCAGTTTCAGACTATTTTTCTGTTACACAGTCAGCTTCAGATCCACACTGCTTTGAAATCAGAGCAGAAAAGTTAAAAGAAGAAAAACAAGTATCTGGAAAAATTATATTTACCTGTACACAGACTGGAAAGAAGACTCAGTTAAATGTATCTGCTGTCAACCATGTAAACGCTATTTCTATTGAAAATTTGTCTGGATTAGCAAAAAAAGAAGCAGATGCTATTCATATTCCGCTTGTAAAGGATGCAGCATCTACAGGTACATTTCAAATGGCTGTTTCCTGCACAGGCACAGGTAATACGACAGATAACCCGAAGCTTTATGCTATGGGGAGTGCCAACGGATACGACGCTGAAATGCTGAAAACCGGAAAGGTAAAAATTACTGCTCCATGCTCAGCTTTGCAGAAGAAAATAAGTATGAAGCTTAGTAAAGATAAAAAAACCGTAACCGTTACAGCAGCCAAAGGAACTGCGGCAAATACGACTGCATACTATCTGGCTGTCTACAATACACAAAACAGTGATTCTGGGAAAGGATATACGGTCATCTCAGTCACTGCAGAATAGGACATTGAAATACTTATATCATTAGACAAAAAGAGGCTGTCATATGAAGCAAAAAGGATACAATATGTAGTGCATCTTCCGTTGCGGACTACTTACAATTGTATTTCAGTTGCTTTGTATGACAGCCTCTTTAAAAACCCAAAATCCTACAAAAAACAACAAATTCAATTTTAGAGTTGAAAGAAAAAGAAAATAGAGCTAAAATAGAATAACATTTGCTATAAAATGTTATGTGAAAGAGATTTCTTTTAATTTAGAAACTGTATTTATAAAGGTCACTGAAAAGTACTTTTCCAGTGACCTTATTTCGATTAAGAATACATAAAAAAGAAAACAAAAATCGCATCTTAGAAAATTACGATTTTTGCTTTCTTTAACTAAATTTGCATATTCTTTTCATTTTTGTGCAATATACATAAAACTGTGTTTGAAAACTTATCTAGAAAAAAGAAGTTCTAAAAAAATTGACAATTTTTTATTATTTATCTTAAGATTTGCAAAAAAGTAAGAAATGAATTAGAATACTTATAGACAACATTTTACAGCAAAATGTTAGATAAAAGAAGAAATTCACTTTCGGTCAGTAAAAGTGTACAGAAAATAACTTGTTGATCGCTTGATAGTAGAAATAGAAAGGGACAAATATGCTATTTAATTCAATGCAATTCTTAATTTTTTTCCCAATTGTACTCATGATATATTATATCATTCCCGGAAAATGGAGAAATTTTTGGCTGCTTGTTGCAAGCTATTATTTTTATATGTGCTGGAATGCTAAATATGCACTGCTGCTGCTATTTTCAACTGGCATTACCTACACCAGCGGCATATTATTAGAAAGAGTAAAACAAAATATGCATGAAAGTGAAAAAGAGGCAGCGTATAAAAAAGGAATTGTAGCGCTTAGCTTTTTGTTAAACTTAGCTGTGCTGTTTTATTTTAAATATACAAATTTTGCGGCGGATATTGCAAACTGGGCGTTTGGGCTGCTGCATGTAACATGGAAGATACCTGCATTTGATATTGTGCTGCCTGTTGGAATATCGTTTTATACGTTCCAGGCATTGGGCTATACCATGGATGTATACCGGGGAGATATTTATGCTGAAAAAAACTTTTTCAGATATGCGCTATTTGTCTCCTTTTTCCCGCAGCTTGTTGCAGGGCCAATTGAGCGGTCTAAACATTTGTTAAAGCAAATGGCAAAACCAAAAAGTATGGATTATCACATGGCGCGGGAAGGATTGCTGATTATGCTGTGGGGATTTTTTCTCAAGCTGGTCATTGCAGACAGGTGCTCTGTGTTGGTAGATACTGTATATGGTAATTATGAGGCGTATTATGGATTTCAGTTTATTGCCGCAAATGTTTTGTTTGCAGTTCAAATTTACTGCGATTTTATGGGTTATTCAGTGATCGCAAAAGGAGCTGCAAGAATCTTAGGGTTTCAATTAATGGATAATTTTGCACAGCCATATCTGGCTCATTCTGTAAAAGAATTTTGGAGGAGGTGGCATATCTCCTTAAGCCAGTGGTTTCGGGACTATCTTTATATCCCTTTGGGCGGCAGCAGGTGTAGCAGGGGAAGAAAGTACCGCAATCTTTTGCTTACATTTTTAGCAAGCGGCCTGTGGCATGGAGCGGACATTACGTTTGTAATTTGGGGAGGCTTGCATGGGCTGTATCAAATTGTTGAGGACTTGACAAAGAATCGGTTGGATGCTATTTATAAAAAGCGGGATATTGATACAAATAGTTTTTCTTGGAAATGTTTTCAAATATTGAAAACATTTGTTCTGGTAGATTTTGCTTGGATTTTTTTCCGGGCAGATACAGTGTCAGCAGCTTTTACGATTGTGAAACGTTCGCTGCATCTTTCGAATATTGGGTTTCTTTTTAATAATGGTTTGTGCCAGCTTGGGCTGGATGAACAAAACATGATGATACTCATGTTTGGGCTGTTTGTTTTAATCGGATATAGCCTGATGAAGGAAAGAGGCTACCAGGTATTGCAGTGGCTGTCTGGGCAGCACATTGTGTTTCGCTATGCAATATATTGGACTGCAATTGTATGTATTTTGATTTCTTTAGATATTTCGGGACAGGAATTTATTTATTTTCAGTTTTAATGAGGAAATGTATCAATAGATGAAAGAAAAAGGGAACGGCAATGAAAGATTTCATAAAATTAGTGTGTAAGGGAATTTGTGTAATACTGCCTGTGCTGATAGTTTGTATTTACACATGGAAAAACCCATTAGCTTATATGGACGAAGAAGCACCATATTATGTATGGAATAGGGAAATTACGAATAAAGTATCGGAAAAACATTATAAAACGGTTATTTTAGGAGATTCGACGGCAAATGCTGCTTATATGCCAGAACAATTATCTGATACGACGATTAACCTTGCGTTAGGAGGAGCTACGCCGTTTACAAATTATTATATTATGCGGGAGTGGCTTGCACATCATGAGGCGCCGGATACTTGCTATATAAGTTTTTATGACAACCATTTCATACAGGAGGATTCTTTTTGGACAAGGGTCATGTATACCCACAGGTTTTCATTCAAAGATTCTTTTAAGATTCTGCTGGAGGCTGTACGTTTTGATGAGCCTACGATCCTTACGCAAAACTACTGGGCTGACTTTCTCTCTTATCGACTCTGTTTGCCGAATAAGTATATAACGGCTTTGCTTCATGCAGGGTTTCATGAGCGAAAGGATACAAATGAAGAAACATTGCGCTTAAATACGATACATGGAGGGCGTTACATTGCAAGAACCAATTATGAATACGAGCCTACGGATACGATAACATACGAGCAGTTTCGTGCCAAAGGTCTGTTTGATGAGTATTACAAAAAGTTAATTCGTCTGTGTATTGATTCCGGCATTACGGTACGCCTTATAAAACTGCCAGATCCAGATAATACCGTGTTTATCGATCCGTACCACGATGAATTTTATGCGTATTATAAAAACATAAAAAAAGAATTTCCGACAGTTACGCTAGACTGGTTTCCAGTCTATGCACATGAATACTTTGCAGATGCATGGCATTTAAATAACCATGGTGCACTTGCCTTTAGTACAGAACTCAAAAAAAAGTATCCAGATGATTTTGACGGAGACGAATTTTCTATGGATCAAGTGAATGGGATCAATGATATGATTGTGAATGAAAACAAGATCGAGTATCTTTTTCAATGGACAAGCGGCAGGGATTATACACTCATTGTAAGTGATGGGACAGGAAAATTTAAATTAGAAGGAGACTGCGATACACTGTTTCAGTCAGAGCAAGAAACAGCATGTGATCCGCCTGTGACGTATCTTTATGGGAAAAACCGTAAGGATGCAGGCATCAATGTCTGGGACGAGCAGGGCAGCCGTATGCTGCAGCTTGAAAATCAAGAAGCTCAGTCTTTGGACATACCGGGAGATGATATGGTAACGATTACAGTCATAGACCATTATAACCACACTGTCTTGTGTACCAAATCATTCCGGCAAATAGAAGCTGCATGGGCCTTGCAGGAATAAAAGAAAGGAATCGTATCCATGATAGTTTTGATAACAGGCGCTTCACACACAGGTAAAACGGCTCTTGCACAGAAATTGCTTGAAAAGTATAATTATCCATATATATCAATAGACCATTTAAAAATGGGTTTAATTCGCAGTGGTTACACAAAGCTAACTCCCGAAGATGATAACGAATTAACAGAATATTTATGGCCCATTATTCGTGAGATGATGAAAACTGCGATTGAAAACAGGCAAAATATGATTGTGGAAGGGTGTTATATTCCTTTGGATTGGTACAAAAGTTTTGAAAAGGATGAACTTGCTTACATCAAATTCTATTGCCTTGTAATGAGTGAAAACTATATTAAAAATAACTTTGCAAGTATAAAAAAGTATGCATGTATTGTAGAAAATCGTTTGGATGATGAATGGTGCACGATGGAAAGCGTATTAGAAGATAATGCACAATTTTTAAAACTTGCGCAAAAGTATAATGTAAATTATGTGCTTATTGACGATAAGTATGAAATAAGCATTGATTTGGATCCCCGAAATTAGCAATTTAAGGAAATGCCGGGAGCCCTTAATTTTATAAGGGTTTGTAAACTTTTTATTATATCTGAAAAGAAATGAAAATGAGAAAATACTTGATAAGGTAAGTATAACGTGGTATATTTGTTAGAAAAACGATATAAGAAGTTGAAATGAATGGAGATATACTCTATACCCTGTACAGAAAAATACAGGATATAATATTGTGTGGTTTTATAACAGTTGTGAAAATTTCCTAAAGTCTCAAAATCATTGTACTAATTATAGAATAGATTCATGAAAAATGCTGTATTTGTGCGACGTGGTAGCACATTTGCATTTAAAAGTAATGTATTTCTAGTACGAATTTGCAAAAAAAAACAATTTTTGCTGGGAACCATCTGGTTTGGGGCGGCATTGGCGATTATGCTATTGTAGTTTTAGAATAATGGTTCAAAATTTTACGTTTTTATTTTGGTTTCTGTGGAGACTAGTATATGAATGTATCCTTTACTGAAAATGGATGGCAGGATTAAAGCAGCATATACTTTAGATCAGACGAAAATATTTTCATGTGTTACATGGAAATGGCAGATGAAAAGGGCATATTGTACAAGACAAAAAATTTTTGCCGATATAACTAAGTAAAGAAAATAGAAGGAAGATGTTTATGACAATGATAAAAGAAAGGGCTGTAGAGATGATACAGCGTATGCCAGAGGAAGATATGTTATATGTAATTAACATTTTGCAAAATCTGGAAGCGATGTCTGCAGACAAAGAAAAGGATAAGCAAAAAGCAAAAAATGCACTGAGAAATATTCTGGAAATGGAAAAAAGACTGTCGGAAGATTTTGATCCGGAAAAGGAATTGCAGGAGGCGAGAATGGAAAAATATGGTTGTCTTAGTTGATACAAATATTATACTGGATATTTTATTAAAACGGGAGCCTTATGCGGGAGCAGCTCAAATGATATTAACAAAGTGTGCAGAGAGGGAGGTAACCGGGTGTTTAGCAGCTCACAGCATTCCCAATTTGTTTTATATTTTAAGAAAGGCATATTCGCAGCAGGAGAGGCGTTGGTTTATCAGAAATTTGTGTGATATTTTTCGTGTTTCGGATTTGAGTGCAGAGAAGATTATGCGGGCTGCTGAAAATGAGGAATTTACAGATTTTGAGGACTGCCTGCAGGAAGAATGTGCGGCAGCAGAAATGGCGGATTATATTGTAACAAGAAATCCAGATGATTATAAGAAATCCAGGATAAAGGTAATGGAGCCAGATGAATTTCTAAAAATATTGTAGACAAGCGCATGGACGAAAGCCATGCGTTTTTTGCCCCAAAACTCCTTAAATCAGTACGCTTTGCGTCAGTTTTGACGTCGATAAAGGAAAAATCAAGATGATCATTCGAACATATCGATCAACAGATTGCAAAGAATTGACAGAGCTTTTTTACCATACGGTTCATAGAGTCAATGCAAAAGATTATACAAAAGAGCAATTAGATGCATGGGCGACAGGACAGGTGGATTTGAAAAAATGGGACCAGTCCCTGCAAGAGCATTACAGTATTGTTGCGGTTGATGATAACGTTATTACAGGATTTGGAGATATAGATAAGACAGGTTATCTTGACCGCTTGTATGTTCATTCAGATTATCAGGGAAAAGGAGTTGCTACTGCGCTATGCAATCAATTGGAATCTGCAGTTCAACAGAATATTGTTGCACATGTTTCTATTACAGCAAGACCTTTTTTTGAAAAAAGAGGATATCAAGCTGTAAGAGAGCAGCAAGTAGAGCGGCGAGGAATTTTTCTTACAAATTTTGTCATGATAAAACAGAAGGGATGGAAAACATAGGGTGCTGCTTTTACTGTGGAAAATTAGTGTTTTATTTGTTAATCTTCACACCTTTGGTGCTCACAGTAACGGAATGCAGTGAATGCAAAGCCCTGATCTGAATAGTAACTTTTATTTTACATAACCTCTTTGATTTTGGATTGACACATGCAGCAAACTCTCCTATACTAATATTTAGAAAAAAGTCAGCCCACGCACGCAGTTACCAGTGCAAATATAGAAAGCCAGTCTGTTAAGGCGGCTGGATGTAAAGAAACAGGAAAAGGAGAGTATTTATGGAAAAGTATGGGTTTGGTGTAGATATCGGAGGCACGTCAATTAAAATGAGCCTCTTTGAGATGACAGGAAAGATGTTGGAAAAATGGGAGATTCCTACCAATACTGCAAACCAGGGGAGCGCTATTTTAGATGATGTCGCAGATGCGATTGCCAAAAAACTGTCAGATAAAAACATTTCAAACACAGATGTCGCAGGGATCGGGGTCGGCGTACCAGGGCCTGTAATCGAAGATACGGTTGTAATCAGATGTGTCAATCTTGGATGGGGAAGGGTAGACGTAGCCAAAGTATTAGGCGAAAAAACCGGATTTAAGGTGCGCGTAGGAAATGATGCAAATGTAGCAGCGCTTGGCGAAATGTGGCAAGGCGGGGGCAAAGGTTATCAGGATGTTGTCATGGTGACGCTTGGCACAGGTGTCGGCGGCGGCATTATCCAAAACGGCAAAATTGTAACTGGTTCACATGGTGCAGGCGGGGAAATCGGTCATATTTTTGTAGACGAAACAGAAGAAGAAACCTGTGGCTGCGGTAAGCGCGGCTGTTTAGAGCAATATGGTTCTGCAACTGGCGTAGTTAGGCTTGCAAAACGCGCATTGGCAAAAGATGACAGGAAGTCATCCATGCGGGAGATACAAAAGCTGAGCGCAAAGAATGTTTTAGATGCAGCAAAAGCAGGAGATGACGTTGCGTTAGAAGTTGTAGAGCAGATGGGAAAGATTCTGGGAACAGGGCTTGCCAATATTGCCTGTGTAGTTGATCCGCAAGTATTTGTCATTGGCGGCGGCGTATCTAAGGCAGGTACGATTATTACAGATGTGATTCAAAAATATTATGAAAGCCGTACCTTTAGCTCCTGTAAAGAAGCAAAATTTTCATTGGCCATGCTTGGTAATGATGCAGGGGTATATGGCTGTGTTTATTTATTGTTAAGTGATGGCTGATACTGCGGCAGTTAGCTGCAAATAAAGTATCGGCGGAGGTGCTATGAAACTAATCATTCAAATGCCATGTTATAATGAAGGGGCGACGTTAAAAATTGCGTTGGATGCATTGCCAAAGCAGATAGAGGGCATCGATACGATAGAATATTTGGTCATCAACGATGGCAGTACTGACACGACCGTAGATATGGCAAAGGAATGGGGCGTGAACTATATTGTTAGTTTTCGCAGAAATCGTGGGCTGGCAAAAGGGTTTATGGCAGGATTAGATGCATGTTTGCGCAATGGTGCGGATATTATTGTAAATACAGATGCAGATAATCAGTACGAGGGGGCAGACATTGCAAAGCTTGTACAGCCAATTTTGGACGGGAAGACCGACATTGTAGTCGGCGCCCGTCCAATTGATGAAATTGAAGATTTTTCTTTATTGAAAAAAAAGCTGCAGCATTTTGGCAGCTGGGTAGTACGAAAAGCAAGCGCAACAGATATTCCGGATGCACCAAGCGGTTTTCGCGCATACAGCAGAGAAGCAGCTATGCGCTTAAATGTGACAAATGAATATACGTATACATTAGAGACCATTGTACAGGCAGGCAGGACGAAAATTGCGATGGAGTCTGTTCCAATACGTACAAATAGGGAGCTGCGGCCTTCCAAATTAATGAAAAGCATGGCAGGCTATATTAAAAAATCGATGTTTACGATTGGACATGTATTTATGCTTTATAAGCCGCTGCAGTTTTTTGCAGTGATCGGGAGTGTTATTTTTCTTTTTGGAGTGGCAGTTGGTATTCGGTTTTTAAACTTTTATGTACATGGTTTAGGCAGCGGGCATATTCAGTCCTTAATTTTGGCGGCAGTGCTGCTGCTGTTGGGATTTCAGACGATTATAGTAGGGCTTTTGGCAGATGTCATTGCGTCCAGCCGTAAGATTTTGGAGGATGTACAATATCATGTACGGCGGATGGATTATGATGGCGTCTGCGTGCAAACAAACAATGGGCAGGCAGGCAAAGAGGATGTCAATATTGAAACAGGAGAATACATCAAATAAATTAAGAATAAAAAAATGGGTAAAGCTAATGGGTAATGTAGTCTCTGCATTATCCATTCTTTTCGTTATTGCTGCTTTTTTGAAGATTGATTTTCGCATTTCTTCGATTACTGACTGGAAAAGTTTTGGCCTTGTATGCATAGCGGGCGTGTTGTTAAAAGCTGCAACTGTATGCTTATCTGCAAGCGCCTGGAGAAAGTGGCTGGAATTTTTTGCAGGAAAACGATGTGACAGAAGCGAAGCGCTGCGGGTGTATGCAAAAGCGAATATAGGGAAATACCTGCCAGGCAATGTTATGCACTATGTAGAGCGCAATTTATTTGCAGGAAAGCTGATGCTCTCGCAAAAACGTATTGCAGCGGCAACTTTAATGGAGGTGTTTACGCTTGCACTGACTGCGTTCTTTGTGAGTGCATGTCTGGCGTTTACCAAACTGCAGGAGGTATTAGCGTCGCTTTGTGCAGCTTGGGGACTATCAAAAACACAATTAACTTTGGCAGGGATTGTGGCAGGCATTTTGTTTTTTAGCGCTATGGCCGTGACATGGAAAAAGCGCGAAAAGCTGCAGCAAATTGCCAGAGAGAAATTAGGCGTTGGGATGGCGGGCAAATTTGTAAAAACGTTTCTTGTCTGTTTTGTGCTTTATACAGCAGTACTTACGATACTGGGGATTATTTTAGTGCTCATATACAAGTACTGGGGCGGACAGCCTTCTTTGGAACAGGCAGTGCTTATGATTGCTGCCTATATGATTGCGTGGGTGCTGGGGTTTGTAATACCAGGGGCGCCGGGTGGAATCGGTGTCAGAGAGCTGGCTCTTACGCTGCTTCTTGCACCAGTAGTCGGCAGCAGCCTGATCGCTACGTTAAGTGTCCTGCACAGGCTCATAACAGTAGCTGGAGATTTTGCAGCTTATTTATTTGTGATAGTTCGGCCGTATCAGGAAAGGAATGAAAAGTATGAGTGATATTACAATCGCAATCACAGCGGCAAGTTACAGCGGCAATAAGGGAGCAGCAGCAATGCTGCAAAGCTCGATCAGTCAATTAAAGGAAAAATATGCGGATCGGCTGAATATATATTTAATGAGCGTATACCCAGCAGAGGACAGGCAGCAGTGCCCGCATGATTTTGTAACAATCATTCCAGCACAGCCAGCCAGAATTTTGTTTCTTGCATTTCCACTTGCTGTTCTTTATCGTCTTTTTGGCTGGTGTGCGCCAATAAAAAAGCTGCTGCTTTTTAACCGGATACTGAAAACTTACGCAAATACAGACTTGGTCTTAGATGAAGCAGGGATAGCGTTTGCAGACAGCAGAGGCTTTCTTATGAATACGTATGCATTTGTCTGTATTGCGATTCCAATGCTGGCAGGTGTGCCAGTTGTAAAATATTCCCAGGCTTTAGGGCCGTTTCAAAAT
>CANDJR010000103.1 GCA_947385105.1 uncultured Eubacterium sp.
ATCATTTTCTTACGGACTTTGCAGTAAATGCAAAGTCCTGTGTGAACAGTAACTAGGCAAAGGTGCGCTGGCGGCAGTAATATGGAATCTACTTGACAGAATGCAAGGGAAAGTATAAAATCTAATTGTTGTTATTTATGACAGTTTAACGATTAGTTGCGGCTGTATGGAAACGTTTCTAATAGCTGCACGTAAGTAATGTTATATGTACAATGAAAACTAAATAAGGAGGTGCTCCTGTGACACCAATTATACCAATCCTCATTGCAGTGTTTCTTGCACTTGTGATTTCAGTGCCAGTTACTTACATTGTTACTTCTGCCTATCAAAAAAAAGTAGTAGAGGCTAAGATAGGATCAGCAGAGGACAAAGCAAGGGCAATTATTGATGACGCAGTAAAGACGGCCGAGACGAAGAAACGGGAATCTTTGTTAGAAGTCAAGGAAGAATCGATTCGTACCAAGAACGAGCTTGATCGTGAAATCAAAGAACGCCGTGCAGAGATTCAGAGAAATGAACATCGTATCGAGCAAAAGGAATCTAATTTAGACCGTAAATTAGAAGCCATTGAAAAGCGCGAAGCCGGATTTGCATTAAAGGAAGAGGAAATCAATAGGCAGAAAGAAGAAGTTGCAAAGCTCAATGAAGAACGTTTGCAGGAACTGGAAAGAATCTCCGGGCTAACCTCCGAACAAGCAAAAGAATATCTTTTAAAAACCGTTGAAGAAGATGTAAAGCTTGATACTGCAAAAATGATTAAAGAGATGGAAACAAGGGCAAAAGAAGAAGCGGATAAGAAAGCAAGAGATTACGTCGTAAATGCAATCCAAAAGTGTGCGGCGGATCATGTTGCAGAAACATCTATTTCTGTTGTCCAGCTTCCAAATGACGAGATGAAAGGCCGAATTATAGGCCGCGAAGGGCGCAATATTCGTACATTAGAGACACTGACCGGTATTGATTTAATTATTGATGATACACCGGAGGCTGTTATCTTATCAGGCTTTGATCCAATTAGGAGAGAAGTTGCACGTATTGCACTGGAAAAATTGATTGTGGACGGTCGTATCCATCCGGCAAGAATCGAAGAAATGGTGGAAAAAGCACAAAAAGAAGTAGAAAACATGATACGCGAAGAAGGAGAGGCGGCAACATTAGAAGCTGGTATCCATGGGCTTCATCCAGAGATGGTACGCCTGCTTGGGCGTATGAAGTTTCGAACCAGTTATGGGCAGAATGCCTTAAAGCATTCAATTGAGGTTGCACAGCTGACAGGGCTTTTAGCAGCTGAGGTTGGCGTTGACGTTAGAATTGCGAAGCGTGCAGGCTTATTACATGATATTGGTAAATCAGTCGACCATGAGATGGAAGGCTCACATATTCAGATTGGTGTGGATATTTGTAAAAAATACAAAGAATCACCATTGATTATTAACGCAGTAGAAGCACATCACGGAGATGTAGAACCGCAGTCACTTATTGCATGTTTAGTGCAGGCTGCAGATACGATTAGCGCAGCACGTCCAGGAGCGCGTCGGGAAACATTAGAAACTTATTCAAACCGTCTTCAGCAATTAGAAGAAATCACAAACAGTTTTAAAGGAGTGGATAAATCTTTTGCTATTCAGGCAGGAAGAGAGATTCGTATTATGGTTGTGCCGGAGCAAGTAAACGATTCAGATATGATCTTGCTTGCAAGAAATATATCAAAGCAGATAGAAACACAATTACAATATCCGGGACAAATTAAAATCAATGTAATTCGTGAATCCAGAGTGATTGATTATGCGAAGTAGCGATAAGACATTTGAATGATTGTATTAGACGTCCAAACCGTTGGAGTATCAAGGGTTTGGACGTTTTTTAAACATAACGGCAAATTAAATGATGCGTAATAGAACGTAGGAAAGAAATAAAAAGAGCAGGAAAAGGAGAAGCGGCATGGAGAAGAATACAGAAAACAAAGCAACAAATGAAACAGAAAATAATGTGGAAAGGCAAGCTGTAAATAAAATCAAGCGGATTGATCGTAAGTTAGAATTTCAGGGGACAATTGTGGACTTTTACACAGATTATATGCAGATGCCAAACGGGAAAGTCGTAAAATGGGATTTCATTTCCCATAGAAAAGGTGCGGCAGCTGTAGTACCAGTAATGGATGACGGTAAAATTTTAATGGTACATCAGTTTCGGAATGCGTTAGACCGTGTTACCATTGAAATTCCGGCAGGGGCCAGAAACGATACTTCAGAAGATACAAAAGTCTGTGCAGCAAGAGAATTAGAAGAAGAAACAGGATACCACAGCGATCATTTGGAATTTTTGATTGCCCTGCGTCCGACGGTTGCTTATGATGATGAATTTATAGACGTCTATGTAGCAACAGATTTAAAGCCTGGGACTAGGCATTTGGATCCAGATGAATATATTGAATTAGAGGCAATAGAGTTAGAAGATTTATGTGAACAAATCTATGCCGGAAAGATACAGGACGCAAAGACCATTGCCGCACTGATGGCATATAAAAATAAATATAGAAAATAATGCACAGGCATAAACAGACAAACATGTGCATAGATTAGATTAATTGGAAAAAGAAAAAGAGACATGTAGTGGATCAACGAACAATGAAACGGATAGGCTTGCTAAAAGAGGCAGGCAAATCACGAAAAACGGCCAAGCCGTTTTCCATATTTCAGACACCACAATGGACAAAACTGCCTTGGAGAGGATTTTTAGCAGGCTGCTTCTTCCTTTTTTTCCTGCTTGGTATCCTAACTGCCAATTGGGTAGGGCAGGAAAAACTAATTCAATATGGCATGATGAATGAATATTACGTCACTCAGCTGTCTTATATAGATTTGGAGGCAGGCGCATATTTTAAATATTTATTATACCATAGACTGCGAACCTTTGGCTTCATTGCACTGTTTGCTTATACAAGGTTCGGGATTGTGATGCTGTTAGGCGTCATTGGCTGGTATGCTTTTTCACTTGGCTATATTTTTGTAAATGCACTCGTTAGTATGGGCTTTGCGGGAATGCTGCTGGTTCTGCTTTCTTTGTTTCCGCAATTAATTTTTTATGCTGCCTCTTATTATGGGATTGCGAAAATTGTATTTGGAAAGAGTATCGAACATGCAATGCCTATAGGAGGACGGAAACTTTGGAGAAATCCGCGGCTTCTTTTACTAACGTCAGCATTTTTTTGCATCTTAATAGGGATCTGGCTGGAAAGCTATATTAATCCGATTTTGTTAACAGCTTTTATTCGCAGGATGTAGGCACGCAGAAATGGTGGGAAATTATGGGAACAATACAGGAAAAAATAGAAAACTACATAAAAGCAATTTGCCCAGACACAGAGGATGTACAAAGGCTGGATATTTCATATCAAACACTCTCCTATAACACACGGATTTCTTATGAACGCGATTTGCAAAAAATGGCGGCATACTTTGCAGAACAGGGAATTGCAGATGTTGCACAAATTACGCAAGTGCATTTAAATGCCTTTGTGCGCTTTATCGAACAAGAAAACAAACACACTGCTACAGCTGCCAGGGCAGTTGCAGCCATCAAGGCATGGTTTCGGTATTTGTCACAGACAGACAAATTGGAACAAAATCCTGCAGCCCAGTTAAAAGCACCCCGCGTAGAGAAAAAGATACCGCAAATCCTAACGCAAGAGGAGGTGGCAAGGCTCTTGCAGCAGCCTGCAGGGGATTCTCCAAAGGCAGTACGTGACCGTGCTATGCTGGAGCTGCTTTACGCTACAGGAATCCGAGTCAGCGAACTGGTGCAGCTGACTTTAGCGGATGTAAATATTGGGATGGAATATCTGATCTGTCAGGGAGAGAAAAGAGAACGTGTCGTTCCATTTGGGAAAACTGCAAAAGAAGCTTTGCAGCTTTATCTGGATACGGTACGGACGACATTTGTAAAAGACCCATCCTGCCAGCTGCTGTTTACCAATATGTCCGGAAATCAGATGAGCCGCCAGGGATTTTGGAAGATGATTCGACAGTACGGCAAGGCTGCTGGTATAGAAAGTAAGATTACGCCGCATACGCTTCGGCATTCGTTTGCAGCGCATCTTGTAAATAATGGAGCGGATTTATATGCTGTCCAGGAGCTGATGGGGTATACAGACCTATCGGCAGCACAAGTGTATGCAAAAATGCACCATCCATCGATCCGAGAGGTGTATACAAACGCACATCCAAGGAAATAACAAGCAAGTAACACATTCTAAAGGATGCATACAAATGTATAAGGCGTTTTACATATGGTTCATCTCAGCAATTGTATAAATCAGGTTTTCGGTATCTTCCCATCCAAGGCATGGATCTGTGATGGACTTGCCGTAAATATGGTCGCCAATTTGCTGTGCGCCTTCTTCAAGGTAGCTTTCTATCATGATGCCTTTTACAAAAGCTTTCATATCAGGCGATAAAATACGGTTGTGCATTACTTCTTGCACAATACGAATCTGCTCCTTATATTTTTTTCCAGAATTTGAATGGTTTGCATCTATAATGGCAGCAGGATTTTTGATATCTGTATGGGCATAACGTTCGATTAAGCGCATAATATCTTCGTAATGATAATTTTGCACTGTATTTCCGTGCTTACTGACTGCTCCGCGTAAAATGACGTGCGTTAAAGGGTTGCCGCTTGTGCTTACTTCGCAGTTTCGGTAAATAAAATGGTGTGGATGCTGTGCGGCATAGACCGAATTAAGCATAACCGAAAAATCACCACTCGTTGGATTTTTCATGCCAGAGGCAATATCAAAGCCGCTGGCTGTCAAGCGGTGCTGCTGATCTTCGACAGAGCGTGCGCCAATCGCTACATAAGAAAGCAAATCGTCTACAAAACTCCAGTTTTCACAGTAAAGCATTTCATCTGCCGCAGTTAAACCGCTTTGCTCAATTGCATGGATATGCATTTGCCGCATGGCAATCAGCCCTGCCAGCATATTCGGAGCTTCTTCCGGATTTGGCTGAGAGGCAATTCCTTTGTAACCATCGCCTGTAGTTCTTGGTTTGTTCGTATAGACTCTGGGAATAATAATAATCCGGTCTTTTACCTTTTCCTGCACTTTGGTCAGGCGGCTGACATAATCACAGACAGCATCCTCACGGTCTGCAGAGCAGGGCCCTACAATAACTAAAAAACGGTTGTCTTTTCCTACAATGACATCGGCTATCATGCGATCCCGTTCTGCCTTTATTTGCGCTACGCTGGCAGGTACTGGATACATTTCTTTTACAACAGCTGGTGTTGGCAGCTCTTTTAAAAATTGAAAACTCATACCAATTTCTCCTTTTATCATAAATCTTACTTAGAATTTCATACATTCATACGCTTTGTGTACAAAGGGACGTACACCCCATGCCGTTTCTTACCAGCCACCAAACTCTGGCAGTTGGAGTTTAATGAAAATGCAGATCTCTATGATAAAGTAAAAAACAAAATCTGTCAAATATGGATACAAGAATGGAAACTTACGTTACTGTTCACACAGGACTTTGCATTTACTGCAAAGTCCGTAAGAAAATGATTCAGGAGTGCAAAAATTCCATTGCCGAAGGCGATTTTAGATGAATTTTTGCATGTTACTGAGAACGGAGTGAACAGTAACATGCTTACAAGAAACAGCAAATTTTTCTGATTTTTTGCCTAAAATGGCTTGTCGAATGGGATAGAATCAGGTATAATGTATTCGCATTGGCAGGTAGAAATGATAAGAAACTATTTTTAAAGTAGGTGGACTGGGGGCTTGTTATGAATTATGGGACAATAAAAATGACAGATATTGCAAATGGGTGGGGAGTCCGGGTATCCTTATTTGTATCAGGCTGTACACATCACTGCAAGGGTTGTTTTCAGCCGGAAACATGGGATTTTCAATATGGTCAGGCATACACAAAGACGACAGAACAGCAGATTTTAAATGCGCTAAACCATGACTATATTAAAGGATTTACACTTTTGGGCGGAGAGCCTTTTGAGCCGGAAAACCAGCGGACTTTGGTAAAACTGCTGCATCGCATTAAAGAACGTTTTCCGCAAAAGGATATTTGGTGTTATACAGGTTATACGTATGAAACAGATTTACTCGAAGACAGCCGTGCTAGATGTGAGGTCACAGACGAGATGCTGTCCCTGATAGATGTGCTGGTAGATGGAAAATTTGATGAGGATAAAAAAAATCTCAGTTTGCGTTTTCGCGGTTCAGAAAATCAGCGTTTAATCGATTTGCCTAAAACAAAGCAGCAAAATAAAATTATATTAGTGGAAATTTGATCTTTTCAATTGAAAGAAAGAATGTTATAATACCTAATAGCTTTTGCAACCGTAGTCTAACGGATAGAACGCAGGACTCCGACTCCTGTAATGTGGGTTCGATTCCCGCCGGTTGCATTTTTATCCATTGTCCGGCAGTTGGGCCGGATGTGGATATTTTTATTCTAATTTCTAATGACTGGGACGATCTGTCTGGAGCAAACAGGATGTACTATTTGTACAGGCTTCTGCAGACAGACACTGGATAAATCAATAGCGAAAATTCAACATATTCACATACCTAGATAAGGAGGCAGTCTATGGCAGCCAATAATATGAACAGCGAAGAAAATAAGGAAAATAACAAAATAGATAATCTGGGATCAGGAAATGAGCCTTTCAGCCAAAAAAGCACAGCTTCAGGAGGGCTAAAGGGCTTTTGTATTAAATACAAGAAGTTTATTGCAGCAGGAGCTATGGTTGCGCTGCTGGCTGTAGTTATTGCATGTACCAGCACAGGATCTGGCGATCAGGATAAGAAAAATGATGATCCAGGCGTACAGACAGCTGCTGATGATAACAACAATGGCAAAGATGCTGCAAGTATCTTAGATGAAGAATTTGAAGTAGATGCTTATACAGAAGTCAATGAATTAATTCAAAAATATTATGAGTGCCGTGCAGCTGGTGATGCAGACGGAATAGAAAAAATTGCATTTCCGATTACAGAAACAGAAAAGAGCTATATAAAATTATATAGTAAGTATGTGGAAAAATATGAAAATATTAAATGTTATACGAAAAAAGGAGTTTCTGACGGCGAATATATGGTATCTGTAGCTGTTGATACAAAGTTTAAAGACATTAAAACAGATTCGCCGGGTTTGGACTTTTTTTATGTCCGCAAAAATGAATCTGGTGCGTACATAGACAACGCCTATGGTTCTTTTAATGAAGTCTATAAAGAAACTGACACAGAACTAAAAATTAACGAGCTGATTACGGAATTCAACCAGGATGAAGACGCGATTGCTCTGCGCAAAGAAGCACAGGAAAAGTATGCAAAGGCGTTGGAGGATGATGCAGAGCTTAATAAGATGGTTACGCAGACTGTCCAGACAGCTATTAGTGAATGGGTAGCAAGTGTTGGTATCAGCAGTGAGCAAAAAGAGGATGACGATAAAAAAGATTCAAAGCCTGAGAATGAAAAAGATGAAAAAGGCACAGACACTAAGAGCCGTACTGCTTATACAACGACGAAAGTAAACTTACGTGAAAAACGCAGCATTAACAGCGAAGTTGTGCAGACACTGAAGAAAAACCGTACAATTACAGTATTTGGCGAAAGTAAAAATGGCTGGTTAAAGGCAGAATATCAAGATAAGACCGGGTATGTCAAAGAAGATTATATTACGTATGATAAGCCAAAGGATGACAGCGATAAGAAGGACAAAAAGGACAAGCCGAAAAAAGATAATGACAAAAAGGATCAGAATACAGACAAAAAGGATAATGACCAGGGCAAGGAGGAAACACGAACTGGTTATGCAAAAACCGGTGTAAATATGCGTAAGAGTACTAGTACATCAAGCAAAGTGGTAAAGACGCTGGATGCAGGTACAAAGGTTACGATTTATGGAAAGAGCAGCGGGAAATGGTATAAGGTAAGCGCAAAAGGCAAGACTGGATATATCCGTAAAGATTTCATCGTATTTAGTAAATCTGATGTGGAAGAAATCGAGGAATCGGATGATAATCAAGCACCATCGCGTTATTATAATGAAGGCGATCAGATTACGTTATCTGAATCTGTCAATATACGTGCATCAATGAGCGAAAGTGCAGACAGAGTTGGCTTAGCATATCAGGGTGATGTTGTGACAGTTGTTATGAGTTATGCAGAAGGCTGGACAAAGGTAACATGGAATGGACAGTCAGGATACGTTAAGACAGAATTTTTGGATTAAAGTGTAGGCCTGCATGAGCTTTTGTGCAAATACTTAGGATAGAAGCTTTAAGATAAAGACATTTAGGATAGAAGCATTTAAGATAAAGACATTTTGAATAGAAACATTCAGGATAGAAACATTTTGAGATTAAACGATTCGAAGATTTAGAAATTGAGGATAAACAGAAAAAGCGGTTGCTGCAGATGCCAGGTTTAGGCAATGCAGTATCCGCTTTTTCTCAGGTATTGATGATGGAAGAAAAACAGACAGGGATCAGAATTAATAAATATTTATCAATGGCCGGTATCTGTTCCAGGCGTGAGGCAGACCGTGAAATAGAAGCCGGAAATATCAAAATTGAACAACGCACCGCATCTATGGGGGACCGTGTGATGCCTGGGGAGCAGGTGTTTTACAAAGGAAAGCTGATCTTGCAAAAAGAAGAGCCAGTACTTTTAGCGGTAAACAAACCAAAAGGCATTGTCTGCACTGCACAAAAACGGGAAAAGCAAAATATTATTGATTTTTTGCATTACCCAACGCGGATTTATCCGGTAGGCAGGCTTGATAAGGATTCAGAAGGCTTGCTTTTGATGACAAATGAGGGAGAGCTTGTGAATCAAATTATGCGTGCCAGGAACTATCATGAAAAAGAGTACGATGTGATAGTCGACAGGCCGGTTACAGATCTGTTTTTACAGGGGATGGCAGGGGGCGTGCCGATTTTAGATACAGTTACAAGAAAATGCCGTGTGCAGCGAACAGGGAAAAAGAGTTTTAAAATCATATTGACACAAGGCATGAACAGGCAAATTCGCAGAATGTGTGAATATTTTGGCTATCGTGTGGTAAATCTAAAAAGAGTACGAATTATGAATATCCAGCTGGGTGATCTGCCGACTGGCCAATACCGTGAAGTAACACAACAGGAAAGAAACCAACTGGAAAAGATGCTGCAAAGCCCGCCTGCACCACATTTGCATACGACATCGTGAGGGAGGAGCCATGAATCCATTTGAAAAGTATGAAGAACTGAAAAAGAACATAAACTATCATATCGATCGCTATTATAACCAGGATGATCCGCAAATTTCGGATCATGAATACGATCAGTTGATGCTGGAATTAAAGGCTATGGAAAAAGAATATCCGCAATTTGTAACTTCTGATTCTCCTACACAGCATGTAGGCGGCAGTGCAAAGCGGGAGGCAGGCGTATTGGTACGACACAATGTGCCAATGTTAAGTCTTCAGGACGTCTTTTCCAAAGAGGAAGTATTTGCGTTTGTTGAGGATATGCAAAACAGCCTGCAAGATCCGGAATTTGTTGTAGAATATAAAATTGACGGGCTTTCGATGGTACTTCGCTATGAAGACGGCGTACTGAAATTAGCAGAAACTAGAGGAGACGGCCTGAATTTTGGTGAGGATGTGACAGCAAACGCCAAAATGATTAAGGATGTAAAAAAGAAGTTAAAGCAGCCGCTGCCTTATCTGGAAATCCGCGGGGAAGTTTATATGACAAATGAAGCGTTTCAAAACGTCAACGAGCGGCAGGAATTAGCAGGTAAACGGCTTTTTGCAAATCCGCGTAATTGTGCAGCAGGCACGCTACGGCAGCTGGATACTGCGGTTACAAAGGAACGCGGGCTTTCCATGTTTATCTTTAATGTACAGCAAGTACGCGGCGCTAATTTTGAGACACATACAGATGGGTATGCTTATTTAAAAGAGCAGGGCGTGCCAGTGATTGATCATTATCGTGTTTGTCATAATGCACAGGAAGTGTGGGAGGCAATTTGTGCGATTGGTGAAGAACGCGGGAATTTGGCATACGATATTGATGGTGCGGTTGTAAAACTAAACCGGATTTCGGATCGGGAACAGCTTGGCGCTACATCCAAAGTTCCAAGGTGGGCAGTTGCTTATAAATACCCTCCGGAAGAAAAGATAGCCAAGATACTGGATATTGAAGTTTCTGTAGGCAGGACTGGAAGAATTACGCCAACTGCTGTTTTTGAACCAGTACGCTTATGCGGGACTACAGTTTCCCGTGCCACACTTCATAACCAGGATTTTATTGATCAATTGGATGTTGGTATAGGAGATTATGTCAAAGTCTATAAATCAGGAGAGATTATACCAAAAATCAGGGAAGTACTTACAGAGCGCAGAGAACCTGGCGTTGTACGTTTTTCCCTGCCGGATACTTGTCCGGTATGCGGGACAAAGACAGTGCGGGAAAAGGACACCGCAGATATGAAATGCCCTTCACCAAGCTGTCCGTCGCAGGTAGAACGCAGAATTATTAACTTTGTCAGCCGTGACGCTATGGATATCAAAGGATTTGGCACAGTCTATATAGAGGAATTAGTCAGACAGGGATATATTCAAAACATTGCGGACATTTTTACACTCAAAGACCATCGGGCGCAGCTTATTGAACAAGGTATAATTGGAAAAGAGAAAAACACAGATAAACTGCTGAATACAATTGAAGAAGCAAAAAAACGGGATGCGTATCAATTATTGACTGGTTTTGGTATCCCAAATGTCGGAAAAGCAGCGGCAAAGGCTGTTATGAAGCAGTTTCAGACCATCGATCATTTAGCGCATGCAACCATGGAGCAGCTTACCCAGGTGCCAGACATTGGAGAAGTAAGCGCGCGCTGTATCCAAAGCTTTTTTGAAGATGAGGCAAACCAGCAGATCATTCGGCGATTGCAGGAAGAAGGCGTCAATATGGAACGCATTGCACAGCCTGGAGAAAGTGAGCGGTTTGCGGGCATGACGTTTGTGATTACAGGAACACTGCCCACATTATCCAGAAAACAGGCGGCAGAATTGGTGGAACAAAATGGCGGAAAAGTATCAGGCTCTGTTTCGAAAAAAACGACGTATTTGCTGGCAGGTGAAAATGCAGGCAGTAAGCTAACAAAGGCAAACGAGCTGGGAATTGCTGTGCTTTCTGAGCAAGATTTTCTTGCAATGGTAAATCAGGCATAGTTTTATAGGAATCGGCAGGCCAATGACCCAATTGCTTTAGCAGCTAGGAAAGGAGCGATTGATGCTTCTCCCAGTAGCTAACACGGCTTTCGTATTGGGAATTCAGCCAGTTTGCAATTTGCTCTAAGCTTTCTTCTGTGAAGGGAAAGGTTTGGCTTGTTTTTACATCTTCACTTGTTTTTTCAAAGCAGAGCGGGCCAGGATAGATCCAGACTTTAAAAAAAGGCGTGTCATCCTGCGTGATATGTTCTATATAATAGTGCATCCCGCAAATACTGCCGGTATAGTGCGATTTTTGATAAAATGGAAGATGGAATAAATCTGTACTTTTTAACATAAAGACACCTCTTAACAGAAAGACATAGTAAGTAGCAATAGCTGGGTTGCCGCAACTGTAACTGTTTTTATTATAAGCGATGCCGCATCTTTTGGCAACAAACTATCGGTTACTGTTCACTCCGTTCTCAGTAACATGCAAAAATTCATCTAAAATTGCCTT
>CANDJR010000104.1 GCA_947385105.1 uncultured Eubacterium sp.
GATTTCTAACGGTGACTGGAGTTCAGACGTGTGCTCTTCCGATCTAAACTTTTTTTACTTTACTATCATTTTCATCTTTTTTTCCGTCATTGATCACAAAACCAACGTTTTTTTCTACTGTCATCCATGGAAACAACCTATGTTCCTGATATACAAAGCCCCTTCTCGAATCTGTTTTCTTTACAAGTACGTTTTCGATAAAAATCTCGCCATCATATTCAGAATCCAATCCGGATATAACTCGTAAAAGAGTACTTTTTCCGCATCCGCTCCCACCTACAATACAAATAAATTCACCTCTTTCTACTTGAAAATTGAGCTTATCAAGAACCAACAAATCTTGTTGTTTTTTTCGCTTATACTGTTTCCTTAGATTTTGCACAGAAATATATGCATCCTGACTATTCATATTTGTTCCATCCTTGTTTTAAAGTTCTATAAGAATCTTATCTTTTCCAAGTCTATGAATTTCACCTTTTTTACAAATTAAAAATTCCATGCTAATACTTTCTTTTCTACCAATTTTAAAATTTCGTCCATCAGTTTGCCTACAATTCCAATCGTTACCATACCAATAATTACGACATCCATTTGTCCAAAATTTCGCGCATTGGAAATCATATAACCAATGCCACTGCTTGCAGCAACTAATTCAGCTGCAACGACACAAGACCAGCTTGTCCCTAAAGCAACTCTAAGACCTGTAAAAATAGTAGGCATCGCGGCTGGAATCACCAGCTGGAATATAAATTTTCCTTGCGGCGTCTCAGCAGCCTTTGCTACTTCAATGATCTTTGGATCAATATATCGTATCCCATCAATCACATTTGTCAGTACAACAAAAAATCCTCCTAAAAAAATCAGGAAAACTTTAGATGCTTCACCGATTCCCATCCATAAAATCACTAAAGGAATCCATGCAATAGGAGGTATTGGCCTTAGAATCTGAATAATAATTTTTGTCATACAATGCATATGTTCTGATAACCCAATAATAACACCTAAGAAAATACCTGATGCTACTGCACAAAAATATCCTTTTAATACACGCCCTATACTAATGCCAATTTCTATGAGCAAGGACTTGTCCGCTATCTTTTTTACTAAAGTAGCCCCTATGGTATTCGGGGATGGCAGCAATATGGTATTTAGATTTCCGGTTTCTGATGCTGCATACCAAATGATTAGAATTAAGACAATTAAAAAAAGACTCTCTACGGAATGAAATAAACCATTCTTTACTTTTTTTCTATTAAACATAATTTTACCTTATTCTATAAAATTTCAGCTTCTTTACACTAGATATTCTTTGTTTATCTAATACAATTTTTGCAAATCTTTCTCTTTTCACTATGTTTTCATTTTTTTATTGTATACCCCTTCAGGGATCCCCTAATTTACATCCCTATTAAACTGACTGACTTCGTCCAACAAGGTATAAATGTGCGCTAAATTTCTCAAAATATAATCTATAGTCCGAAAAACTATACTTTATCGGGGATGCAATATTTCATCACTTATTTATAAATATAATTTTGCACCGCTATCTATATCGGTGATAAATACATAAAACTTTACTTTACAACAATAAAAAATTTCTTTAATTGAAAAAGTATAGTATTTCAAAATTGTTCTTAATATTAAGGTAAAAGCTGCATTTACCAATTGTACAAACATTGACTTTTGCATAACACTATATTAAAATCTAATCAATAAAATAGAAAAATAAACCAAAATTAATTAGGAAGGGAATGCAAACGAATGATCGATCATACGACCATTAAATTATTTCATGAATTTTTCTTTCATGATGACAGAGAACGTGTTATCTATGGCTGTGGAAAAAATGGAGTTATTCTTGTAAACTGGCTCAAGAAATATGCGCAAACCAGTGAACAAGAGCAAATTAAAATCACAAAGTGTGTAGACGGAAATAAATCGTTGCAGTCTACAATTTTTGCAGATACGTATCTTATCGAAGATCCGACGATCTTAATGGGAAAACGGGATCAATATAAAGTAATTGTAACTCCTGAAAATCCTGGAAAGCTTTGCAGTATATTAGATAGTTATGGATATCAGGAAAATATTGACTATATTACAATGGAAATCATTGAAATGATCAGTTATGAGATCATATTTGAGTATTTAAAGAAGAATCGTTATCATTTCCAAGTTGTTCTTGCTCCAGATTTATTTTCAAAACCCCACTTAACAGAAATTGAACAGGGCTTAAAAGGCATGGACGCTGTCTTTGATGACAAACATCGAATGGAATGGTTACGAACTGGACCCCCACACATCCAGTATTGCCATAAGGATATTGACTATTTTTCAGATGAATATGTAAAAAATATCTTTTTTCCGTTAGAGTATTATGAAAGAGATGGCGTGCTGTATCCAAAAGAGTATCAAAGTAAGTATGTTAATTGTACAGGCGGCATACGCTTTACGACTGATCAGCCTAAGAATTATAAACATCGTATTTATATGTATGGTTCCAGTTTTATGTATGGCTTTGGTGTAGAAGATAAATATACCATTCCTTCCTGTCTGCAAAGATTGCTCAATCAGGATCAGAAAGAGATGTTAGTTGTAAATTATGGAATCAGAGGGATGCGGCCAGAGCATTTATTAGCAAAAATACAAAACACTCCGTATGAAGATGGCGACTTATTATTCATTTATTTTGCAAGCAGGACAAAAGCAAGAGAATTTTTAATGCTGAATAAAATTCCTTTTATTGATACGAACTATTTTTTAAGAAAACGTCTTCCATTTGAAGTATTTTTTGATAAAGCAAGCCATCTGACCTTCCAGGGCAATTTATACATTACACAATGCTTTTACAATATGATGTATGGCGGTGCTCCTGCTTCTTTAGAGCAAATCCTGCATAAAAATTTGTTTAGCCAGGATGATACAAAGCTGCCACATACACTTTCGAAAGAAGATAACGACGCTGAACATGCAGATCGCATGGATGAATCTTTGTTACAGGCAATCGAAACACTGCGTATGCACAAAGAGCAATTACCAGAACATGCAGTTGTCGGCAGCATTGTCGTGAACTGCAACCCGTTTACTTTAGGACATTATCATTTAGTTCACATGGCATCCCAAATGGTTGATTTTTTGTATATCTTCGTAGTAGAAGAAGATAAATCTGAATTTTCTTTCCAAGATCGTTTTGACTTAGTCAAAAAGGGGACAAGCAAGATAAAAAATATAAAAGTTATTCCAAGTGGTAATTATATTATTTCCTCTGTTACGTTTCCTGAGTATTTTGATAAAGAAGAAAATCAAACTTTAAATCTAAACTTATCAGAGGATGTAGATATTTTTGGAAAGTATATTGCTCCTGTTTTTGATATCAGCATCCGTTTTGTTGGTGAAGAAATCACAGATGCAGTAACGAGACAGTATAACGAGACGATGAAAATGCTTTTGCCTGCACATGGGATTAAGCTTTTAGAAATTCCAAGAGCAAAACATAATGGAAAATATATCAGTGCGACAACCGTACGTCAATTATACCATCAAGGAAAATTGGATGAATTACGAGGATACGTACCTGATACAACCTTTGATTATTTAAAAGCCAGATCACAATCAAATACCGAAATTTAAAAATTAATTCTATCGGCATAACAGACAATCTGTTATATTTATGGCTGTTATGTCGATATAATAATTGAACTTATCGTATGTAATTCGCATTCAACCGTATAAGAATATCATATCTGTTGTATTGATTATTTGATGGAAAAGTTTATGCGGGTAAATTTCTTATCGGAAAGGAACAAATCTCATGGGGAAAACAAAAAATAAAGAATATCATTTATCCCAGGAAGAACTTCGAGAACTTCAAATGACGGAATTAGAACTCCTGATTGAAGTAGATCGCATTTGCAGAAAAAATAAAATCAGATATTGTATTTCAGCAGGAACACAGTTGGGTGCAATCAGACACAAAGGATTTATTCCATGGGATGATGATGCAGACGTAGCATTGTTAAGATCAGAATATGAAAAATTTAAAATTGCCTGTGAGAAAGATTTAGATAAAGAACGATTTTATTTTCAGGATTATCAGAATACTCCCGGCTATCGATGGGGATATGGTAAGTTGAGAAGGAAAAATACACAATTTGTAAGACTGAATCAAGAACATATGCCATACGAGCAAGGCGTATTTGTTGATATTATGCCTTATGATAATGTGCCTGATTGTTTTTTCAAGCGTAAACTGCATAGTTTCAATTGCTTTTTATATCGAAAAGCATTCTGGGCACCTTTAGGTAAATTACAGGAGACCGGATTAAAAAAATTAGTTTATTCCATGTTAGATAAAATTCCAGAAGATAAGCTGTATGCGTCTTTTACAAGATTTACAAATAAATGCAACAGGAAAAAGACGAAGCGTATTCGTAATTATACACTTCCAGTACCTGGAAATGAAAATGGTTATTTAAGACGCTGCTTTGTCAAGTTGGTGAATACAGACTTCGAAGGTGCACGACTGCTTGGAATGAGGGATTATGATATTTATTTAAGCTACAAATACGGAAATTATATGGAACTTCCTCCTGTAGATAAAAGAGAGATACATCCAGTATCCAAATTAAAGCTGTTAAGTTTTACAGAGGCGAAGGAGTAAAGGGGTAAAAAAATGGTAGGTTATACAGCAGGAACGTTTGATATGTTTCATATTGGTCATTTAAATTTGATCCGAAATGCAAAATCTCACTGTGACTATTTGATTGTTGGAGTGAATTCAGATCAGCTTGTGCAAAGCTATAAAAATAAAAAGGCAATTGTTCCTTTAGAAGAACGATTAGAAATTATACGTGCACTGAAATATGTAGATGAAGTAATTCCAGTGAATACATTGGATAAAAAGAGCATATGGGATGAAAAGAAGTTTGATTTACTTTTTATCGGCGACGATTGGAAAGGCTCTCCTCGGTGGGAAGCTACTGCTGCCCAAATGCAGCAATATGGTGTGAAGACAATTTTTCTGCCACATACACAAGGCACTAATTCTACATTACTGCGTGAAAAGCTAAATGATTATTAAATGAAAAAGGTTATTTTATTTATTTTACTAAACTATTTTGTAATTGATCCGAAATAATAAAAAAGAATAGGAATGAGGTCAGATAACTTTTTGGACAAATAGTTGAAAAGAATGGAGATAACGATATGAAAAAAATTGGGAAAATTTTACGCACTCTCCTTACAGGAGCATTTTCGCTCGCTTTATTACCTTGCATTCATAGTCAGGTTGCAAAGGCAAACACAGAAGTATCTATTATGCCATATGAAATTACAATTGATTGTATGAACCAGAAGATCATTTTAACAGAAAGAGACAGCAGAGATCACGAAATCATTTGTGAATTTGGCCGCAGAACAAGTGCAACTTCTGATGTTTGTAAATTTTACAGTACAAATGTACTGGATTATGTAAGTGGCATGACGATAGATTTATCTACATTAAAGCGTGAGCAGGATAATTATATCCGTCTATCTGGAAATTACAGTGAAGATCCGATAACGATTAAAATACCAGCTGTCCATAAAGCTGTAAAAGCAACGTTTGATCCAATTCAGGCAGCTGTAAAATTGTACGATAGTACAGATAAGAATGACTTAGTACAGTTTACATCCGAAAAAATTGAATATCGTAACGTGTACAGCAATTGGAAAGAATACGAGTATTACGAGTCTTTTGATGTATATGATGATCTTACAAAATATCAAAAGCGCGGTGCTACTTTATATTTTCGCCTAAAAGCAAATGATGCACAGCAGCTCTTAAACGCAGCACCGGATGTCACAGTTGGTGACGTTGAAGATGTAGATGGAGAGCCAATCCCAGTATACGAAGTAGGTTCTTTTCCAGGCAAAGAAGTAAAAGTAGTCATTCCGCAGCTGCCAAATGCTCCTCAGGTAAAAGTTAATTATGATAAACAATCATTTACATTGCCTCGTGGGACAGAATACCGGGTAGTATCCGGCCGCAGTGATATGAAATGGATACCTGCAAAAAAATCTGTAAGTATGCAAATTGATTTAGCAACTTTGATTGAAAAATATGGCCAAAGCAATTTATATACTTTTGAGGCAAGATATGTACAAACAGAGACAAAGCCTGCATCAAAAATATACAGGTTAAGTGTCACTGTCCCAGATAAGCCTGTAGTAAAAAGTGTGAAAGCAAATCCGCCTGTTGCTGTAGGAAAACAAAATATTGATCAAAACTGTCTGCAAGATAGTCTGGGTTCCGATGCATTTATTGTACAATACGTTTACAATGCTAAGAAGATTGTATGTACTGGTGTACGTATTGAAAATAATTTGGATGATTCCTATGAAATATGTGCTGTTAGCGGTGGCGGAACTCCATCTTCTACAGATAAAGTAACAAAAGTAATTAATGGTTGGTCACAATCCAAAAATGATGCTACTGTAGTAACGATAGCTTCATCTAAGTTAAGAGAAGGCAGCAAGCTTTATATCCGCCAAAAGTCAAATTCAAAGCAAAAGCAATTTTGCAGTCAGTGGGAATTATTTGGTGTTGTTTCTTATCCAGAAGAAGAACCAAATTATTAATGAACCAATTACTAATTTTACAGTAGAATCATAGAAATAGGAAGATTTTTTAGTAGTTTTTGAAATGAATTTTTATAGCAAGATTTTTTAGTAGTTAAGATACAAAAAAGGAGGTGCAGAGCATATGCACTTCCTTTTTTGATTCATTTTATACTGCTGCTACCGCAGCAAGCATCTGATCTACACAATTTTTCCATGTAAACTGTTTCTTTGTTTTTTCATAGCCTTTTTCTATCATCGCTTCAGAAATATCCTGCGCGTTTAACAGCTTTTCTGCAATGGCTGGAAGTTTCTCCAAATGTCCCAAATCATAGAAAGCTATTTCATCTCCCTGAATATAGTTCTCCTCCAACCATTTGCTTGGATCTGTCAGTGGCAGAGAATGCTGTAAAAAGGTATTAAAAATACGATCATGCGTCCCTGCTTTAAACCATGGCATCACGTTTAAACAAATTTTTGCATTTGCCATATGCGGCAGTGTCTGCGCAAAGGGAATCCGGTCATCGATTCGGTGTACATTCTTAAATCCCGCAGACGGATGGTTTTCCCATCCCCTTCCAAGTAGCCATAATTCAAAGCCTGCTTCTGCCAATACTTGCACAACACGTTCTCTATGATGCAGACGAATCATCCAATCTAAAGGTTCGCTGCAGCGAAAAATCGTCTTTTTCTGCTGCATAGAAGCCTGCATCCCAAACTGCTGTATCGTATCAAGTGCTGCCTGCTCAGCTGTCAATGTATGATTTTTGTACAAATGCTCTGCCATTACATGATAAAACTGATTCATAAACTCACCTTCTGGAAACCATTGGTTTATCTTTTTCCACTGTTCCTTTGGGCGATAATAAGTTCCTGTAAACAAAATGTCATATTTCCTTTTAGCAAAAGGAATAACTTGTGCTTCATTCTGCACTGTACCGGCATGAGGCATAAATGCAACGTTTTCTACTTCATTGGAAAAGTAAGTATTTACATAGTCTACATGGTTTTTATCACAGCAAAACTGAATATATTGTTTTGGATGCTGCTCCATTGTTGTATGAAACCGCAGTGGATGATCCATGAGAATATTAACTGTAACTGTATGCAGTTCATTCCATAGATCGATAAATAAACTGTCCTTTAATCCAAATCCATCGAAGCAGATCGCTGCATCTACTTTCTTTTGGATAAACGTCTCAAAGAATGCATACGAATGCGGATCACTTGCTGGTGGATTATTTAAATCCAGAATAAATGTTTCGCAATTTCTCTGTTGAAGTTCATGGTTCATCTGATCCGTAAAATAATTAAATGATTCTACACCAGAATAAAATAACACAATTCTCATGGATAAACTCCTTTTTCGCTGCCTGTTATCGTTTTAAGATCAGATAGTAGTCCATCGTCTCTTTTCTATTCTGCAATTTTTCCTCAAATAAAGGTCCTTTGGACACAATCTGGAATCCTTTCTCAACAAAATTACTTTGAATCAACTGTTCGTATTCTGCAATACTGCGGTAGATTGCCGTATAATTTTGAGATAAGCTGTCTGAATAAAAATCAGACAATGTAAGTCTTTTTTCAACTCCCATACTTTCTTTTAAATATAATTCACAATGATCTTTACATGCTGCATATACATCTTCCAGACCTTTTTGTAAATCTGTATCATTTAAATACATCATAACCCCATTGATAAATATTTTATCAAATGTCTGATCTGCATGATGGTTGTTTAAAGCATCTGGAAATTCTTGAAACGATGCGTGCAATAATGTTTTAGTTTCATAAGCCTTCAAATTTTCTTCTGCAATTTCCAGTAAATTTTCACTGTAATCCACGCCAACATAATTTAAGCCTTTTTCCAGTACTGCTTCACCCCAACGGCCTACACCGCATCCAATATCTAATACTGTCTGTCCTTTTTCCCAGCTTAAAAGTTCAATAATCTTATCCTTTTCCTGCTGATCTCTTAATACTGCTAATTCTGGATTGTCATCTTGAAACAAAACATAATTATATTTATGTTCTAATTTTTTATCTACCCCGCGGTTATTAAAAAAATCAAGTGTATTCTTATAATCAATATCTACTGATTTCCCTGTTATCCTATTTTCCATTCTTTTGCTCCATTTCCTTTCGTATTTTTTATATGTATCCTATTATAACGATTCTAGTCTGGATGTTCAAGCATTTGCGTTTGCTTTCTGTCTTTTTCGCCACTGTGTTAACGTTTTCATTTCTGCTGCAATTTGTTTTTGCAGGTCTGTTGGTTCTGATTTTCTTTCTATTTGGTTCTGTGCATATAAATCTCCAGCATACAAGCCATTTGCAGCAAAAAACGTTCCTTGAAAATGATTCTCAAAGGTAAAGTTATATACTTGATCATCATAAGAAATGTATTCAACCTTAGTCACAACAGCTATTGTTCCATTTTCTGCTAAAATCCGATCATCCACTTTTACTTCAGCCGCTGTTACAACCTGCTCATGTTCTTTGAGTATTGGATGGTTTTTGGTAACTTGAAGCTGGTGGCCTGCATCTGTTTGAATAGAAATTAAGGTTTGCTCATTACTCTTATAACCATTATCTACAACTAGAATTTCATTTCCATATCCGCTTAGTTTGCTGCCTGGTTTGATCTCAGCTGCTATTTTGTATGAACCATCCGCCAGTTTAAATCTGGTATCTTTTGCATAACAGCCCCACCACATACGGATCACAGGAATATAAATTGTTGTGCTGCCTTCTTTAAACTCATAGTATTTCCTTCCATTTAAGTCTTTTGGATATTTACTGCGGCATCCAATGCTTAAAATAAATACTTTAATAACCTTTCCCTCTTTATTATGTTTATATATCTTACAGCAGCATACAGCACTCAGCATACTTTTCCTGTCTTTTCCATCCAGCTCGTTGCCTGTCATATTGTCTATCCAATCATATCGTGTCTGTCATCTCCTTTTTTTAAGTCCGGATGATACAGATCTACTTCTAATCGATGGTCAATTTCATTTTCTTTTACTACATGAAAAAATGCATCTTTATTATATGCCTGATAAAATTCTTCATCGCTTTTTAAGTCATTGCGAAATTTTTTCCAGTCTTTACCGTCTACAGATAGTACAGGACGTGTCATTGTTTCCCAACTTTCTACTTTATGGAGCCCTTCAAATGAATAATAACTGCCATCCTCATTTGTTTTAAATGTGGCATGAAACTTCATTGGTACAATCGTACGTAAAAACCCCTGCGATGTATGATTACTGCTGTAAATATAATCTGGATGATCTAGATTTACAGCACTTCTTCCATAGAGAATACGGATTTCATCTGTATGGTTATTGGAAACAGGCATTTCTAATTCAATATTAGAAAATGGAATCTCATATGCATCGATTGCCTCATTTTGCTGAGATATGACGTATGAATGAAATTTTGAATCTTCATCAATCACTGTTAGGACTGCTTTTTGTATCAAAGTCCTTCCTCCTAGTTCTTCGATACTATAGTATACATCACTTTTGCATTCCATCACTACATCGTTGGCTGCGTCAAAAGAATCATTCATTTCTATAAGCGCTCCCATTGCAGACTTCGGATCATATACTTCTCCATAAATGCAAACATTTCTGGGCCTTGGCGGTGTCAGATCCTGCAGCGGACTTTTCAAATCTAAAAAATGTCCCACATAATTTGTTTTCAATATAAAATGATCTGCGCTTTCTTTGCATCCTGCTTTGCCTTGATTATCAGCACTCTTATTAGAATTCTCAAATATCAAATCATAAAATTCAAATTTAATATCATCTGGTTCTTTGTTTTCTGCTAATTGTTCTTTTACTAATTGTTCTTGCGCACTTGGTCGGCATGCATTTTGGAAGGATTGGTACATAATTGGTAATTGGCTTAGCTTTTCTTCTCCTCCAATACTTTCTAGATAGTACTCTTTTTCTTCTTCCTTCGAAAGATCCAATTCATAGATATGCCCATTTAACTGCTCCATTTTTTCCCTAAATTGCTTTGTGATCATGCTCTATGTCCTCCTTTAATGTATGATAATGAACCTTAATTTTTTGAACCTCACCTTTTTCACCTTCCATACCATCTCTGCAGCTTCTGCCGCTTTTTCCAGCTTTTGCATACGTACTGCCATCGCCGTTTCTTCCGCCGAAACCGCCGTCACCGCCTTTCCCGCCAATTACAGTCAATTTAATATGATGCATAAGATTTTTAATATTTACATTAACATTCGTTGCCTGCCCTGGCTTGCCGTCGCCGCCATCTTCACCAAATACACTGTCCCTTCCATTTTCTCCGTCTTGCCCTCTAATACAGATTTCATATGCATCAGGGTTATCGGTTTTCTTAAAGTTTTCAACTTTATCAATTGTAAGATCCATATCCCCATAAATATCCAGACATCCGTCTTCAATAAAACGGATCGTATCGTAATGAATGGTAAATTGTTCTCCCTCTCGTCCAATTTTTTCTTGTGATGATATAATCCATTCTTGTTCTCTATTTTCTAGTTCTAATCTTTCTTGTTGCATATCTTCTGTCTGCTTGTATTCGTTTTCCATATGTTCCTTCTTCCTACTTGATTGTTTTATTTTCCATTTATCCACACTTATTTTTTTATTTAGAGTTTTATCCACATACAATGGCAGACTGTGTTGATTATTTACTAAAGCAGCATTTAATTCTACGTTACCATCTACAAAAATAGAAATATCTGCTGCTCTTACATTCAGGATACTGCTGCATTTCTCTATTGTTCCTCGATTCTCCTGCGTTACTGCATACACTTTTTGAGCAACTTGCCAATAAGTTTTGACTTCACTATTTCTTAAAACTGCCTTTTTTTCATTTTGTGCTGCCAAACCAGCGATACAGAGGGAATCTCTGTCCATTGTACAAAGCTCCCCTTTGCATTCAACACTGCATTGATCAATGATTCCAGCATTATTTCCCGCTGCACCGCCTGCTACGAGTCGTTTTCCTGAAGATGCTTTTTGTATTGTACTTTTTATTTCCAGTTCCCCTGCACAATTTTGGATACATCCCCCCTGATAATTCAGAAGCCACTGAAAAAGTAGCTATCACTGCCCATATTTGATATAATATAAAT
>CANDJR010000105.1 GCA_947385105.1 uncultured Eubacterium sp.
TTCAACCGTTCTTTTATACCATATCTTGTATATACTTTGCTTAGTGCGACAGCCCCAACAAATGAATCTATGAAATCAAATACTCCGCTGCAAGCAACGGGGTATTTGACCCTCGCGGCAGTCGCCAAATGTCTGCAAGCAGCCACTTGGCTCGTTGCTTGCGGGAATAAATTTATTAAAATAACGGTTGACACTGGAAAATTTATAAGTTAATATAGAACTATAAATTTAAAGAAAAGGCAGATGTTTTATGTTAGTGGTTTTTGTAAAGAATAAGAACAACAAAATTTCATAACAGGGTAAGTACATTGGATAGTAAGCACTGCAGGTAGTGTTTTATTTTTGTTACCCTTTTTGGCATTTTAAATGCTGGTTGTTTCTGCTTTACAGAATACTGCTACACAGAAAATAATTGTCTTATTTTGATGAATAAGAAAGAGGAGAAGTATGACTGTAGTGGTCATGCTTTTTTTGTTTCAAGCCAACTGTGAAATGGGATGTATGTTTTAAAACATTACTGATACCTTTTCATAGAAAGGTTTTGTTTTGTTACGTCAATTAAGATAAATAAATTCGTGGTTTCAGTCTATTATGATAGGCAGAAACCACTTTTTTGTTGTTAAGAAGAAAAGCATATGGAACTTATACAGACTATCGTGTGCACTGATGAGAGCCTTGGCTATCTAGAGGGTACGGATAGGAAAGTATCAGCAGTTAATTTTTTTAGAATAGGTGGGATAAAATGATTCAAACAGATAAACGATTAGAATTTGATAAGATAAAAAAGAAATGGGCCGAACTGGCGCTTACAGAGTGGGCAAAAGAAAAGATTATGAATACCGTGCCATGTATGTCTGAGAATGAATTGACAGCAATGCAAAGGGAGACAAGTGAAGCAAGGGAATTATTGGAAAAAAATGGAAATCCACCGCTAGTTCCTCTAAATGGGATAAGAGAATACATTCAAATGGCTGTGAAAGGGGACTGTTTATCTATCTTGCAGCTTGAAGATATGGAAAAAGCACTTGTAGCTGTGATGCGGTTAAAGAATTATTTAAGACGTTCGAAACAATGGGAAGTATCACTGGCGTATTATGAGGAAAATCTGGATTGTCTGGACAATCTAAAAGAAATGCTTTGTCAGCAGATTCGAAACGGCAGGATAGATGACTACGCTTCAAAAGATTTAAAATCATTTCGAGATGAAATTGAACGGAATGAAAGAAGTATGAAGGAGAAAGCGGACGCAGTGATTCGGGCAAATAAGGAAAGTCTGTCTGATCATTTTAGCACGCTAAGAAATGGTCATATTTGTATCCCTGTTAAAAAAGAATATAAATCTAGAATCAAGGGAAATGTGATTGATAAATCTTCAACAGGAGGTACTTTATTTATAGAACCAACCTCTGTAGGAAAATATTATGAGACATTGCAGCTTCTGCGGATATATGAAGAAAATGAAGAATATCGAATACTCTATTGTCTTTCAGCGATGGTTGCCGATGCTGCGGAGATTTTGGAACAAAATATCAATATGATAGAAAAATTAGATTTTATTTTTTCGAAAGGGAAACTAAGTTTGGAATATCAAGGAGTAGAACCAAAGATAAATACAAAGAGGTATATCCAATTAGAAGACGGACGGCATCCGCTTATGGTGCCATCAGAGTGTGTACCGCTTCAATTTGAAATAGGGAAAAGTTTTGACGGTGTAGTGATTACAGGACCTAATACGGGAGGCAAAACAGTTGCAATTAAGACGGTTGCATTAAATTGTCTGATGGCCCAATGCGGCTTGCACGTGTCATGTAAAAGAGCAGAGATTTGTATGAACAGCAATTTTTTGTGTGATATCGGGGATGGACAAAATATAGCTGAGAATCTTTCTACATTTTCAGCTCATATTGTGAACCTGTTAGAAATATTAAAAGAAGCAAATAAAGACAGCCTGATCATTATGGATGAACTTGGTTCTGGCACAGATCCGACAGAAGGTATGGGAATTGCCATCGCAACACTAGAAGAATTACAAAAGAGCGGAGCACTCTTTCTTGTTACAACGCATTATCCAGAAGTAAAACAATATGCAGATAAAAAATCAAGAATTGAGAATGCTAAGATGGCTTTTGACAAGGAAAGCTTAAAACCTCTTTATCAATTAATAATTGGTGAAGCAGGGGAAAGCTGTGCTTTTTATATAGCCGGTAAAATAGGAATGCCAGAGGAAATGTTAAAAACAGCAATGAAGGCGGCTTACGGGAAAGAGGAAATACCGGGAACTTTGAAACAAGTTGTTTCTAAAAGTCATTTGCAAAAAAGCAAGATGCCACGTATTCAAAAAATAAGGACAAATAAAGCAGCTCAAAGAGGACAGGAGTTTCACTTGGGAGACAGTGTCTTAGTATATCCTGATAAAAAGATAGGGATTGTCTGCCAGACAGCGAATGAAAAAGGTGTTTTAAGAGTGCAGATGGCGAATAAAAAGATATGGATTAACCATAAAAGAATTAAACTCCATGTAGCTGCAGAAAAGTTATATCCTGATGATTATGATTTTTCTATTATTTTTGAGAGTGTAAAAAATAGAAAGCTGCGGCACCAAATAGACAGAGGAAAGATGATAGAAGAACAAATTGTCATGGATGATTAAAAGTATTTGCTGAATGCCATAGTTAAGATGCTAAATGAGGGTATTGCAGGCAGACTTTTGGCGTAACTTATATAATGACCAAACGAAGGCGAAAAATGTCGTTTGGCGCAAGAAGGGTTGAAATTATGGCAGAAATACGGATAATGAGAATTATCATTGATTTCACAAAGATATACATGTATCAAAATAAAGAACAAAGAGAAAGAGTAAAAGAAACGTTATTGCGCTGGGACTATGTATGATGATGTTGTTTTCGACCGGGCTGCTGGCACATGCAGAAACTACAGATTTTACCCTGACGGTTAACAATTTTGGATACCAGCAGGATAATTTGTCCAAAAGAACTTTGAAAGCTGGTGGAACTGATTATGGGAATAAGTGTTATGTACGTGCAACCAATTTTGTAAAGCGTATAACAAATATGCACCTTCGGGTGAATATTATTATCTGCAGGGGAGATTTGGAGCATCGGCATCTGGGAATACGCTTCATGTTGTTTACCGCTATACTCCGTAAGAACAAGTATGTCGTATTGCAGGGACAGATAAATGTTATAGATTTTGGTCCTGCAATATTGTGAGATGAATGCTCTGCAGTAAGCTGCATATATTTAAAGCATATTAATTTACTGTGTACGCATCGAAAGAAAATTTGGAGCTGTCGCACTAAGCAAAACATATACAAGATATAGTATAGAAGAATGTTTCAAACTAGCTATATCTGGTATCATTTTTCTTAATGCGACAGCCACACCTATTGAAAAGATACTAGGAGAAAGTAAAATGAAAAAGAAGTCAAGTTTTGTGATAGCCACTATATTTTTTGCTTTTTTGACAGGTTGTGGGAACAAGGAAAACATAAAGGATCATGTACAGGACTTTGATACAACAGAAACTATGGATGTTAAGGATGCTTCATCTGATGACATATTATTTCCTGCACGTTACGAAAATACTATCGAAAATGTTAAATTTAACATGGATATAATCGTTGATGCAGATCTGACAGAAGAAATACCAGTTATTGCGAAAGCCCAGATGAAAAAAGTGGATGTAGGACAAGCTTTTGATCTGTTATTTGGCAATAATGATACCTATGAAACATATGAGTATGAGGAAAATGATGAGTATGGAAAGAAAGTAAAAACGGGAACGTATGTCAGTCCGGAAGAAACGACATTGTCATATGGACCGGTTTCAAGTCAAATGACATATATGAAAAGAATGTTAATGCCATACATACGCAGCGCATTTGTACTGGATGATGAAGATGGACGATACAACGTCGATTTATATTCTAAAGAAGAACAATTAACTTTTATGGATCGTGAAGAAGCGTTTCAGACAGTAAGTGATATCTTAACGAAAATTAACACGAAATTTGAATACGACTATACGGGATACGCTTTGGATTATGCAACCATGCAATCACAGGAGTATCATGAAGATATGGATGGTAATATTGATCATGCACAGTACAAAGAAAAGTGGTCTGTTTCAGACGAAGGGTATTATTTTTGCATAAATGAAATATATAGGGGGCTTCCGCTTTATCATGTATATTGTGAAATTTTTTCAGATATAAAAGATGTGAATGCGCCAGTGCAGGCATTTGTGTCCCAAAACGGAATAGAATATTTGGATATTGAAAAAGTATTTGACATTTCAGAGGAAAAGACAGGAGTTCAATTACTTCCTATAGATACCATTGCCGAAACAGCCGCAAATAAGTATACACAAATTCTTGGAAGTTCGACATATGAAATGACAAATGCAGAATTGTATTATTATGTTGATTTATCTTCTGGAATGGGAGTATATGATGTCAAACCAGTGTGGATAATAAAAGGAATTGAAGAATCCGGGGAAAAACAACAGGCAATTCAGGTAATTATAGATGCGCAGACAGCGAAGGAGATAGTACCTTGAAAGAAATGTATTGTTATCTAAAAGCGGACTTTAAACGTTCTATATGTTCAATAAAGTTTATACTATCAGTTGTTTTGATTATATGCGTATTACTGTTTGCGACACAGGAAGGAATTGCGCTGGATACAGATGTACTATATGTTTTTTCTATTGTTATGTATGGAATGCCTGCTATGATTATACTGGTGTGTGGGTCTATTGCTTTTGCAGATAGTCTTTGTGAAGATCTGGAACAAAAGTATGTTTTGCAGCAGATTATCCGGGGAGATTTAGGAAAATATGTGACAGCCCGGGTTTTAAGCATTTTTATTACAACAATTATAGCAACTGCATTGGGTGTTTTTTTGTTCTCCAGTATTTTACATATTAGCTTGCCATGGGTGGAGATATCCGGATTACAATATGATCATATCATTCATGCTGGCGGATTGAGGCTTTTTTTGATATATAGACTATATCCTTTCTATTATCTCTGCTATGGAATTCAGTATGGTGTGTTGGTTGGAATTATGGCTTTATGGGCATCCTGCCTTTCTATGTTTATTTCAAACCGAATGCTTGTATTGTCGGCACCAATGATTATTTACTATTTTACAGATTATGCGTTGGCAGAAATGTCCTCAGGAATGCTGAGTTTAGCTGTGATTTTTTCGCCGTCGAACAATCTTTTCTTAAATGATTTTTTGTCTGTGACATTGGTAATTGGCATAGCTGTCATGAATTTATGCTTGACTAGAAAGATTATGGTTATTAGCTTAAGGAGTAAAATTTATGAATAAAGTAAAATGTATATGGAATGATGCTGTTAATAATTTTTTCAGTAAGCGGTTATTGGTTTTTTGCATTTTTCAGTATAGTATCCTGCACTATTATATCAGCACTGTTAAGCACTTTTCCATTATGGCTGATTACCCGGCAACACCATGGATATTGCCTTTTATTGGACAAAATGTTTATTGCTTATTTGTTTATGGAATCTCTGTAGTTTACTTTTATTCCAATATACCATTTATGCAAAAGCACGAGATGTATGTGCTGATGAGACAAGGGAGAAAACGATGGATATTTACAAAAATACTGAGAATTTGCCTGTCAGCGATGATGCTTTCAATCATTGAATTTGCATTGAGTGTATTGATTTTATTACCAAGGATAGAACTGGATACGAAATGGGGAAAATTATATAATTCCCTTGCCATGACAAGTGCCGGAACAGATTATGGAGTAAAAATTTTTTTCCCTTATGAGATAATAAATGAAAATAGTGCAATAAGAACTTTATTGATCTTTTGGACGGTTTTGTTTGTTGTGACAGGATTGATTGGAATGATCATGTTTGTATTGAGTATTTATATAAACAGGACGGCTGCAGTAGTGTCGGGGACTTTTTTTTCTGTGCTGCCAGTAGTATTTGCTAATTTATATTTACATAAGGAGTGGATTGGCTTTATATCTCCACTTTCATGGCTTAATCTGCTTCTGCTGTATGGCAAAATGTGTAAAAAACACCCATCATTTTTGCAGATAATTATAGTAACAGTTATTTTGATCCCTATTTTATCTGTTGCTTCATTGAAAGGGATGCAGTCAAAAGATTTGAGTTGGACAAATGAGGAGTGATCATATGCAGGAGCAAGGCAATCGTATAAAAATAATAGATGTTAATAAATCTTTTGGAAAGACAAAGGTTCTTAACAATATCAGCTTGGAATGTAATCAAGGTGAGATTACTGGCATTATAGGGAGAAATGGTGCAGGGAAAACTGTGTTGTTTAAAATAATGTGCGGGCTGATGTCCGTGGATTCGGGAGGTATCGTAGTAAATGGAACAAAGAGGAACAAGCAGTCTGAAGTTTTGAGGTCAGCAGGTATTATTATTGAAGATCCTGCTTTTTTAAAAAATTATTCAGGGATAAAAAATCTGGAGTATTTATATATGCTGAATCATAAAAATGATAAGCCATATTTGGAAAATGTTATGAAAAGAGTGGGTCTTGATCCGAAATCCAAAAAGCATGTGGGTAAATATTCGATGGGAATGCGCCAAAGATTAGCTATTGCGCAGGCAATTATGGAAAATCCGAATTTTTTAATACTGGATGAGCCATTTAATGGATTGGATAATCAGGGCGTAGTAGAAATGAGAAATATATTTCTTGAATTTAAGCAGGAAGGAAAAGTAATAATAGTCGCGAGTCACAATTCAGAAGATATAAAAGTTCTTTGCGACCATGTCTATAGTATGGAAGCCGGAAACTTAAAAATCATACGATAAGTTAGCTTGACGCAAGCATCGTTTTGTATGTTCTCATAGCAAATACGATGGCTTGTGTTAATTTTTGCATTGCGTGTGGGTGGGCAGTCATAGATACGAGTCTCAATTTGGTTCAAAGGAGCAGGTAGTTAAAATCCCTTATGAAAATATCATATCAGATGCACAAAAGGCAAAACAGGATAAACAGATCAGACACTGGATAAGAAAGAGGATGTAAAAGAAGATGAAAAAGAGAATAATGCGAATAATGTCTCGGAAGAAAAAAAGCAGTATGGGAGTGAGGTCTGCTGAAAGTGCGAATACAGATGCTGAGACGAAAAAAGAAATGACAAGTTAAGAATATTTTATTATAATAACTGCATGAACGTAGATTGGAGGATGAATAAGATGGAAAACAGGAAATTGGTAACCCCGGGCGATATTACAAATGCTTTAAAGGATATTGGTGTGCAAAAAGGTCAGGCGATAATGGTTCATACATCTTTGAATCGCCTGGGATATGTGTGTGGAGGCGCACAGTCAGTCATTGAAGCATTGACAGAAAGCGTTGGCAATGAGGGTACGATTATGATGCCGACACAGTCATGGAAGAATTTAGATCCGTTATCAGGTGTCTACTGGCAGGAACCAGAAGAATGGTGGTCTGTCATACGCGAAAACATACCTGCTTATGACAAGCAGATCACACCAACAAATACGATGGGTGCTGTAGCAGAAATGTTCCGGCAGTGGCCGGGAACACTACGGAGTGATCACCCTGCAAGATCAGTAGCGGCATGGGGACGTTATGCACAGTATCTGACAGAAAACCATGACCTGTCGGATATTTTTGGAGACAATTCACCAATTGGCAGACTGTATGAACTTGATGGATATGTTTTATTACTTGGCGTTGGTTATGACAAAAACACTTCCCTTCATTTGGCGGATGTAAGAGCTGAATATCCAAACAAACATATGGTCACAGAAAGCAGTGCTATACGGCTTGACGGACAGCGGATATGGAAATCCTATGAGACATTAGCTGTGGATGGAGAAGATTTTTCGGCAATTGGAGAGGCATTTGAGCAGACAGGGAAGGTGCGCCACGTATCACTTGGAAATGGAATTCTTTCCATGATGAGCCAAAGGGCATTGGTGGATTTTGCTGTGAAATGGATAGAAGAAAACAGAAAATGATGGAGGATTAGGAAAGAATAGGTTGTATTTACATGGTAGAGATGCGCTATCTTTTATGGAGAAAAATGCCGCGAAATGATTCCGTATATAACTTTAAAATGGCTGTTTGAAGCATGAACCTAATATGGTATCTTCACAATACCGAAAGAAAAGACAAGGACTTTTATATTCAAAAAAGTAAAAAGGAGGGCAGTACTATGCATACAAAGACAATGGAAGGACTCGTTGGCGCAAGGACAAATATGAACCTGATGAATACTCCTATGCGTGTTTATAAAGAAGCAAGGCGTAAAGGCGATATGACAGTCATGGAGCGTGCAATGGAGTATGTGGGTGATTTTTCCCAAAAGGCGGAGGAATATAAAGCGAAAGCTGACAAAGGAATGGAAGAAGACGCAAAGGAAGCAAGGGAAAAGGAGCAGCTACAGCGTAAAGCAGCGCTCCAAACACGTAAGGAAGAACGCGAAAAGCTAGAGGAGAAGATACAGGAAGACAAGAATGCTGCTAGTAAAGACACCGTCGAGATCAGCGAAGAAGGAAAGGTGTTCATAAAAGATCATGAAGATCATGTGGATGCAGACACAACGGGGTCAGAAACAGATATGAGAAAGCAAGATGTGCGAAAAGAGCCAGTGACATATACAAAGGCAGGAGAGGCAGTTTCTATGGAGCAGGAGACAAGCATATCAGTTTCTGTATAAAAAGATATGATTAATTCAAAGCGGCAAAGCGGTATTTCAAAGGCAAGCCGTTGCATGCATGTATGGTATCTTGCAGATGCTGTGCCGGTGTGCTAAACTAAGGACAGCAGTAAGTCAGATAAAACGGAGGTTTGCACCATGACAAAAATTCGCTGCGTGGTGGAACGCATCACTTACCAGAATCCGGAAAACGGGTATACTGTCCTAAAAGTACATATCAAAGGCTATGACGGCCTGGTTCCTGTGGTCGGGAATCTTTTGGATGCAAATGTAGGCTCTGTTATCCTGGCGGAGGGGAACTGGAAAGTAGACACAAAATACGGCAGGCAGTTCATGGCTGAAAAATGGGAGGAAACACTTCCAGCAACTGTCTATGGAATGGAAAAATATCTCGGCAGCGGGCTGATTAAGGGAGTTGGGCCTAAGTTTGCAAAGAAGATCGTGCAGCGCTTCGGCATCGATACCTTTCATGTCATTGAAGATGACATTCAAATGCTCACGGAAATCGAGGGTATAGGAAAAAAGCGCGTCCGCCAGATTGCGGAAAGCTGGCAAAGGCAGAAAGAAGTGAAAGATATCATGCTCTTTTTGCAAAAGCAGAATGTAAGCACTGCATTTGCAGCAAAAATCTATAAACAGTATGGCAGTGAAAGCATTGAAAAAGTGAGGGAAAATCCGTATCGCCTGGCAGACGACATTTGGGGAATCGGCTTTAAGACAGCAGACGGCATTGCAGAAAAACTCGGTTTTGAGAAAGAATCTTATGTGCGTCTTAGGAGCGGCTTGATGTATACACTCAGTGAGCTGGCGGATGACGGACATGTATATGCTGCGCAAAGGCAGCTTCTGGAAAAGGCATCTGCTCTTTTAAATGCAGGATGGGAATACCTTGTAATGACAATGGACCAAATGGTTAAGGCAAAGGATCTCATCTGCGAGGAACTGCCGGAAGAAAGGGCAGTGTATCTGCCTGCATTTTATTATGCAGAGATTGGTGTTTCCAATAAGCTTCAGAAACTGGCAAGTGCTCCGGCAGCAGACAGGCTGTGGGTGCAGCTGCAAAAGGCAAGGGAAGAAACCGGAAATATGGACTTGTCTGTAGATGTAGGCAGAATCCAGCAGGCCGTGCATATGGAATACGATGAAATCCAGGCAGGGGCTATCCGTCTGGCTGCATCTGCAAAAGTGATGGTACTGACTGGCGGGCCGGGAACAGGAAAGACGACAACTACACAGGGGATTATAACCGCTTTTCGTGCATACGGGCTTAAAATTTTGCTTGCAGCTCCGACTGGCAGGGCGGCAAAGCGTTTGTCAGAAACAACTGGGATGAAAGCGGAGACAATCCATCGGCTGCTTGGCTGCAGGCCGCCGGAGGGCTACCAGAGAAATGAGAAAAATCCGCTTGAGGGTGATGTGCTTGTTGTGGATGAATGTTCCATGATAGATATTATTCTGATGAATTCGCTGTTAAAGGCAGTACCGCAGTCCATGCGCCTGCTCCTGGTAGGTGATATAGATCAGCTACCGGCTGTGGGCGCCGGGAATGTGCTGCGCGACATCATTGCTTCTGGAGGATTTCCTGTGATCCGTCTGACGCGTATTTTCCGCCAGGCGCAGGCAAGCCGCATCATCATGAATGCCCACCGCATCAATGAGGGAAAGATGCCGGATATTTCCAATGGAAAAGCAGCAGACTTTTTCTTTATGGAATGTAAAGATGCCGATGCAGCGGCAGCAAAGATCGTGGAACTGGTAAAGACCAAACTGCCGGGTTATTACCACATACAGCCGCAGTCTATACAAGTGCTCACGCCAATGCAGCGGGGAGCAGCAGGAGCTGCCAGCATGAATCTTGCGCTGCAGGAGGCGCTGAACCCGGCAGGAGATGGGCTGTACAGAAGCGGATATGTGTTTCGCAGCGGCGATAAAGTCATGCAGATCAAAAATAATTACGAGAAAGAAGTGTTTAACGGCGACATCGGCATAGTTCAGTCAGTGCGTATCCAGGACAGAAATTTGACTGTAAACTTTGACGGCAGGCTCGTGGAATATGATATGACAGAACTGGACGAGCTGATCCATGCCTATGCTACTACTATCCATAAGGCACAGGGTTCAGAATATCCGGTCGTAGTCATGCCAGTGCTGATGAGCCACTATGTGATGCTGCAAAGAAACCTGATATATACTGGCATCACAAGGGCAAAAAAGATACTGGTCATGGTCGGCACCAAGAAAGCACTGGCTTATGCAGTCAGCAATGCTACTGTGACCAAAAGGAACACACTTCTAAAAGAACGTTTGTCCAAGGAGTGAAGTATATACGCCTAATATTGTAAGGCATTTGATGAGGCATTGGAAAAGGCGGGGATGAGTGCGTCTACATTTTACCGCTGGCTGCAGGAGTGCAGGATTTCAGATTAGAAATAATTCATCCAAGAATATTCAATGGCTGTGAAAAATTAACAGAAATAAATGTGGATAAAGAAAATTCTCATTATATGTCATATTAAGCAATTTGGAAATGACAGAGAAAAATAGATAAATTCTAATAAGTTAAGATAAAATTTATAGTTTATTCATGGGCAAAAAACGTAACAGTTTCCTATGGCAAAATGTGCAGAAACACTGTATACTGAAAATAAAGAAAAGCAAATGAGGAGACTTGATGAAAAAACTAAAATACACTTTTAAAACTGATACACTGTTCAAAATGTTGTTTGTAAAGTATCCAGAGCTGTTGAAAGAATTGGTTGCGGAGCTGCTTGGCATTTCATCAGGGAGCATTGAGAACTTTATCATACGGAATCCTGAAATGCCGCCGGAGAACCTTGGGAGATCGGAAGAGCGTCGTGTAGGGAA
>CANDJR010000106.1 GCA_947385105.1 uncultured Eubacterium sp.
ACGAAAATGATTCAGATAACGAAAGAGATAGTGATATCCTAAACTGAGAAAGAGACGAAAATGATTCAGATAATGAAAGAGATAGTGATATCCTAAACTGAGAAAGAGACGAAAGAGATTCAGATAACGAAAGAGATAGTGATATCCTAAAAATAAGAAAGAGATGAATTTGATTCAGATAATGAAAGAGATAGTAATATCATAAAAATGAGAAAGTTTCGAATTTGATTTTGATAATAAATGTGATTCTGATATATGAGAAAAACAGGAGGATGAAAAATTGACAGACAATTTTGAAGAATTTACTGCAAAAGCGCCTACGCCGTCGCTTGTCTTTGAAGAAGCGCCGCAGGCGCCTGTGCCAGTACCAATGCCAGAACAGCCCAAGGAGGAAGTATTGGATGATTCTATGCTCTCTGATGAGGAAAAACAGCAGGTCGATGCTTTTGTAGAACAGATCGATTTGCGCAATTCTGGTGCTATTTTGCAGTATGGCGTAGGGACACAGAAAAAAATGGCTGATTTTTCTGAAAGGGCGCTGGAAAATGTCCGTACGAAGGATATTGGCGAAGTTGGCAATATGATTGCTGGCTTAGTGACAGAATTAAAGAGCTTTGACGCAGAGGAAGAAGCAAAAGGATTTCTTGGTTTTTTTAAGAAAAGCGAGAATAAGATTAGCGCTATGCGTGCAAAGTATAATAAAGTAGAGACAAATGTAAATGAAATCGTAAAAGTGCTGGAAAAACATCAGGTACAGCTTTTAAAAGATATTGATGTATTGGACCGGATGTATGAGATAAATCTGGCATATTTTAAGGAACTGTCCATGTATATCCTTGCGGGCAAAAAGAAACTGCAAAACATCCGTACATCTGAGCTGCCTAAGCTGCAGCAAAAAGCAGCGCAGACGAATCAGCCAGAGGATGCACAGGCAGCGCGAGATCTGTCAGATTTATGCGGCCGTTTTGAGAAAAAGCTCTATGATCTGCAGCTGACACGTACGATCTCTGTTCAGACAGCGCCGCAAATCCGTATGGTACAAAATTCAGATACCATGATGGCGGAAAAAATCCAGTCTACGATTGTCAATACGATTCCATTGTGGAAAAGTCAGATGATTATTGCAATCGGTGTGGAGCATTCTACGCAGGCAGCAAAAGCACAGCGTGAAGTGACAGATATGACCAATGAGCTGTTAAGAAAAAATGCGGATGCCTTAAAGCTTGCAACAGTGGAAAGTGCAAAAGAATCTGAGCGGGGAATCGTTGACCTGGAGACGTTAAAGCATACAAATGAGACATTGATTTCGACTTTGGATGAAGTAATGAAGATTCAATCAGAGGGAAAAGAACGGCGGCTTGCTGCACAGGCAGAGCTGGCGGATATGGAAAATCAGTTAAAGAGAAAAATGCTGGAGCTTTCGCGCTCTTAAAGGAGAACTATGAAAAAAGCAGTTTTTTTTGATATAGACGGGACAATTTTAGATGAAAACAACTATATTCCGCAAAGTACCATTGACGGAATCCATAAGCTTCAAACAGCAGGCAATTATGCTTTTTTGTGTACAGGACGCAGCAGGGCGTTTGTACGTAATCAAGACTTACTTGCGATTGGGTTTGATGGGATTGTAAGCGGATGCGGAACAATGATAGAGTTCCAAGACCAAGTACTATACTATAAGAAACTGGATTTTGACCAGGTAAAAAAGACGGTTGATTTCCTAAAAGCCAATCAGGTTGCCGCAATTTTAGAGGGACGCTATCATTTGTTTTTGGATGAAGATGATTTTGAAGGGGATACCTATATTGCAAGACTCAAACAAGAACTAGGCGCAGAGCTTATTTCCATTACTGGCAATGAAAAGCAGTGGGAAGTAAGCAAATTTTCCTGTGCGATTGATAGAGCGGATATGGCTGTCGTAAAACCGCATTTAGAACAGGAATATGAGCTGCTAATCCATGAGATGCCAGTGGTGGAAGTAGTGCCAAAGGGCTGTTCCAAAGGCACGGGCATTTTAAAAGTATGTGCCCAGCTTGGCATTGACATCAAAGATACGTATGCGTTTGGGGATAGTGTAAATGACTTGCCGATGTTTGCAGTTGCAGGACATAGTATAGCAATGGGCAACAGCAGCGAGTCTGTAAAAAAACAGGCATCCTATGTAACAGACTCTTTACATGAAGATGGAATTTATCATGCATTAGAGCATTTTGGGCTTTTTTGCAAGGCAGAATCAAGTAATGCCAGACAGGAGTAAACTATGAAGATCATTATTGTAGGCTGTGGAAATGTAGGATCCACGCTTGCAGAACAGTTAAGTACAGAAGGGCATGATATTACAGTCATTGATATGCGGGAGCAGCTTGTAAAAGATGTTTCCGCAGCTTATGACGTTTTGGGACTGGTAGGAAATGGTGCCAGCTTTAATGTGCAGTCAGAAGCCGGTGTAGAGCAGGCAGATTTATTGGTGGCAGTGACAGGCGCAGATGAGTTAAATCTATTATGCTGTTTAATTGCGCGTAAAGCAGGCGGTTGCCATACCATTGCGCGTGTTTCGAATCCAGTATACAGCAGTGAAATTGGATTTATTAAAGAGGAATTAGGCTTGTCTATGATTATCAATCCTCAGCTGACAGCAGCCAGGGAGATGGCGAGAATGTTAAAATTCCCGTCAGCATTAAAGGTAGATACATTTGCAAAGAGCCGATCTGAGCTGCTCGTCTACCGGATTGATGAAGACAGCCCGTTATGCAATATGAAGCTAAAGGAAATGTCCATGAAGCTGCACTGCGACGTTCTTATACCGATTGTAGAACGGGGAGAACAAGTAGTAATTCCAGGCGGTGACTTTACCCTACTGGAAAAAGATAACATTACAGTCATTGCCACACAGGCAAAGACGATTGACTTTTTTAAAAAAATGGGAAAACCTACAGCCGCTGCCAGGGACATTATGATTATTGGTGGTGGCATTACTTCTATTTATTTGGCAAAACAGCTGCTGCAGATGGGAGTAAAGGTAAAAATTATCGAGCGGGACATCAACCGCTGTGAAGAACTGGCAGAAATGCTGCCAAAGGCAATGATTATTCATGGAGATGCAACGGATAAAGACGTGCTTTTAGAAGAAGGGCTGGTAGAAACAGAAGCATTTGTAGCCAATACGAATTTTGATGAAGAAAATATTATGCTGACGTTATTTGCAAAAAGTCTTTCCAAAGCAAAGCTCATTACCAAAGTCCATCGGATTGCTTACGATGATATTATTGATAGTTTGGATTTGGGGAGTGTGATTTATCCAAAATATATTACAGCAGTACATATTATTAAATATGTACGCGCAATGAAAAACTCACTGGACAGTAATATAGAAACATTGTACCGTTTGAATGACAATCGTGTTGAAGTTTTAGAATTCCTGATTAAAGATAACTCTCCAATTGTAGGAATTCCACTGGTGGATTTAAAGTTAAAACCGAATGTAATTATAGGATGTATTACGCACAAAGGCCGGTTGGAGATTGCGAGAGGACAGTCGGTGATTGCGGTTGGTGATACGGTTATTCTGATTACTACGCAGACAGGGATGCATGATATTTTGGATGCGTTAAAGTAGGAGGAAACGATGAATTATTCAGCGATACGGTATATTTTGGGGAGTGTATTATGCTGTGAGGGATTATTTTTGCTGGTCCCAGCAGCTGTTGGAGCGATCTATCGGGAACAGGAAGGATTTTATTATCTGATTGTTGGAGCGATTTGTTTTTTGCTTGGAATGTTTATCCGCCTTTTCAAGCAGAAAAGCAAAGTATTTTATTCAAGGGAAGGATTTGTAGCAGTTACATTTAGCTGGATTATGATCAGTCTGGCAGGCGCTGTGCCAATGTATCTGTCCGGAGAATATCCCTCATATATTGACGCAGTATTTGATACGATATCAGGATTTACTACAACAGGTGCAAGCGTGCGTCAAACTGTAGAAAATTTGACGCGTGCAACAGCATTTTGGCGCTGCTTTACACATTGGAGCGGCGGAATGGGTGTGCTTGTCTTTTTAATGGCAGTGCTGCCGTCTTCCGGGAGTTCCAATATGCATTTGATGCGTGCGGAAAGTCCGGGGCCTTCGGTTGGCAAGCTTGTTCCAAAAGTCCGCGAGACGGCGCTTATCTTATACAAAATCTATATGGTGATTACTGTGGCGCAAATGCTGCTGTTGTGGGCAGCCGGACTGCCGCTTTATGAATCCATTACATTATCCTTTTCCACAGTTGGAACAGGGGGCTTTGGGTTAGTAGACACAAGCATTGCGTCTTACAGCCATGCAGTGCAGATCATTATTATTATTTTTATGCTGCTGTGCGCCATTAATTTTAATACTTATTTTTTACTCATTTACCGAAAGGCAAAAGACGCTATTTTCCACAATTCCGAAGTAAAGTGGTTTTTAATTTTTGTATTTGCAGCGACTGCAGTGATTGCATGCGATATACGGCATGGGTTTGAAAATTTTTATGAAGCATTTCATGCAGCGCTGTTTCAGGTAGCAACTTTGGTCAGCAGTACTGGATTTGCAACAGAGGACTTTAACCTCTGGCCAGAGCTTTCAAAAACAATTTTGGTTTTGATGATGTTTATGGGTGCATGTGCAGGCAGTACGGGCGGCGGTTTTAAAGTATCGCGTCTGATGATTGTAGCAAAAGCTTTAAAAAATGAACTGCTGTATATGACGCATCCAAGAAGCGTGAATCAAGTATATATGGATGGCAGACGTGTGCCAGATCAGATCGTAAAGACTGCACTTTGTTATATGACGGCTTACATTTTGATTTTGCTTGGTTCTGTACTTTTAATAAGCATTGACAATTATGATATGACGACAAACTTCACAGCAGTATTAGCTACTTTGAATAATATCGGCCCAGGATTAGGGGCAGTAGGGCCTACTGGAAACTTTGGCGGATACAGTGCATTTTCAAAAATTATACTCATGGGAGATATGCTCATAGGCAGGCTGGAACTGTTTCCTATTTTAGTACTTTTTGCACCTGGAATGTGGCGGCTGCCAGTACGCAGGCCAGAGTATAAGAAGATGGATGAATTCGACCAATTAGATGGAGAAAGTTAAATGAGCATGAAACAAGCGTTTTTGATCGTCTGTTATGGGACAAATGACAGCATGGCAAACTCAAAAGCGGTTGCACGACTGAAAAAAAAGCTGCGGCAGAAGTTTGCAGGCTGCAGCTTTTATTGTGCTTATACACATGTTGGCACAAAGACATGTCAAAAAACTTTGTATGCGCAGTCTGCAGCGTGTAAGAGCTCTCAGACGGGACATTTAAAAGGCGCACAAACTTTTTCACAGGTAATGGAGAAAATGCTTGCAGATGGTGTGACAGATGTATGGATAGTGCCTACTTATGTACTGGACGGTTTAGCATATCGACATTTGCAAAAGACTGCTGATTCCTTTCAGGGACAGTTTGTCAATGTATGGATCGGCAAACCGCTGCTGTATGACGACAGTGACTATAGGCAAGTCGCAAATGCACTTGCACACAGCCTGCAGCAGGAACTAAATAGGCATACGGCTGTGATTTTTGCAGGACATGGAACCTTGTATTCAGAGTATGCGAAACGGTTAAACAGCTGTTTTGCACAGCTAGGATACAGCCAATTTTGGGTTGGGATGCTCCCTGGACGCAGTGCATTAGCAGGTACACGAGCATGGAGGAGATCGTTAGAACTGCATCTGGTAGAATTACGAAGGCAGCAGTATGACACAATTATGCTATTGCCATTAATGTTTGCTGTCGGCAAGCATGCAAGAGAGGATGTAGCCGGAGATACAGAAGATTCCTGGAAGACGATCTGTCTGCGCGCAGGGTTTTGTGTACAATGCAAGATGCGTGGGCTTGGTGAAAGGAATGAACTAGTCAGCATTTACGTGCAGCATGTGCAAGAAATGATGCAAAAAGGAAGCAAAAGTTGATGATAATGAAATTATTTGCAAGAAATGATGCAAAAGAAATAACAATGGATGTCTAGCTGAAACATAACCCAGAGGTAAAAATAGGGAAAAAGAAAACGCAAGCAGGAAATAAAAAACCAAGAAATCCGAAAAGTAAAGGATAGCAAACAAGAAATTACAAGCAGGAAAGTAAGAACAAGGAACCAGAGAAGTAAAGAATAGGGAAAAAGAAAACGCAAACAGAAAATAAAAAAGAAACCCGAGAAGTAAAGAATAGCAAACAAGAAAACGCAAACAGAAAGAGAAAGAACAAAAACTCAAGAAGTAAAGGATAGGGAAAAAGAAATCACAAGCAGGAAATAAAAAACCAAGAAATCCGAGAAGTAAAGGACAGGGAACAAGAAAACGCAAGCAGGAAAATAAAAAACAAGGAAACTTAGAAATTAAGGATAGAGAAAAGATATAAAACATAAATAAAAATTATATTTAGAATTATATTTAGAATTATATTTAGAATCTACTTAAGAAAGGAATAGGGTTAAAAAAATGAGACTTTTATTGATTAGACATGGAGATCCGGATTATGAAGCAGATTCCCTTACGCCAAAGGGCTGGCATGAGGCCAAGCTGTTATCTGAGCGCATGGCCCAGATGGAAATCAAAAAAATATATGTGTCACCATTAGGCAGGGCAAAAGATACAGCGTCCCTAACGCTGCAGAAATTGGGCATGGAGGCGCAGGAATGCGAATGGCTACGGGAATTTGCTCCGCGCATTAAGCGTCCGGACAGGGAAAGAGATTCTATATCCTGGGATTGGCTGCCGCAGCACTGGACTACAATTCCGCAGTTTTATGATAAAGACGCATGGCAGCAGGAACCGCGTATGCAGGAAGGCAAGGTTGGGGAAGAATATACATGGGTTACCAGCTGCTTTGACCGTCTCTTGGAGGAACACGGTTATGTGCGGGATGGCAATTTTTACCGGGTAGTACATGGAAATCAAGATACGATTGTATTTTTTTGCCACTTTGGCTTAACTTGTGTCCTGCTCAGTCATTTGATTGGCGTATCACCAATGGTACTGTGGCATGGAACTTGTGCAGCGCCGACTTCTGTTACATCGCTTGTGACAGAAGAACGCAGGCAGGGTATTGCATCTTTTCGAATGGGCAGTTTTGGCGATGTAAATCATCTGCTGGCAGCAGGTGAGCAGCCATCCGTTTCCGCTCGTTTTTGCGAGCGGTTTGAAAATACTGGCGAGAGACATGATTGAGAAGACAGAAAGGGCAAAGGCAGCTGCGTTTTTGCTGATTGATTTGGTAGCGATTTATCTGTCTAGTTTTCTGGCGCTCGCGATTCGCTACGAATTTAATATATCAAGCATAGAGATTCGGTTTATCGAGGCGGTTTATGAGTATTTACTGATTCATATGATAAGTACAGTTCTTATTTTCTATTTCCTGCATTTGTATACAAGTTTATGGAAATATGCGAGTGTACAGGAATTGTGCAACGTCGTATATGCGGTTGTCAGTTCCAGCATTCTGCAATTTGTCGGGATGCATTTGCTTCAAATTCGAATGCCGCGCAGCTATTATGTTTTGTATCTGCTGCTGTTGCTTGGCTTTGAGGTGTGTATCCGCTTTGGTTATCGGTTTTTCCGTTATTTCCGTAATGGTTATGGGACGATACAAAAGGATATTGCAAATGTTATGGTTATAGGCGCAGGAGACGCCGGAGCAGCAATTTTAAAGGAAATATGTTTGAGCAAATATGTCACACAGCAAGTAAGCTGCTTTATTGATGACAGCCCATTAAAACAGGGAAAATATATTCTAGGCTGTCCGGTTGCTGGCGGCAGAGAACAGATTTTAGAAGCAGCCAGAAATTATCAGATTAAAAAGATTATTATTGCAATACCAACAGCATCGAAAAAGACAATCCGAGAGCTTGTAGAAATTTGCCAGCAGACAGGCTGTGAGGTGAAAATTTTGCCTGGGACTTACCAGCTCATAAATGGGGAAGTCAGTATTGCACAGCTGCGTGAGGCAAAGATTGAAGACTTGCTTGGACGGGATCAAATCCAGGTAAACCTGGAAGAAATACTTGGCTATGTAAAGGGAAAGACAGTCCTTGTAACAGGCGGGGGAGGCTCGATTGGGAGTGAAATTTGTCGTCAACTGGCAGGACATGAGGTCGGCAGGCTGATTATTGTAGATATTTATGAAAATAATGCTTATGAAATCCAGCAGGAGTTAAAACACGATTATCCACAGCTTACTCTTGATGTACTGATTGCATCTGTACGCAATACGCATCGTATGCAAGAGGTCATGAAGACGTACTGTCCGGATATTGTATACCATACAGCAGCCCATAAGCATGTGCCGCTGATGGAAGAAAGTCCTAATGAAGCGATTAAAAACAATGTGTTTGGTACTTATAAGACCGCACAGGCAGCAGGAACATACGGTGTCAAACGTTTTGTACTTATTTCTACAGACAAGGCCGTAAACCCTACCAATATTATGGGAGCATCCAAACGTATTTGCGAAATGGTGATTCAAATGATGGACAAGCAGTACCAGACAGAATTTGTGGCAGTACGTTTTGGAAACGTACTGGGCAGCAATGGCAGCGTTATCCCGCTGTTTCAAAAGCAGATTGCACAAGGAGGCCCAGTTACTGTTACACATCCTGATGTGATCCGCTATTTCATGACAATTCCAGAAGCAGTCGCATTAGTGCTTCAAGCGGGCGCTTATGCCAGGGGAGGAGAAATTTTTGTGTTGGATATGGGTGAGCCGGTACGGATATTGGAGCTTGCAGAAAAACTGATCCGTCTTTCAGGGTATCAGGTTGGGGAAGATATTGAAATCCGGTTTTCCGGCCTTCGGCCAGGAGAAAAGCTTTACGAAGAACTTTTAATGGATGAGGAAGGACTTGCAAGTACAAAAAACGAATTGATACATATTGGCAAGCCGCTTATCTTTGATGAAGATAAGTTCCAGGAGCAGTTAGAGAGGCTCAAGCAGGCAGCAAATCTTGACAGTGAATGCGTGCGTCAGCTGGTTCAGGAAATTGTCCCTACTTATCAGTCATCTTTAGAATCAGCGGATTAAAAAACCGCTGTCACAAAAATAACATCCATGCAGTTCCTTGAATGTTTCGATGAACTGCATGGATGTTATTATTAGAAATCATCTGCACAATATCTGTAGAAGGTTTTTGTTTATTCGCAGAGTTTAAATTTTTGTACCATCTGATTAAGTACCTCAGCCTGTGAAGCCAGCTCCTGTGAAGTAGCAGAAGTTTCCTGAGAGGCTGCGGAGTTATCCTGAATCCCATGGGAGATCTCTTTGATGCCGGTACGAAGCTGATTCATATTTTCAGCTTGTACAGCAGCATCTTCTGCTGTTTCTTGAATCATTTCATTGACATGTCCGACTGCGCTTACGGATTCCTGAAGGGAATTCATCGCGCCAGAAGCAATGGCATTTCCTTTGCTGATTTCTTCCATTGAAATTTCAATCAATTGCTTCGTTGTAGTGGCTGCTTTTGAGCTTTCTAACGCTAGTTTACCAATTTCGTCGGCAACGACAGCAAACCCTTTGCCTGCTTCGCCTGCGCGGGCAGCTTCAATCGAAGCATTAAGTGATAAAAGATTCGTCTGTGACGAGATTTCTTCAATCGTCTGAATAATGCCAACTACTTGCTGGGAAGTCTCGTGAATTTTATCCATGGCCTCCATCATCAGCTTCATTTTTTCCTGATTTTGCGAGATCATAGAAGCAGCCTGTGCGGTTGCATGTGCAGAAGCTTCTGCTTTCTTACGGCTGTTTTCTACTTGATCTGCAACGGTATTCGTCGTTGCGGTAAGCTGCTGGACAGAAACTGCCTGTGTTTCTGCGCCCTCTGCCAGAACTTGAGAGGCAGTGGCAAGTTCAGAAGCTCCGACAGAAACGCTTTCTGAGCTTTCATTGATTCCAGTCATCACTTGGTTCATCGAAGCAGAAATATTCAAAAGAGCGGTTTTGATTTTTTGAAATTCCCCTGTATATTCATTTTTTAAATCAATATTTAAATTTCCTTCTGCAATTTGCATCAACACATCTGACGTTTCATCGATATATATAATATATTCTTTCAGACGGCTGACAGTCTTTTGCATAGACTGACCGAGCTCTCCAATTTCATTTTCGCTTGTAATGCTAAGATCAACATCCAGATTTCCAGCTGCAAGCTGCTGAGCAGTACGGTTTAATTCTAAGATTGGCTTGGTCAGCTGTGCCGTACTCTTGCGAATCCTGATAACAATTAAAAGGATGCCAGCTGCAAACAAGACAACAATTGCAAAAATCATACCTATCAGTACAGAATAATATTCGGTTAAAGGCAGGCAGCTCAGTACAAGATATCCAGTATCTCCAGCCTGCTGCAGCCAGCCGCATTTGCTAGTACCGTTTTCTTTATATTTGATAAAGGTACCTTCCTTTGCCAAAACAGCATCTATGACATTTTGTGATACATCCATATCTTTTAAATTCTTCTGAATGTATGTATCTTGCGGGTGATAAAGTAATGTGCCGCTTTCGGATAATAACAAAACATATCCATTACTGCCAATTTTATATTCATTCATAATCGTTGTCATATGATCAAGCGCGATATCCATACCAGCCGCGCCAAGCACTTCGCCTGAGGCATCATCTATAACAGGAGAAGCAGCGCTTAAAATGAGCTTTTCTGTGGATGAATCTACATAGGGCTCTGTAAGAATGGATTTTTTTGTTTCAATACAGCCATACCAGCCGCGCCCGGTAATATCCCAGCCTTCCTCACTCGTAAAGCCGTCGGATTGTGTCAGTGAACTCGAATCTAAGTCAGAAATCCATGCAGCCATGACATTTTGCGTATCCGTAGCAGCAATATTGATCAGATTGTCCATGACTGATTCCATTTTTTGCGCCTGCCCAATATTATCCCCGGCTTTTGTTTCTTGCATGACCTCTTTCACATCCGGATTGACAGCCATCACTTGTGTGCTTTTGGTATACTTTTCCAGAAATCCTGTCAGCTGGTTAGCAGCTGCATTTGATTCCTCAATGAGTTCCGTTTTTTTCGATGAGATGCTTAGCCATCCTACCATAACAATAGAAACAGCAGCTATTAAAAGAAGCACAAAAACCACGCTACCACCAATTTGGGATAAAATTTCATTTGCTATCTTCTTTTTCGAGCCAACCTCTTTTTTTTCATGCTTCATTATAAACCCCCTTGTATCTCTATAGTTCTTTTCTTTTATTATAGTGCTTATGTGAAATGAATACAATATATATTTCGACATTTTTGTCAAATACGAAAGAGGCAAGTTACTGTTCACTCCGTTCTCAGTAACATGCAAAAATTCATCTAAAATTGCCT
>CANDJR010000107.1 GCA_947385105.1 uncultured Eubacterium sp.
CTTTCCCTACACGACGCTCTTCCGATCTACGTACTCCGGCGTTTTTTGCTTTTTTAGCCGTGTCTATGGCAAGGTCACGGTTTATTTTATAGTATAACTGTTTCTGCTCATTTGATACTTTCCCTACATCAGCATGTGCAATGCCTGCAACATGCAGTACTGTATCAAACCCTGAAAAATCGTAAGATTTCCATTCATCTCCATGCATAGAAATCTCTGTCACTTCGTAATGGCTGCCAAATGCGGATAACCAGTCGCGTACCGCAGTTCCAATATAACTGTTTTTCCCAGTAATTAGCACCTTAACAGGCGCAGCAGGCAGATTTTTCCCATTACACACCGTATCTTTTTCCATCGGTTCAACTGCTGCCTGTTTGCCGCTATCTGCCGCCATCTGCCTGTTTGCCACATTTGACGTATGCTTGCCGCCTGTCTGGCTGGCGTTTCCTGTAGTTTTGTGCCTGCCTGTACCGCCTTCTAAATATCCTTTATGTCCTACTACGGCAAAAATAGTGCCTATGATACAGCGAATGTCCATCAAAGGCCCGTAATGGCGCACATAGATCCCGTCCAGCTTGGCTTTTACTGGTATTTCCAGCTCATCTCTGCCATTAATCTGTGCCCATCCTGTCAGGCCAGGCAGGACATCATTGGCATGATATTTATCACGCTCTGCAATTAAATCATCTTGGTTCCACAATGCTGGACGCGGGCCAACAATACTCATGTCGCCGCGCAGGATATTAAACAGCTGCGGCAGTTCGTCCAGGCTGTATTTTCGTAAAAAAGCTCCTACCTTTGTTACCATAGCGTCGGGATTTTGTAAAAGGTGCGTTGGCATATCTTTGGGCGTATTGGCATACATGGTACGGAATTTATAAATCTCAAAATGTTTTTTATGAATACCGACCCTGGTTTGTCGAAAGATCACAGGCCCCTCTCCATCCCGTTTGATAGCAATGCTGATGCCTGCCAAAAGCGGCGACAAAACGGTAAGTGCTGTACCAGAAAGTATTATATCCGCCAGGCGCTTGCATTTATCATAGGCGCTTGCATGATGGAGATCAAGCGCGCTGTCATTGGCTGGCGCCTGTTTGTTTTTATGTAAAGATACTTGTTTGCACTTATTATCTTTTTGTTTTATGCTGGCATTTCTTTTATGTTTCATCGTTCTTATTCCCATATTTTATGCTGCTCCTCCGTGCATTTTTTCGAACCTTAAAAGCTTAGATGAAAAGCTTAAATGTCATGCTTGTTGCCTTTTCTTGTGCTATATCTTATGTGATGCTGCAAAAAATATGCTTGCAGCCGTTTGATAGCTTTTGATTTCTGCATTTATTTACTTGCTTCTGTTTCATTTTTTTGATTTCTGCAATCATTCTTTTCATTACTACAATTTTTTGTTTGCTTCTGTTTCATTTTTTTGATTTCTGCAACCATTCTTTTCATTACTACAATTTTTTGTTTGCTTCTATATTTATATCTTTTATATCCTTTGATTTTTGCATTTTTTACTTACTACTGTTTCATTTCTTTTCTATATTTATTTGCTTGCTGTTATTTTATAGCTTTCGAATACTGCAAAAGTTTGCTTATCTATGTATCATGATGCTTGTTTATTCTATCACATTACAGGAATGTTGCAAATATGGATTTCATTTATATTTTTATTAAATATGAGAATAAATTTGATAAATTAGGGACATACTGGTAATAAACTAATGGAAAATAATGATTCTTTTAAGGAAGGAGGGGCTGCAAATGGGAAAAATGATTTACCGCATGTGCTTAGTTGTCCTATTGTTCATTGCCGTAGCAGGCGGCGTATACTATTATCTGACATTTTTACAAGAGGATGAAACAAGTGAAAAAGGTATCTTTGTGAACGAGATGGATTTCGATGACGAAGAACCATGGGCAGTATAGATGCCGCATCATAAAAAACATGCCGGAAAGGAAGAACGGATATGGCAGAGACACCGGACACGCTTTATCTGAAAATTGACAGAAATATTTTGGTGCAGACTTATCAAGTCCATTTACAGGATATTGCAAAAATGGAGTGCACCAATGAAGCAGCACTGCGCCAGCTTAAGCAAAAAAAAATATATACCTTTCAAAAGCAGGAAACGCAGCAGCAAAAAAAACACCGTTCCAAAGTATTTTCTATTTTAAATATTATTCAGCAAATCCATGAAGATTATCCGGATCTGGAAATTCAAAATATGGGTGAAACAGATTTTATTATAGAATGCCAGGCCGATGTGCAGGAAAATAAATGGCTAGACATCGTAAAATCTTGTTTGCTTTGTATTATAATTTTTTTAGGTGCCGCATTTACGATTATGTCCTTTAACAACGATGTGGCAGTCGGTGACGTATTTGCCAAGCTGTATCGGCAGGTAACAGGGATGAAGTCCAGCGGATTCACTGAAATCGAAATCTGCTATGCGATTGGAATGCCAATCGGGATTTTGATCTTTTATAACCATATTGGCAAGAAAAAAGTTACGCCAGATCCTACGCCGATCCAGGTAGAAATGCGTAAGTATGAGCAGGATATTGATCAGACATTTGTAGAAAACGCCAGCAGAGAAGGGAATAATATTGATGTGGATTAATCATGTATGGTTAGGCTTTCTTGGGCTTGTATTTGGTCTGTCTGTTGCTTCTGGGAGCTTTGCCCTTGCAGTCAAACTTGGCATTATCCCTCAGATGGCAGAAAAGTCAAAAACAGCCAAGCATATAATGACCTATGAAAATGCAATTATTTTAGGCGGTGTTTGTGGAAATATACTTTCTGTATTTCCGGATATCCATTTTCCGGCAGGTCATCTGTTTTTAGGTCTGTTTGGATTAGGCGCAGGTATTTTTGTAGGCTGCATGGCAGTCGCTTTAGCTGAAATTATTAACGCATACCCAATTGTTTACCGGAGGCTGCACTTGAAGATGGGGCTGCAATGGCTGGTTGTCTCCATCGCGCTTGGAAAAATGTGCGGATGCCTGTATTATTTCATGAAAGGTTTTCAGGATTTATAGTTAAGTTAAATCATACGGTCATACATTCGTACCATACAAACACTTTGGACACGCAGCAAATACCTCCGTTCGCTGAAAGAATGGCAGGTGCTGCGTGATTTTTGTAATAAGGCATGCAGAGATTTGGGTAAACTGCCGAAATAATATAAAATCAAATCATACATATGATGGTATAGGGAGTAAACATGGAATTACTATTGGCAAAGCAAAGCATACAGATTAAATGCCGCATCCAATCATCTGTACTGCTTGGAAATTACGAATTTTATTACGCTGGAGGGCTATTATGCAGGCTAGCCGGAAAAATTCCGCCGCATGATATCCAGCCTGAAGATTTCTATGCGTTTTTAGAGCCCCTCTTTGTTTCTTATGAACCGAAAAATCAACAAGAGGCTTACCTGCTTTGCTTATTAAAAAATTATACAGCAAGCACAGAATATGATACTCAGATGTCACAGCTGATGCAAATGGGACTGCGGGAAAAAGATGCGAACGATTTTGCACAGCAGTAAACGACGACATTACTGTCCGCACAGGACTTTGCATTTACTGCAAAGTCCGTAAGAAAATGATTCAGGAGTGCAAAAATTCTATTGCCGAAGGCAATTTTAGATGAATTTTTGCATGTTACTGTGAACGGAGTGAACAGTAACCTTTCTTACGGGGTTTGACAACAAAAATTTACACAATCATTGCATTTTCAATAAAAATTGAGTATAATGCTTTAATATTGATACTTTATATCGTTCCAAAAGGTGAAAAGAGGTGGTGGTTCGCATGGCAGCACAAAACGCAGGCTTCGCCCAGGCATCGGTAAAAACAGGCGCCAGGCAGCATACGTACAATCTAGAAGAAATTGAAAAGCTCGAAGCAAAAATCGGCACAAAACGAAACAGCGTGCGCAAGTTCCCGGATTTTGTAGAACCTGACAGGCTCTATCGAGAACTAAAAAGCAGTATTTACAAATACCATCCTTCTACAGATATTACACTTGTGGAAAAAGCATATCGGATTGCTTGTGATGCACATGATGGGCAAAAGCGCAAGTCCGGTGAAGCATATATCATCCATCCGTTATGCGTAGCAATCATTTTAGCAGAACTTGAGCTGGATAAAGAGACGATTGTGGCGGGCCTTTTGCATGATGTAGTAGAAGACACGGTAATGACAGACGAAGAAATTTCCAGAGAGTTTGGAGCAGAAGTCGCGCTGCTTGTAGATGGTGTAACAAAACTCGGACAGTTATCCTATGATGCGGATAAAGTAGAGATACAAGCAGAAAACTTGCGGAAAATGTTTTTAGCCATGGCAAAAGATATCCGTGTGATTTTAATTAAGCTGGCTGACCGTTTGCATAATATGCGTACACTCAAATACATGCGCTTAGAAAAGCAAAAGGAAATCGCCAGGGAGACTATGGATATTTATGCGCCAATCGCACAGCGGCTTGGTATTTCTAAAGTGAAAATCGAATTAGATGATTTATCACTCAAATATTTGGATCCAGATGCATACTGTGATCTGGTTGAACAAGTGGCGCAGCGAAAGATCGCACAGGACGACTATATCCGCAGCCTGACCGATGAGGTACGCAGCCACATTGAACGTGCAGGAATACAAGCGGAAATTGGTGGGCGCGCAAAGCATTTTTTTAGTATTTATAAAAAAATGGTGAATCAAAAAAAGACCATCGATCAAATTTATGATCTGTTTGCGATTCGTATTATCGTAAAAGACGTCAAGGACTGTTATGCATCCTTAGGCGTCATACATGAAAATTATGTGCCTGTCCCAGGAAGGTTCAAAGACTATATCGCTATGCCAAAGCCAAACCGGTACCAGTCTTTGCATACAACATTAATGGGTTCTGACGGGCAGCCGTTTGAAATACAAATACGCACCGTGGAAATGCACCGAATTGCAGAATACGGTATTGCCGCACATTGGAAATACAAGGAGGCGGCAAATGGCGTAAAATCCACAGGCAACCAGGAAGAAGAAAAACTAACCTGGCTGCGCCAAATATTAGAATGGCAGCAGGATATGTCTGATAATCGGGAATTTATGAGTTTACTCAAAAGCGATTTAGATTTATTCTCAGATACTGTATTTTGTTTTACGCCTAATGGGGATGTAAAAAATCTGCCAAATGGCTCGACACCAGTTGATTTTGCATACAGCATTCATTCCGCCGTCGGCAATAAGATGATCGGTGCAAAAGTAAACAGCCGGCTTGTGACAATTGATTATAAGATTCAAAACGGGGATCGCATTGAAATTATTACTTCACAAAACTCCAGAGGTCCAAGCCATGACTGGCTTAATATTGTAAAGAGTACACAGGCCAAGACAAAGATTAACCAATGGTTCCGCAGTGAGTTAAAGGATGAAAATATTCAGCACGGCAAGGAACTGATTGCTGTTTACTGTAAGACAAAAGGGATCGATTGGTCTTTATTGAATAAACCAGTCTATCAGGAAAAAGCCATTCGCAAATATGGATTCCATGATTGGAATTCCTGTCTTGCTACGATTGGACATGGCGGTTTGAAAGAAGCAAGCGTTGTCAATCGTATGTATGACGAATACCGCAAGGATTATCCAATCCAAATTTCCGATGCACAAATACTAGCAGCAAATGATGCGGCTGATCATAAACCAATGCAGCAAAAATCGAAAAGCGGAATTGTTGTCAATGGCCTATACGATGTTGCTGCCCATTTTGCAAAATGCTGCAGCCCAGTACCTGGAGATGAAATCTGCGGATACATTACAAGGGGACGCGGCGTAACCATTCACCGCACTGACTGCATTAATATGATGCATCTGTCGGATCTGGAAAAAACACGGTTAATTGAAGCAGAGTGGCAGCGCGGAGCTGGCAGCGAGCATGAGCTGTACCTTGGCGAAGTGAAAATTTATGGAAATAACCGCACTGGTCTTCTGGTAGATATTACCCGCATTTTTACAGAACGTGAAATTGATATTAATTCCATTCATTCCAATCTGAGCAAGCAGGGCGTGGCAACCATTTCTATTGCATTCGGCACAAAAGGAAAAGAAGAAATGAGCAGCATTATTGATAAAATACGTCAAGTGGAAAGCGTAATTGATATTGAGCGTACATCTGGCTAAGCATTGGGATTTTTGCAGAGAGGGGGTACTGGGTCCGGTTCATCCATAGATAGCGAATCAAATCATATGCTGCTTCAGGTCTGATATGCTTTCAGAGCTGATACGCTTTCAAGTCTGACATTTATTTCAGATTTGATTGCATTCATTTTAATTGCATTCATGGAAAAAATCGGAACAAAAGTGATATGATGAACATAGAACAATTTTTAGTAGGAATCGTAGGTACGAATTGTTATTTAGCAATCAATTCACAGACAAAAGAAGCAATTATTATTGATCCCGGAGACGATGCCGGGGCGTTAATCGAATATATGGATAAAAACGGCGGCAAACCCGTTGTAATTTTACTGACACACGGACATTTTGATCACTGTATGGCTGCAGCGGATCTTGCAGAACACTATGGAATTCCAGTTTACGTCCATGAAGATGATAAAGAAATTATGGAAAACTCAGCATGGAACTGCAGCGGCATGATTGGAAAGCGTCTTACTTTTTCTGCAGATACGTACTTTCATGGGGAAAGGGATTCTGTGTCTTTTGCAGGATTTAAAATCGAAGTGCTGCACACACCAGGACACACGCCAGGCGGCGTATGCTTTTATATTGCGAACGAGGGGATTTTGTTCAGCGGAGATACTCTGTTTTGTGAGTCGGTCGGCAGGACAGATTTTCCAAAAGGGAGTATGTCACAGCTTGTCCGCAGCATACAGGATCAACTGCTTGACTTACCAGATGATACAAAAGTACTGCCAGGACACAGCGAACGCACGACAATTGGAAACGAGCGCAGGCATAATCCGTTTCTATAATTTGAACCTGTTTCGTTCCTTGAAGGTTACTGTTCACACAGGGGCTGTCGCAATAAGAATTGAGTATACAAGATATAGTATTGTTTTGGAATTAAATCCCACTAAATTTTGTATATGTTTTTCTTAGTGCGACAGCCCCCGTAAAAAAATGATTCAGGAGTGCAAAAATTCCATTGCCGAAGGCGACTTTAGATGAATGCTTGCATCCTGATCCTTCCAATTTTGTCCTATGGGATTACAATTTATTTTTATATGATGAATGTTTTGTACTTTTATAAAAAACAAGCTGTCGTGAAACTGCTAATCGCCCAACAGATCTGCCATTTGGGGACAGACGTGGTTTCAGACAGCTTTTTACATGATAGAGGTTAAACATGATATTAATACAGTTAAATAAAGATGATTTTGAATATGATATTCATTCTTTGGTGAAAGCTTTTTATCCGTCAGAGAATATTTCTGTCTGGACACCTCAAAAAAACAAAAAGAAAGAAATCCAGCCTATCAGCCTATGGCTGGACATCGAGTATCGTCAGCAGGAAATCTTTATGCTGCTAAAAGCAGAACATGCATCCAGCGTCTGGGAGATTGCTGGGCAGGCTGCATTTCCGGTTGACTTTTGCGATCGAAAACAAACGAAAAATTTGCTCAAACAAAACTTATACCATTTATTGTCAGCCCATACCGGTCAGACACTTCCATGGGGTACGCTCACAGGCATCCGTCCGACAAAAATTGCTATGAATATGCTGGAATCTGGCACTCCAGAAAATGAAATTGCAGCTTATATGGCACATACGTATGAAACTTCAAAAGAAAAAATAGATTTAAGTATTGCAATTGCCCAGCGTGAATTAACACTTTTGCGAAAGCTGGACTATGTCAATGGCTACAGTTTGTATATTGGTATTCCGTTTTGCCCAAGTACTTGCCTGTATTGCTCTTTTCCTTCGTATTCCTTAAAGCAATGGGCTGATCGCGTAGATGATTATCTGGATGCATTAGAACAGGAACTCTCCTTTACTGCTGCACAGTTTGCTGATAAGCATTTAAACTGCATTTATATTGGAGGAGGCACACCGACTACGTTAACTCCGAAGCAGTTAGACCGTTTATTCAGTAAAATAGAATCTATTTTTGATTTTTCTAATCTTCTTGAATATACAGTAGAGGCAGGACGCCCTGACAGCATTACAAAAGAAAAACTGGAAGTACTGCGTGCACATGGCATTTCACGCATATCTATTAATCCGCAGACAATGAAGCAAAAAACGCTCACTCTCATTGGCCGGCAGCATACCGTAGAGCAAACGGTATCTTGCTTTTATCTGGCCAGGGAGTTAGGATTTGATAATATAAATATGGATTTAATTATGGGACTTCCAGAAGAAACGCTTGAAGATGTGCAAAACACAATGGAATCGCTGCGAAAACTCGATCCGGATAATCTGACAATACATTCCTTGGCTATTAAACGGGCAGCCCGGTTACATATGTTTTCAGAAGTTTATGCTGGATACAAGATGGTAAATACACAAGCTCATTTAGATACAGCAGCGAGTGTATGCCGTCAAATGGGAATGTTCCCTTACTATTTGTACCGCCAAAAAAATATGGCTGGAAACTTTGAAAATATTGGTTATGCCAAAAACGGCAAAGAAGGTATTTATAATATCCTGATTATGGAGGAGAAACAGTCTATCGTGGCCCTTGGAGCCGGAAGTATTTCCAAACACGTGTCCTTAGACAAACAGATCAAACGATGTGAAAATGTTAAGGATGTAGCGCTCTATATCGATCACATTGACGAAATGATGGAACGGAAACGAAAGCTGTTTGCCAGCAATCACTCTTGTTAGCGCATAACTGCAAGAAACAGCGCCTTGTCTTAGTTCGATAAGGTGCTGTTTTTTGTGATCTCTTCTTTTCTATCGGCTCTTTAATACTTAAATGTATTTTTAATATTTATAGTCATCAATAATAATCTGCGGCCCGCTTTTTGTCATCACCATGTTTCGAATTATAAGAGCGGGTAACTGCCCGAATTCCCTTTTTGCTCATATATGGCAGCATAAAGGAGATACAGTCCCAATCTCCATTAGACTGCATAATCATGAGTGCATGACTGTCCAGTGCTTTGCTGGTAAGCGGTCTGGAAGGCGTGTGTCTTCTTGCAGTACGTATCTGCTTTTTGGTAAATTTCAGTTTTTTTCCAGTAGTATGATCGATATAGCCTGCCCATTCGGAATGTCTGGATGCAGATACTAGCTTTTCTGCACCTTCTTTCGTCATATATGGAACAAAAAATTCGACCCATTCCCATACCCATATCTTATTTGTAAGTGCCAGCGCCATTTCATCTGCTTGTTCAGCAGTTATTTCACTCGTATTGCCTTGTCTGTCTGCCTGCCTAGTTTCTTTTATTCTAACAGAAGTCCCAACTGATATCCCAGCTGATGTCCCGGCTGATGCTCCTGCAGGGAAACTTCCAGAATAAACGCTGACAATAATCACTGTTGCGGTTAAAAAAACAGTTAGTAATTTTTCTGATACTGTTGTTTCTTTTTTTCTCATAATAAATTCCATCCTTTCTTTTAATAGCCTCTTATTTTCTGTTAAGGTAAGTGAGGCAACCTGTTCCTTATAGTTGTGTTCTTTCGACATAGCAGCTAACAATGTAGCAGCATATTCTTTTCGTTGGCTGCCAGATTCCAATTTGGCAGTAACTGCTTCGTCACAAGATAACTCACACAGACGATTTACCTGCCGTGCCATAATATGTACAAACGGATTAAACCAGTGAATACAGAGAACCAACTGTACCAGCCATTTATAATACATATCCCGCCGTTGATAATGTGTCAGTTCATGCAGCATGATATAATAAACGGCCTGTTTTGATTGATTGTCTTTTTCCGGAAGAATGATGCACGGATGGAAAAAGCCAATCAGCATGGGAGATGAAACAATCTGGCTGCTCCATAAATCTATCGGCTTTTGGATACCTAACTGGGATTCTGTTTTTGAAAGCATTTCCAAAAAGTCAATGTCATCTACTGGCGCACTGCTAGCTTTCATAAATCGTATAAAATCCTGATAAACAGTAATTTTTCGCAAAAGTAAGAGCATAGCTACAGTAAACCAGAAAATACATAGATGCAGACGGTATTCTAACAGCTTTGTCATATTGCGCTTTATAAACGCTTTCATCGTTTGAACCTTACGTTTAGTGTCTGTTATTGGCGCAGATTGTGCATAGCCGCTGCTTTGTCTGATAATTGTATCTGATGAATTTTCATTGCGGGTGTTTTGCGTGTTTTGTTCAGCAGACATATATGCAAAGCTGGAGTCCATCTCAAGTAAAGGTTTTGCCATATATCCAATCAGGTTTTCTTCTGGAGAAAATGGAAACAGCAGACGGACAATGGCTGCAATCCAAATATAATACTGCCATTGGTGGCTGAGCCTTTTTTGCAGCAGCCTGCAAATTGCGCAGACCAGCATGATTACCAGACTTCCAGATATCGACAGGGACAGCAGCAAAAGCAGTATAGATGTCAGCATTTATGTTTCCTCCAATATTTTCTTAAGCTGGGCATATTCTGCTTCGGTGAGCGTATCACTCTGTACTAACTGTGCAATCAGACCAGACATATTCCCTTCATATATTCGATTGATAAAATGCTTTGTCTGTGCAGACTGAAAGTCCTGTTCTGAAACACATGGGATATACTCATTTTTTCGGCCCTGCTTCGCTGCTTTTAAATAACCTTTCTGCATGAGGCGTGACAAAAGAGTGATCAACGTATTTTTCTGCCAGGCATTCCCATTCGCAGTCAATGCTTCACTAATCTGTGCAAACAGCAATGGCTTTCCTGCATTCCAAATGATCTTCATAATATCTAGTTCCGCATCGGAAAGTGATTTTAGTTCCATTCTGGATATCCTCCTTTTGATGTATGACAGCTTGTTGTATTGTATAATAACACTCCGTCATACAAAAGTCAAGACATTATAATCAAACTCTACTTACCAGCAGAAATATGGTTACACTGTTTACACAGGACTTTGCATTTCCTGCAAAGTCCGTAAGAAAATGATTCAGGAGTGCAAAAATTCCATTGCTGAAGGCAATTTTAGATGAATTTTTGCATGTTACTGAGAACGGAGTGAACAGTAGCTGAATACAGTCCATTGGAAGTTTGCCTGTGGAAGTTTGCTTGCGGCAAAGGACTGCTTTCTGATTAAAAAAAGTAAAAAACACTTGACTCTCTACCTGGTTTATAGTGTAAACTTCAAAAAAAGAAGAAAGGAGTGCACAAAATGCGAATCAGTGAAGTTGCTGACATAACCAGATCGGAAGAGCGTCGTGTAGGGAAAGAGTGTGACCTGAAGTGTT
>CANDJR010000108.1 GCA_947385105.1 uncultured Eubacterium sp.
ATCATGTTCTTACGAAATGCGCAGTTTATGCGCATTTCTGGCTGTGAATAGTAACCAAAGATTCGTTATTGCATATGAGTTAGCTCATTATTTATTTGATTTTTTAGGTAAAACGGAGTATTCCGATCCAAAAGTCAAATTTTCTGATGCATATTTTAAAAATCATCATGAAACCTTAGAAGAAAAAAGAGCCAAACGATTTGCTGCGTCCATTTTGATGCCAAACGAAATGTTTCTTGAACAATATAAAATTGCTGAGAGTGAACATAACAATAAACTTTATACAATTATATATCTTTCTCAATTTTTTGAAACTCCAACAGACTCTATTGAAAAGAGAATATTGGAGGTTATAAATTAGATGGGTATTTTGACTTCAATGTATCATATATTAAACAGCGAAAATGATACTAATAAAAATTTTGAAGAGTTAAAACATAGTAAAAGCTATTCTGATCTATTAGAGGAATATGTTAAATCAGTGAGAATTAATATACAACTAAAAAATAGTTTAAAATATTATTCTTTGTCATAACAATGAGTATTTTAGTGGCAGTAGTCATCATTTTTGCCCTATCATTAAAATATGCATACACAAAATACAGTAGTCTTGCTTCTGTTAATGTGGCGTCAATTGTAAGCGTTAGCACTGTAATTCTTCCTTCTATAAGTTCTTTAATGATTGCTTTTATTAAACTGCCTAAAATTATAGCAAAATATCTATTTAACATTCAAGAAGACAGATATATGAATTCTGTTATAAAGAACATACAAGATTATGACAGATCAATGTTTGCTTTAAGCAAAAAAGCTACTGATTCTGCACTCATGCATAGAACAGAAATGATGTATGATGAGGATGTAAAACCGTCTCCAAAAGAAACTATTCGTTAATTGTTACATGAAAACACAATACCACTCTCTCGTAACTTTTATTGCAAATAAACAAAAGTCACTATTTAATAGTTATACTATCACTGCTTATCCTACAGTTCCCGTATTTATAAGTTTTTTCCCCTACATCAGAAGTATTAGAAGAACCACGATTCTCTATGTATGGATATAAGGAACTGATTTTTAATATTTTCAGTTCCTTATTTGTAAATAAAAATTATATATGAAAAACTACTGAAAGGATGAAATATTATTATTTAGAAATCACTGTTACAATGGTTACAGTGCCACTGTTTATGACGCTTAGTACCAAAGATTCCAAATATTGCTGTATTGATTGCTTTTGATGTTGCTGTTATCTTTTTAGTATTATTTGAATGACAGTATGGGCACTCAATAATTGGTTCTGCTTGCATAATTAGTTTATGATTTTTATCTATTCTTTCTTGATTTGTATAATTTTCTAGAACTAATTCTGTCTCATCGTCTACATCAGATGATGTCCAGTACCACATCTCGTGGCCACAATCAGGACAAAGATATTTTTCCCTTTTATCTGATTCTGGAAATTCATGTGCCATAGAACAATAGTCACACATATATGTTGCTATTCTCATAATATACCTCCACACTTTTATTAATATAATAACAAGTGTCATTTGTTTGTCAATTTAAAGTACTTCTCCAAAAAGCATCAAATCAACCTCTACAAGGCATTCGCTAGTTCTTTAAAAGACCTTGCTGCACAAATATATGCCAAAACACAAGGATGCGATGACCTCAGAAATGCAACTTACGAAGAAATAAACTCATTAGCACCAGAAAGCAATATCTCCGAAGAAGTCTAGATAAATCTTTTCACATTGTTCATACATCTGAAATTACAAAAGAAAGTAGTCCTAAAATTTTTATATGATATAAGAAACTGATTTTTTACTATTTTCAGTTCCTTATTTGTAAATAGAAATTATACATGAAAAACTACTGAAAAGATGTACTAGCTAAAAATTAAAAGTCACTATTGCACTGGTTACAGTGCCACTGGTTATGACGCTTAGTACCAAAGATTCCAAATATTGCTGTATTGATTACTTTTGAGGTTGTCGAAATTTTAGAAGTATTCACTGAGTTGCAATATGGACAACAAATTAATGGTGTTGGATTATTTCGCGCTTGTTGTAATCGTTTCTGAAATTGTTCTTCTTTTTTCTTTTCTACTTCAGAATCAACAAAATCAGTGCCTATATCTACCATTTCGACATTACACTTAGGACAAATTGTTGAATATTCTTCTGCTTTATTAAAGAAATATATTTGATTGCATTTAGGACACATATAAGATGCTCTCTCATAAAACATAACTAACTACTCCTGTTTTTATTTAGATTATACTTCTCCACAATGTATAAGTCAAGTACATCTCCACAATGTACAGCGTGTATCTCCACAATACACTTAATTAAAGTATGATATTTAGAACAACAATTGATGAATCTACGGGAGCAACTAAATCTATTGGTTTATTCGGGAAGACTATAAGAGATCTAAAAAATGTATTTTCTTCCGTAAAATCAAATGGAATAATAAACACATTTTTAAATACTTCGACAATTGATAAAAAGGCTGTAGAAGGTTATAACAAAGAAATAGAAAGAGCAATTGCTAATAATGGTTCCATGGCAGAAAAACAACAAATAATGAAATCTGCAATGGAAGGTACAAACAAAGTAACTGCGCAACTAATCGGCAGTACAAAAGGTTCTATTGTAGAAACAAAAGCATTTACTTCAGTGCAAAAAACATCAACAATTGTAGCCAAAGCAGGCCAAGCAGCATTAACAGGTCTTTCTATAGCTGGAAATATGGTTGCAGGTTGGTTACTCACAAAAGCAGTTGAAGTAGTAACAGAAGAACTTTATAAATTTATCCATGCATCTGAGATTGCGCGTGATAAATCAGCAAAACTTACAGATAATTGGACAGAAGAAAGTGCTTCAATTAATGATAGCATTAATAAGTATGATATGCTTTCTGCTAAACTAAATGATACTTCCCTTTCTGCATCTGAAGTAAAATCTGTTAAAGAAGAACTCATAGAAGTTCAAAAAGCATTGACTGACAAATATGGTCAGGAAGCTCTTGGTATTGACCTTGTAAACGGAAAATATGAGGAGCAGATTGCAAAATTAAAACAGCTATCAAAACAAAAAGCACAGGATTATGTAGTAGCAAATTACTCAAATATCCAAGAAGACCAAAAATATGTTACTGAAAAAGTGAATTTAAATGCCGGGCTTGGATTTTATGGCTCGATGGCTCGTCCAAACGACTATAGTGATGTTGGTTTTAATCTTGAAAAATATCTGAAAAGATACGACAAGTTAGAAGTTAAGGTCGTTGAAGCTGCTGGACAATACGGTTTAAATGGCGAATTCAAACTTATAACCAGCGGAACACGTGAAGAAACTTATAATCAAATAAGCCAGTTGTTTCATGATTTGAATGAGGATTTCGGAAAATCGAATGAACATGTCAATCAATTCAAAAACACGTTGTTAAATATATTAGAAGAATCTTTTGATACAGAACAATTAGAAAAATCTAAATCAAATATAATAAAATATGCTGAAGCAGAGATTCTAAGCTATGACAATACAAGGAATTTGTATGAGGATGCTATTAATTCTGTTGAGAAGTATAACGAAGCCCTCAGATCTGGTAAAGGTATAGAAACAGCTAAGAAAAATCTTGATTCTGTAAAGCAAAAATTTACTACAGCAGCTTCAGATATTTCAGGCTCATCCGCTGTTATTGATAATGTCTATAAGAATATCAATAAGACCGCAGAAGTCGCTTATACTGTATCAAATGCATTTGAGAATAATGACACTGTTAAAAAATATGCTGAACAACTCAAGGGACTATCTTCAGATGATTTACTAAAAATTGATTTTAATGATAGCATTCAAAGCCCTGGAGAGGCAGCTTTTAAAGCATTAATGGAAATTATTGGTATTTCAAAAGCTGAAGTCCAAACATTAATTGATAAACTAGTCGAGTTAGGATATGTAAAGGGTGAAATTGTAAAAAATTTAGATAATAATCCTATCTCATTCTCAAGTATAATATCCAATGCGAATGTTGATAATTACCAAGAGAAACGATCCTCCCTTGAATCCTATCTTGAAAAGTTCCGTTCTGGCGAATTCTCTCCTTCTGATAAGAGTTCTCTTTTGATTGAGTTTGGCATTGTTGCCGACTCTGCGGAAGAAGCCGCTGAAAAAATACGGAAACGGATGGATAAGGAAACCAATGCTATAGTCACAGACCTAAAAGAGATTCTCAATGGGGATAATATTTCAGAAGCCACACGCAAGAAAGTAGAAGCATTGGTACAGAGTTTAGAGGATGGAAACCGTGCAGCACAAAACCTTTCCAATATCAATCTTACTGATAACGCCCTTGCAGACGTACAAAGCCTTTCAGAAGGATTAGACCAACTTGACAAGATATATGCAGACATCCTTGATAAAGAAGATTTTGACTGGTCTTCTATCCTAAATAATGAAGGATTCACAAAGACATTTGGTGCATATACGGACGAATACAATAACTTTATTGAAACTGTCACATCTTCGTCAGATAACATAAATGCCTGCCAGGAGGCATTCAATAACTTAGCGTCTGCTTATATCCATGGTTCTGGCGTGCTTGATGAAGTCACAGAAGCAACCAAAGCATCCTGTATTGCTATGCTGGAACAAATGGGCATTGCAAACGCTGCTGCTATTGTGGAACAGGCACTGGCAAAGAATGAGGAAGTGCGGAAATATGCAGAGGAAGCCGTAGCAGCTGCAACAAGTGATATGTCCGGGAAAACAAAACATGCATCAAAGAAACTTCTGGAACAGGCTAATGTGAGTGTAACTGCAAGGAAGGCGCTGTTTGAACTCGTGTCGCAGCAGACCATATTTGCCAATCAGGATCTGGGATTACATGAAAAAATAACAGGTCTTAAACAGCTTGCTACTGCTTATATGGGTGTTAAAAAAGCGGAGGTGTTCCAGGAGGCTTTTGACCGGAATATGGCCCTGAATGCTTCAGGGGCACGACATGGCAAAAAAGAGCTTAGTACTGAGGAAGTATTTCAGAAAACAATGGATCAGGTTTTCGATGACGTGTTCCCACAGGTACAGGAATTCAAAATGTCATATACAGGTGGCGCCACAACAAAAGATACAGTCAAAAACCTTGCTAATGATGTGGGGACAACAGACAATTCCCAAAAAGAACAGACTGCACAGGAGTTTGACTGGATCGAGGTAAAACTAAACACACTGAACGACTCCGCAGCCAAAGCAAGAGATAAAATTGACGACCTTTTAAGCTTTGGTGCAAAGAAAAGGCAGACACAAAAAGCAATTGAAGAAACAACAAAGGCCATCGAGGCACAATATAAAGCTATCAAGCAGTACAACGCCTATGCTGACATTGCTTCAGAAAAAACCGCAGGAAAAATGTCTGCTGCTGCCACAAAAGAACTTACCGAATCTGCATCCGATGCTTCTAAAATAGTTACAAGTACCGTGTCTGGCGTGATGTCGGAAGTTGCCGATACTTCGGTCGGTGTAGTCAATGATGCTTTACAATATGTCGGAAAACTACCCTATGTATGGGGCGGCGCAAGCCTAACAACGGGTGCAGATTGTTCCGGGTTTGTACAGCAGTTATATAAGAAATATGGGGTTGATCTCGTACGTGTTGCCCAAGACCAGTATCATCAGGCGCTTGGAACAAAGATTACAGACAGGCAGGATTTACAGCCTGGGGATTTAGTGTTTTTCGGTGATAATGTAAACAACATCCATCATGTCGGCATTTATGCAGGTAATGACACATATATTGATGAACCGAATAGCCGTATCGGTTATGCTGCAAAACGTCAATTTTCGTCAAGAGGTGATTTCGTCGGCGGCAAACGGTACACTGGTATCAGCAGCGCATCTTCTACTCCATCTACTACTGCCCTTCCATCACAAAAATATCAAAAAACATGGACTTCTATCCCAGAAGATATTAAGAAAAATATAAGGGAAGGAACCTTTCGCATTGCATCCATTACGGATGAAGGACTGAAAGCTGGCATTGCATCCTACCAGGAATGGTGGAATAAAGCCAAAGCATGTAAGGATAAAATCGAAGAACTCAACAGGAGTTTAAAAGAGCTGTATCAGACAATGGCCAACCTTCCGCTTGAAAAAAGGGATCAAAAGGCTGGAAATATTGAACAGCGGATTAGTCTTATCGATGCCACACGTGAAAATGTGGATGATGTGATTGTCAGTCGGAAAAAGTACCGTAAGACAAAAAAGGAAGTACGCACTGCACGCAAAGATGTCCGTAAGGGGTTACGGACAAAGCAGCAGAAAGCATCCTCCGGCCTGGGCAAAGAAGAACGTGAAGAACTGGATTCTTATATGAAGTCCGGGACAGAGATACCGGACAGACTGTTGAACTCCATCTTAGACAGTGATCTTTATGAAACTTGCAGGGAATATAACGATGCCGTTTCTAACCATGCCCAATACGCAAAGGTTCCACTTACCGCAAAGGCATCCATGAAAAAGTACAATTCCCTTACAAAGAAGGCCATTTCTGCGGAAAGGTCGAAAGAAAAGGTTTATAAGAAGGCATATAAGGAAACATCACGCAATTATGCAAAATATCTTGATAAAGTCTCAGCTTCAGGTGCAAACGTGAAAAAGGTCGTCCAAAACGGGCAAAGCGGACTGACAAAACCTAAATCAGATAAAATTCTGTCCTATATAAAAGCGGGGAAACTCATCCCTTCCAGCCTTTTTGCACAAATCGACCAAACCAGCAGCTTTGCAAAAATATGCAGAGACTATAATAAACAGGTTTTAAATAAAAATGCCAGCAGTGAAGCCTTAAAGAACGCAAAGCTTGATTACCGGAAACAGGCACAGGATACCAAACAGCAGGTACGCAGTCGGAAAATAGAAAGGCAGCAAAACGCCGCGGATAAAATCCAGTCTAAAATGGATCGCAATGATGCACTTGCTGAAAACGAATCCAACCCAAAGAAAAAAAATAAATACCTGGACAAGAATATATCCCTTACAAAAAAATCTTACAGGCACTTAATCCGGATTGCCAAGCTGGAAGGCGATTCCGCTGAGGTTGAAAAACTAAAGGCGGAGCGCAAAAAAGCGATCATTGACCTCAAGGCAGAAAAATTCCAAAATTATGCAGATGATGCCAGCAGCAGGATAGAACGGAATGATGCGCTTATAGATAATGCCAGGTCTGCATCCGAAAAGAACAAGTACCTAAAGGAAAATATCTCTCTTATTCAAAAGGAATATGACTGGCGAATTAAAATTGCAAAACTGCGCGGGGATGATGTAGAAGCGGAAAAGCTTGAAGCAGAAAAACAGAAGGAATTAAATGAAACCTTCCGTCAGCAATACCAAAATCATGCAGACGAGCATACCGCAAACATGGATTACCTGCAATTAAAGCAGGAAAACGCCACGGATGCAAATTCCAAAAATGTTTTTGAACAGGCCCGCAGGGATGAATTGCGCAAAAAATACAGCAACCTGCGCATGGCTGCATTTGACGATCCGCAGGAACAGCTAAGACTCGACGAGGAATTGCAGACAGAGCTAAATAAATCTTATAAAACGGCATTTGATAATATCAGCCATTACTATAACAGCTTAGCCTCCCTGATCGCAAACAATGTTTCTGACATTGACAATGAGAGAAAGAAAATCGAAGCATCCGGACGGAAAATAGACGCTTCTTTTTATCAAACACAGATCTCGTATGAGGAAAAAAAGCTTTCCTACTATGAACAGGAAGAAACCAGTTTAAAGGAACAGCTTGCAAACCAGCGCATAGGTACAGACGAATGGTATGACTGCCAGGATGCCTTGCAGGGTGTGCAGAATGCAGCAGCAGAATCGTTAGCAGTGATAAAACAATACAAGGATGAAATCAATGCAATTGCCGATGCCATCCAGGAAGATATCTTACAAGGGTTCCATGCTATTACGGATGAAGCAGATCTGCTCATTACACTGCTTGGCGATAACCTTACAGATGACAAAGAAGGCATCTTTACCGATGACGGACTTGCCGCACTATCTTTGTATGTGACACAGTTCAATGTATGCAGGACAGCCACAGATTCGATACGTAAAAATGTGGATACCATGCAAAAAGCCATTGACAGCAGTCAGCTTTCTTTTTTTGATGCAAACGGTGTAAAAAGGGAGTATGCGTCCATTGATGAAATGAAAGAAAAGCTGCAGGATATGTACGCTTCTTACCGTGAGGAAGTCAGGCATACCTATGACTATGAATCCAAAATCATAGGCTTAATGAAGGAGAAATACCAGGCGCAGGCAGACTGGCTCAAAGACTTGATCGATAAAAAGAAAGAAGCCCTGCAAGCGGAAAAAGATTTATATGAATATTCCAAAACCATCAAGCAGCAGACAGAAAGCATCGATTCTTTGCGCAAACAGATTGCTGCATTAAAAGGCGATACTTCCAAAGAAAATATAGCCCGTGTACAAAAACTGCAGTCGCAATTAACAGACGCAGAAAAAGAGCTGACAGACACTGAATATGACAGGTACATTTCAGACCAGCAGAACATGCTTGATAACCTGTATAACGAGTACACTGCCCTGCTGACAGATTTGGAAAAGGATACGGACAGGCTTTTGCAGGAAGGCTTAGACCTGTTTGCTCAGACTGGATCGGATGTGCAGGATACGATACAAGACGCTGCAAACCAGTACAATTATCAGCTGTCATCCCATATGGACAATATCACCACTGCTATTCAGGGTATGGGTTCTATGGAAACCTATCTTGGGACAGAGGGCGTAGTTACAAAGACACTTTCCGAAATTGCCCTTACTATAAAGAATGTCTATACAGCACTCTCGTCCAAAGTTGAAGATGCGGATACCTCAAATATAGGACAATCGGAAGAACACCAGACAGATAAGCCTTTTGTCATCCCGCCCTATACAGAACCGATCAAATCTTTTCATGAGAATCATGATGCATTTGGAAAAGAAGATAAACATCCATCTGTATTTGACACCAGTACAGAATCAAAACCAGGTGGGATTGACCTTGGTGAGCTAAAGCTAGCCAGGAAAAGTAAAAAGGCTATCAAAAAGCTGCTGGAAAGCGGTACTAAGGAATACAATGGCAAAGGTTCCAGCTTGAATAACTATATTTATAAGACATATGGGACTGCCCTAACCGTATCTGAAATGGCAAAGCTGGCGCAAAGCCTTGGGTTATACTATACGGTTGCTGACTTATCAGACAGCAATCAAAATAATCATAAATACAAAAAGAAAATTTTAGATGAGCTGAAAGCACTTGGCCTATCCAAAGGCGGTGTTATCTCACGCGGCAAGGTTTTAGAAGATTATGGACTTCGCAATGCATCTGGCGGCAGCGACAAGTTCCCTGTCATACTGACAGAAGGAGAACGCGTTTTAACACCTGTACAGAATACGATGTGGGAGAAATGGACGGCAAACATGCCAAACTTAATGAACCTAACGCCTGCCATAGATACACTTTCCCATGTGCCTAATCCACAGGCAAAAACTGCTGCCTCTGCTGTAAAGGTAGAGTATGGAAATGTAAGCATCAACCTGCCAAACGTACAAAATTACCAGGATTTCATGCGCCAGGCTCAAAAAGACCCTGATTTTAACAAAATGATCGATTATATGATTGGCAGTCATATGAACGGGCATGGTGGCTTTGGGAAGTTTAATGTACGGTTTTAGTGGTTGCTGCAATCGCACTGTCTTTTGGTAATGGGTTGTTTAAGTAATATTACAGTAGTAATTTATTGTTGTGTTTTGTCGATTATTAGTATATAATGACTATTATAATATTAATGATTGAGGTAATCAATGTGAAAAAAAGTGATCTAAAAGCTATCATTATAAATTTAATTAGCAGTACAATATTTCAATTGGCGATTATATTTTTATCGGGCAGCGGTTTCTTGTATGTTATAAATAAATTGGTTAAATCTTTGAAACACAACAATATTACTATTACTATTTATACATTGTTACTACTTGTTTTTTCATGTATTACTGTAACTGCTTTTATCATCATTTTACTATTGAAATTAATTAAGCATCGCAAAATCAAAACAAACAACCATGATTTTGATAATATTGATGATTACTATTTTTCTAACTATGAGAAACATTTAACAATATATAAAAACGGAAATGGAATCATTATTCATAAGTTTACAGTAATCATAAATAATACTGAAAAATTTAAAAGGATACGGAGAAAACTTAATATTGAAGATGGCAAAACAATGTCAAATTTCCCTTCTATAAAAACTATGATGAATACAAGCAAATCGGAAAGGTTTGACAAATTTGGTTTTTGGTACTATACTAAAGATAACATAATTTCTGATGTAAAAGAATATTATTGGTTAAAAAATTCATCTGGAGAAAATAAAGAAGCAAAAAATAATCCAAAAGAAATGAGATGGATATTCCAGATAGACAAGCAACGTATTGAACCGAATCATCCATATGATATTATATATGCTATTAGTGTTCCTGGATTAGCTCCACTATCGGATGGTAAATTAGATTGTTCATTAACGCAAAACGAATGTGATATAAATTCATCTGCTATGAATATTGACCATAAAATAAAAAAATTGAAATATACAATTTCATTTGAAAAGGAAGTTGAGCTAGATAGTGTTCCAATATGTAAATATATTATAGAAGGACAAGATGAACCAAATGAATCAATTATAAAAGGTAATCAAGAAGACGATATGTTTTATAGTAAATATGTTTTCAATATTATAAATCCTGAATTTAATAGTCATCTGAAAATAGTTTGGAAATATACTAAAATAATGACAGTTTAATAAAGGAGGAGGGGGTAAAAATGACAAATCTTATATTTTTATATTGTCTAGAAGAAGATGGTGGAGATTAAAAATTTCATAGAAGGTGTTACTTAAGCAGGGTATTTAGTTTTTATGACTATATATCCTGCTTTTTTCTTATCATTTCTCGCAATCTGATCCAGATATGTTTCTTTATGAGAATAAAATATCCACTCATTTTAATACAAATATTTATTATTCATCCAGCCTTTCGGCTGCTCTTTTTAGATAATATGAAGCGACCTCACATTTGTAGCAACGTGGATTTACCTGTAT
>CANDJR010000109.1 GCA_947385105.1 uncultured Eubacterium sp.
TATGCAACATTTTTCTTATCAGAAACAGATGCATAATTCGGATCAAATGCTGCACTGACATCGGATGATAATACTTTAGAGTTTGCCATCGCACGGCGCAGTGCAAGTTCACTGTACTGACCTGCCGCATTCATCACTTCAGCTGTCATATTTTCAAAAAAGAGGGAATGCATTCCAGTCGCACCCACACTGCCAATTTCTTCCTTATCGACTAACAGACATACGCTTGTACGTTCCGGCACGCCATCCACATCCAGCATTGCCATAAAAGACGGGTAAGCACATACTCTGTCGTCATGCCCATAGCCCATAATCATGCTGCGGTCAAACCCATAATCTCTTGCTTCGCCTGCTGGCACGACTTCAATTTCTGCTGACAGGAAATCTTCTTCTTCGATCTGGTACTCTTTTGCAAGTATTTGCAGGATATTTGCCTTTACGCGTTCTTTGATCGTTTCGCCATTTTCATCCTTTTTTTCATTAGACGGAATGCTGCCAATTAACAAATCCAGATTTTCGCCTTCTACCACTTTGTTTGCTTTTTTCTCCATCTGTTCTCCTGCCAGATGAATAAGCAGATCGCTGACTCCAAATACCGGATCCCCTGGTTTATCACCAACGCTGACTGGTATAACTGTTCCATCTTTTTTTACAAAAACACCATGCAGTGCCAGAGGCAGCGTAACCCACTGGTACTTCTTCACGCCACCGTAATAATGAGTATCCAAAAGCGCCATCTCCGTATCTTCGTATAACGGATTTTGTTTCAGATCCAGACGTGGAGAATCAATATGCGCTCCTAAAATATTCATTCCCTGTTCGATTGGCTGCTTGCCGATAATATACATAACCAAAGATTTCCCCATATTGGATGCGTATATTTTATCCCCTGGTTTTAGCGTTTCACCAGACGCGATAATTTCTTTTAAATTGCAATATCCGGCATTTTGTGCCATCTTTTTGAACTTTTCGGTACATTCTCTCTCTGTCTTACAGCCTGAGATAAATTGTCTGTAATTTTCTGCGAACTGCATCAGCGTTTCACGTTCATCTACCGGATATTTTTCCCATGCATTTTTTCTTTCCATTTTCTATCTCCTATTATCGTTTATTCCTATTTTATTAATTCTGATATGATTCATTCTGCTTTTTTCCAGTTATTTGATACCTTTTTTCTATTTCTGTATCCTTTGTCTACTGGACGTATTATATTTGTATATTGAAACAGTACATTTTATCATTCAAATACGAAGCGCATGACCAGTTATTTCACTATTTACTTAAATTTTCTTGTACACGGCGGTATAATTCCTGTGCCGCATTATAGCCCATCTTTTTCTGTCTATGGTTTGCTGCTGCCGCTTCGCAAATAACTGCCAGATTACGGCCCGGACGAATTGGGAGTGAATGACATACTACCTTTGTGCCTAACAGCTCTGTATATTCCTCATCCAGCCCCAGCCTGTCATATTCATTATCCCGCTTCCAGTCCTCTAGCTTTATCACAAGGTCAATGCTCTGTTTTTCTTTTACACTCTCAACCCCGTACAATGCCTTTACATCAATGATGCCAATACCGCGCAGCTCAATAAAATATCTGGTAATATCCGGTGATGTGCCAATCAGCGTCCGATCGTTGATTTTACGTATCTCAACTACGTCGTCTGTAATTAATCGATGTCCTCTGCGGATGAGCTCCAAAGCTGCCTCGCTTTTTCCAATACCGCTCTCCCCCATAATAAGCAGACCTTCGCCATATACATCTACCAGCACGCCATGGATCGAGATGCATGGCGCCAGTTCTTCGTTTAATACACGAATAATTTCTGCTGTAATACTCGATGTTTTGCGTTCCGTACTAAGCACTGCAACGTTATTTTTACGAGCTGCATTTAAAAAATCATCTGCCGGAATCAAACCACGGCAAAATATAATACACGGCATATCATGTGAAAGAAATTCTTCAAAAGATTTTTTTCGTCTTTCTGGATCTAACTGCTGCAAATAAGCATACTCCACCATTCCTACAATCTGTACCCGTTCTTCTGAAAAATGTTCAAAATATCCACAAAATTGCAGAGCCGGACGATTGATTTCTGACGAAGTAATCTCACGCACATTCAAATCAATCTCCTTGGTCAGATTTTCCATTTTAAAAAAATCTACAAACCACTGTACATTTACACCTTTCATACTTTTCTCCTTCTTCCTAGCTGTATTACGTTCAGTGTATCACATAATTGCTGTCTCAGCAATCCACTCCGCTGAGTTTTTGGCAATCAGTCGATACTATTATTACTGTTCACTCCGTTCTCAGTAACATGCAAAAGAATTTTTGCACTCCTGAATCATTTTTTAGGGACTTTGCAGTAAATGCAAAGTCCTGTGTGAACAGCAACATACTATTCCTCTGGCTTTGCCTTCTGTGCGGCTTTCTCCTGAAAATACGCATAGACAGCCTGTGCGGCTTTTTCATTCATGCTGTCTGCTTCGCAAAGTTGATCGATTGTAGCAGACCGGATGGCATCAATGGACTGAAAATAACGCATCAATGCCTTGCGCCTGGTCGGCCCAATTCCCGGAATGTCATCTAATACAGAATGCACCTGCTCTTTACTCCGCAGTGAGCGGTGATACGTAATCGCAAACCGGTGTGCCTCATCCTGGATTCTTGTAATTAATTTAAAACCCTCTGAGTCTCTGTCAATCGGTAATTCGACATTGTTAAAGTACAGCCCCCTAGTCCGGTGAAAATCATCCTTTACCATACCGCAGACCGGAATCGACAAATGCAGTTCATCTAATACTTGCAGTGCAATATTGACCTGGCCGCGGCCGCCATCCATCATGATTAAATCCGGAAATTTTGTAAAGCTGCCATATGCCTGATCCAAGTGCTTTTCGCTGCGTTCTTTTTTTTCTTCCAGTCCATGAGTAAATCGCCTTGTCAGTACTTCATGCATAGAAGCATAATCATCGGGCCCTGTAACTGTACGCAGTTTAAACTTGCGGTAATCACTACGGCACGGTTTTCCTTTTTCATATACAATCATAGAGCCTACGGTTTCAAACCCGTTTGTATTTGAAATATCAAAAGCTTCTACCCGGCTAATCCCCGGCAGATCCAAAATTTTTGCAATCTCTTTCATTGCACCAATCGTCCTGCCTTCTTCCCGCTTCAGCCGTTCTTTATCCTGATTGAGAACAAGCCGCGCATTCTTTTGCGCAAGGTCTACCAGCTTTTCTTTCAGCCCTTTTTGCGGCACACGGATATAGACCTTTTGCCCGCGCTTACTGGACAGCCACTGAGCAATCACATCTTCTTCTTCGATTTTCGTCTGCAGCATGACCTCTTTTGGTATAAAAGGCGTACCTGCATAAAACTGCTTAATAAAAGAAGTTAAAATTTGCTGTGTTGTATCGCCCACATTAATGGTTACATAAAAATGCTCCCTGCCAATCAGCCTGCCGTCGCGCACAAAAAATACTTGCACGACCGCATCCCTATCATCTTTTGCCAATGCAATGACATCCTTATCTTCTCCGTCGGAATTTGTAACTTTCTGCTTTTCGGATATCTGGCGCACACTGTTAATCAAATCCCGGTATTCCATTGCTTTTTCAAATTCCATGTTTGCAGACGCCGCCTGCATATTCTGCTGCAGTTCTTCTATCATTGGCTTATAATTTCCACTCAGAAAATCTAATGCTTTTTTAATTTTTTCCTGATAATCTTGTGGACTAATATAACCTTGACATGCTCCTTCACACTGATGGATGTGGTAATTTAAGCATGGCCGCTCTTTGCCTGTATCGCGCGGCAAATTTCGATTACATGTCCGCAGCTGATAGAGTTTTTGTAGCAGCTCGATCGTATCTTTGACTGCTGTGGCAGATGTATATGGCCCAAAGTATTGCGATTTATCTTTTTTCATTTGACGCGAAAAAAGGACCCTGGGGTAAGTTTCCCCCAGCGTCACTTTTATATACGGATAAGTCTTATCATCTTTTAACAAAATATTATACTTTGGCCTGTGTTCCTTAATTAAATTACACTCTAAGACAAGCGCTTCCAATTCAGAATCCGTAATAATGTACTCAAAACGGTCTATCAGCTTTACCATCTGATCCTTACGCATGCCTTCATTGTGGCTGGCACGAAAATACTGGCGTACGCGGTTTTTAAGATTTACTGCTTTGCCTACATAAATGATCGTGTCATTTTTATCATGCATCAGGTAGACGCCTGGCCGATCTGGAAGCTTTTTTAGTTCTTCCTGAATATCAAACATTATTGACTGTCATCTTCCTTTTTCTCTTTTTCATTCCAAAGTTTCTGTTCCCATGTCTGCTGTCCATCGGATCGCTGGGTTGGCTGCTGGTTTTGTACTGGATTGGGCTGCACAGCATCCTGCCCTGGCTTTGTATTGTCAAAACCTGCCCCATAAGTATATGACATTGCAAATGGCTGGTTAGATGAATCTGCCGGGTGTGGCTGGGTTGGCTGGTTCGGCACATTTGGCTGGCCTCCCGGATACGGCTGATTCGGCATATTCGCATGGTTTGGTACATTTGCCTGGTTCATCGAGTATGGCTGGTTTGGCATATTCGGCTGGCCTGCTGGATATGGCTGGGTTGGCATATTTGGCTGGCCTGCTGGATATGGCTGGTTCGGCATATTTGGCTGGCCTGCCGGATTTATCTGGTTTGGTATATTCCCCTGGTTCATCGGATATGGCTGATTTGGCATATTTGGCTGGCCTGCCGGATTTATCTGGTTTGGTATATTCCCCTGGTTCATCGGATATGGCTGATTTGGTATATTCCCCTGGTTCACTGGATATGGCTGGTTCGGCCCTTGGGCTGTCACAGCTGACTGTGCGCCAGGCATTTGACCAGCTTTTTTCCCATCTGGAGCACTTTCTTCCGGTGGTTCTGGAATTCCCTTTAATTCACGGTAAATCCGCATAAATTCACGACCTGTAATTGTCTCATGTTCAAAAAGGTAATCTGCAATTTTATCCAGTACCTCCCTGTTTTCTTCTAATAACTTGCGGGCTATCTCATAGCTTTCTTTCAGCAGTTTTTGTACTTCAAGATCGATTTCTGCTGCTGTATTGTCTCCACAGTTTAAGACAGGCCGGCCGTCCAAATAGCGGTTCTCCACAGACTCAAGACTAATCAGCCCAAACTTTTTACTCATTCCATACTGTGTCACCATAGCACGTGCAACCTGGGTTGCCTTTTCAATATCATTTGACGCTCCTGTTGTAATGGAATGAAATACAATTTCCTCTGCTGCGCGGCCTGCCATAAAGGTCACCAGGCGGGCTTTCAGCTCTTCTTCTGACATCAGGTACTTTTCTTCCTCCGGCACTTGCATGACATATCCAAGCGCCCCCATTGTACGAGGTACGATTGTAATTTTTTGTACAGGTTCTGCATCCTTTTGCAGTGCGGTCACAAGCGCATGGCCTACCTCATGATAAGCAACAATACGCTTTTCTTCTTTCCCAAGTATCCGGTCTTTTTTCTCTTTTCCTGCAATCACCACTTCCACGGATTCAAACAAATCAGACTGGTTTACATATTTCCTGCCCTGCTTTACCGCATTGATCGCAGCTTCATTGATCATATTTGCTAAATCTGAACCAACTGCGCCGGATGTAGCCAGAGCAATTGCATCTAAATCTACCGTTTCATCCATTAATACGTCTTTTGAATGAACTTTTAACGTCTCTACTCTGCCTTTTAAATCCGGTTTTTCCACAATGATACGGCGATCAAAGCGTCCTGGCCGCAGCAAAGCCTTATCTAACACCTCTGGACGGTTTGTTGCTGCCAGTATTAAAAGTCCCTTGGAAGTATCAAAACCATCCATCTCAGCCAACAGCTGATTCAGTGTTTGCTCACGTTCATCATTACCGCTTCCATATCGTGTATCACGGCTTTTCCCGATGGCGTCAATTTCATCAATAAAAATAATACATGGCGCTTGTTTTTGCGCTTCTTTAAATAAGTCACGTACACGGGATGCACCCACGCCGACAAACATTTCTACAAAATCAGATCCTGCCAGTGAAAAAAACGGTACGTTTGCTTCTCCGGCTACTGCCTTTGCAAGAAGCGTTTTACCTGTACCCGGAGGGCCGACTAACAACGCTCCTTTTGGCAGCTTTGCGCCTATATCTGTATATTTTTGGGGATTATGCAAAAAGTCTACCACTTCCTGTAAGGATTCTTTTGCTTCGTCTTGTCCGGCTACGTCTTTAAATGTAACCCCTGTCTTCTTTTCTACATACACTTTTGCTGTGCTTTTGCCGACACCCATACCCATGCCGCCGCCCATTTTACGCATTAAAAATCCCATAACAGCCCACAACAGCAAAATTGGAAGTACAATGCTTAAGATATTGTATATCCAAGTTGCAGAATCGTCTGGTATATATGGAAAGTATGCGACGTCATGCTCTTTGAGCAGCTGTACAAGCTCTAAATCATTGCCTGCAATCCCTGTATAATAAGTAATGGTAACAAGCTCACTTTGCTGTTTTTTTGGGGTAATCTTATAACTGTTAGACGTTACCTGCACTTTTTCTACTTGATCGTTTTCTACCATTTCCAGAAATTCCGTATAAGAAATCTCCTTCGTTGTCATTTGCTGCTGCCATCTGCTAAACAAGCTCATTAAAAAAAGTGCCACGAGCGTAATCAGCAAAAAAAACAGTATCATCTGACCATTTCCATTTTTTTTGTTATTTTGGTTATTATTCCCGTTATTCGGTGACTGATTATTCATTTCTCCTCCATCTGTTGTACGTTACGTGCATTTGGCCGGAAATTATGGTCACGTTATCTTCCTATTCCCTGGACTTAAAATGCTTTCTTTTTTATTATAATGGGATTGGATTTATAACGCAACATTCTATTAGTGAACTTTTTGTGTAATTTCTTAAAATTTGCAAAACAATTTACAGAAAAGATGAAAAACTGCCGCCTAAAGCGACAGCTTTTTGTTCATTTCTACTGTTCATTCTTTTCTGATGCAGTTTATGCGTTTTCATCTGCCGGCTGTTCTTCACGCGTATCATAAGCCTTTAGTACAACGACTGTACGCGGCGGGACTTCCATCCTTGTCTGAGATTCCGAAAGCTGTGTCATTTCCTTGCCATCCTCGTATGGTTCATACGTATTGACGCAGACTTGCCACTTCATGTAATGCGGCAGCTCTGGCAGCTGCATAGAAACAGGTTCCCAATATGCATTCATGCCATAGAAAATTACATCATCTCTCGTATCTTCAAGATTCCTGCCCGCGTACATAATACCGATAAGCCTTGTATTATGCTCAGTTCTGCCATTCCATGGAAAACCATTATGGATACTAATTTCCGGAAAACCGCAAAGCGCTGCTTTTGTACTTTTTCTTAAGATCGCATGTTCCTTACGAAAGGCTATCATATAACGGCAGAAGTCATGAATCTCTTTATATTTTTCCAGTCTGGTCCAATCCAGCCATGAAATATAGTTGTCCTGACAATACGCATTGTTATTGCCAAACTGTGTATTGCAAAATTCATCTCCGCTGTAAAACATTGCCGGACCTCTGCTGCACAAAAGTGTTGCAAACGCATTTTTAATCATGCGGCGGCGCAGCTGTTCGATTTTCGGATCTGTTGTCTCTCCTTCTTCCCCGCAATTCCAGCTATTGCAATTATTATCCCCGTCTGTATTATTCCAGCCATTTTTTTCATTATGCTTGACATTATAAGAATACAAATCATACAGCGTGAACCCGTCATGACAAGTTAGGAAATTCACCGGCGCATTGTCCCCTTGCTGCGATGTGCCGTACATATCCCGTGATCCTGTGATTCTTGCGATTGCTACTCCAGCTAAGCCTCCGTCGCCTTTTAAAAAGCGGCGCATATCGTCACGGTACCTTCCATTCCATTCCGACCATCTGCTAAAATCCGGGAAATTTCCTACCTGGTAAAGTCCGCCAGCGTCCCATGCCTCTGCGATTAATTTTACTTTTCCAAGCAAAGGATCAGCCGCAATTTCCTGCAAAATCGGAGGCTCTGCCATCGGCGCGCCTTTTTGATCTCTTGTAAGAATCGATGCCAAGTCAAACCGGAACCCATCGACCCGGTATTCTGTCACCCAATAACGCAGGCATTCAATAATAAACCTGCGTGTAACCGGATGGTTGCAGTTCATAACATTGCCGCACCCACTAAAATTATAATAATAACCATCCGGCGTCAGAATATAATAGATATTGTTGTCAATGCCTTTAAACGAAAAGCACGGCCCTTTTTCATTGCCTTCTGCTGTATGGTTGAACACAACGTCCAAAATTACTTCTATTCCGTTTTCCTTTAACTCATAAATTAGCTGCTTAAGCTCATCTCCTTCATGGTTATGCTCAATCACAGAAGAATAGCCTGTATTTGGTGCAAAAAAGCACACGGTATTATAGCCCCAGTAATTATACAGCTGTACACCGTCTACCACCCTGGCGCTCTCCATTTCATCAAACTCAAAAATCGGCATCAATTCAACAGCATTAATGCCTAAATCTTTTAAATATGGTATCTTTTGGCGCAGTCCTTCATACGTTCCCTTTGCCGAAACACCGGAAGACTCGTCTTTTGTAAATCCCCGCACGTGCATTTCGTAAATCACCAGATCTTCCACCGGATATTCTGTTTGGCGGATATCGCCCCAATCAAAATTGTTTTCTACCACTCTTGCGTGATAAACGTATTCCTCGTCATCTCCCAAACGTTCTCCCCAATTTCTCTGCCCGGTTACTGCTCTGGCATATGGATCTAGTAAAATATGATTTTTATTAAAAAGTTGTCCCTTTGCCCGGTCATAGGGCCCATCCAGTTGAAACGCATATTCAAATTCCTCGATTTTGAGTCCAAATACAAGCATAGAATATGTGTTGCCAATATGATATGCCTCCGGATACTTCAGTCTTGCATATGGTTCTTTTTCCTGTGGATGAAACAGCAATAGCGTACAGCTTGTTGCACCAAAAGAATGAATGGTAAAACTCACCCCATTAGGCCCTGCTGCTGCTCCATCCCGATGATAATACCCTGGCCTAACCTTAAATCCGTTGATCTCATCTAACGGTTGAAGCTGTACGCCGCGCTGTTGTCTGTGTTGCATAAACCCCATAGTAATACCTCCCTGTCGTCTCCGTTTTTCCGGACAAACTCCACTTTTCATTTTGTGTTATTTTCACTATTATATGCATGAAAACTATTTTTCAATAACCCCCTTGTCAACTGAGGGTAGCATCCTTTTTGATACAGCAGCTTACTGTCTGTCCAAAAAAGCAGCAAATATTATTATACTACGAAAAAGCTATTTCGGATAGTGCCAAATTATATTTTTTTCCATATATTTGTTTTGATACAGTTTTCACCTCTTTTTTTCCTATTTTTCTTGACAGTACGTCTCTTTTCCCGTATAATGAACGATGTTCACATTAGGACGATTGAATTTATATTTAAAGATTCCACTAATCCGTGGAAATTTTTTATCCCGCAATCTGAACAATGTTCATAAAAGAAAATTTAACACTTATTTTTTGGAAAAGGAGGATAACCTATGCAAGCAATCGTAGAAACTTTGTTTGATGCTGTCTATTTATGTTCTGTTATTACTATCGGTATCCTGATGATCCGGGGAAGTAAGGGAGTGCGCCAGTTCCGGCTGTTTGGCTGGATGGCGGTGGTACTGGGAGCGGGTGACTCCTTCCACCTGGTTCCCCGCGCTTTTGCTCTTTGTACGACTGGGCTGGAAAACTACACCGTTCCCCTGGGACTTGGCAAGTGGATCACCTCAGTCACCATGACTGTTTTTTATGTACTACTCTACTATGTGTGGAGACAGCGATACCAGAGCAAGGGGCAAAACGGCCTGACCGCTGCTGTATACGGTCTTTCCGGCGTGCGAATTGTTCTGTGCATGATGCCTCAGAACCAATGGCTCAGCGCCGAGGCGCCTCTTTCGTGGGGCATCTACCGCAACATTCCCTTTGCTCTGCTGGGACTTTTGGTGATCGTGCTGTTCTATCGCAGTGCCAAAGCGCATGCAGATCAGGCGTTTCGCTGGATGTGGCTGACAATTGTGCTGAGCTTTGGATTCTATATCCCGGTAGTGCTGTTTGCAGATATGATTCCCCTCATCGGCATGTTGATGATTCCCAAGACATGCGCTTATGTGTGGACAGTTCTCATTGGGTACTTTGCTATGAAACAGGAAGTTTGTTAAGAAAACATGTGGAGCTGCTTTTTGAATTTTCATTCAGTAAGCAGCCCCATTCATCTTGTCAGTTTCCAGATAAATTTGTCTAGAATTTTCTTAACTGATCGGAACCATCATCTACTGTGTTCTCGATCGCTTGAATCGTAACTTCATAGCTATAATTGTCATTTACCTTAACTGTCACGCGTTCCCCGACTCTATGTCCCAAAATAGCTTTTCCAATTGGTGAATCAATGCTAATCATTCCTTTTAAAGAATTGCCGCGCACAGTTGTAACAAGCTTAAACGTCTCGGTTTCGTCATCTTCATCAAAGTAAACGGTAACTGTATTATCCAGCCCCACTTCATCTGTCTTTGACTGCGAATCAATTACTTGGGCAGTTTTTATCATACGCTCCAAATAACGGATTCTGCTTTCATTTTGATTTTTATCCTTTTTGGCTGCATGATATTCAAAGTTTTCACTCAAGTCGCCTTGTGCTCTGGCCTCCTTGACTGCCTCTAATGCTTGCTTGCGAACTACCAGCTTTCGGTATTCAATTTCTTCTTCCATGCGTGCAATATCTTTTCTGGTCATTTTATCGTACATAACTTTTTCCTTCCCAGCAGTAAAAATACTGCCGCTCCATTTGTTTTGGCTGCACTGCAGCGTTATTTGCATGATTGAATCGAAAGTACCTGATAATCCTGCTCCTCTACTGCTGCGCGCAGTACATCATCTGCTATTTCCCCATCCAGTTTTACAACTGCAGTACCTGCTTCATGGCTAACATCTGCTTGTGTCACCTGCGGAAGTTGTTCCAGACACTTTTTTACCCTTGCCT
>CANDJR010000110.1 GCA_947385105.1 uncultured Eubacterium sp.
CCCCCCCACATCAGGTCACACTCTTTCCCTACACGACGCTCTTCCGATCTATTATGAAGATGATTATAAAGACTTTTTTGAGAATAATTTCGACTATGATTTTGAACTGCCTATGTTTCCGGGAGATTCTGATTATAGTTTGCCTGGAGCGGACAGGTTTTAGTAGAAAGACAAAAGGAGATACGGCATGTATAGCAAAGTAGATACAAAACTTAATTTTGTAGAAAGAGAACGAAAGGTTGCAGAATTCTGGAAAGAGAATGATATTTTTCGCAAATCTATGGATTCCAGAAAGGGAGGCGAGACGTATACTTTTTATGACGGGCCGCCAACAGCGAATGGAAAACCGCATATTGGGCATGTCCTGACTCGTGTCATTAAAGACATGATACCAAGATATCAGACGATGAAGGGTAAGTTTGTACCGCGTAAAGCTGGATGGGATACACATGGATTGCCTGTAGAACTGGAAGTAGAAAAGCTTCTTGGGTTAAACGGCAAGGATCAGATAGAAGAATATGGCATGGAGCCATTTATTAAAAAATGTAAAGAATCTGTATGGAAATATAAGGGCATGTGGGAAGATTTCTCTGAAACAGTCGGCTTTTGGGCTGATATGGATGATCCGTATGTAACATATGAAGATGATTTTATTGAATCTGAGTGGTGGGCATTGAAACAAATATGGGAAAAGAAGCTGCTGTACAAAGGCTTTAAGATTGTACCATATTGTCCGCGCTGCGGGACGCCTTTGTCTGCGCAGGAGGTTGCGCAGGGATACCAGACAGTGAAGGAACGCTCAGCAATTGTGCGGTTTAAAGTCATTGGAGAAGATGCATATTTTCTCGCATGGACGACAACCCCATGGACGCTGCCTTCGAATGTGGCGCTTTGCGTACATCCGGACGAAGAATACACAAAAGTAAAAGCACAGGACGGTTATTGTTATTATATGGCGCAGGCGCTGCTGGATCGGGTACTTGGAAAACTAGGCAATGAAGAAGAACAAATTGCAGCATATGAAGTACAAGAAACCTATAAGGGCAGTGAGTTAGAATATAAGGCATATGAACCATTGTTTGATTTTGCAGCAGAAATCATTGAAAAGCAGCACAAAAAGGCGCATTACATTACGTGCGATACGTATGTAACAATGACAGACGGTACAGGTATCGTGCATATTGCGCCTGCTTTTGGTGAAGACGATGCGCAGGTAGGCAGAAAATACGGCCTTCCATTTGTACAGCTGGTCAATGGAAATGGGGAGATGACAGAGGAGACAGCTTATGCAGGTGTTTTTGTAAAAAAAGCAGATCCCCTGATTCTTACGGACTTAGAGAAAAAGGGACTGTTATTTGAAGCGCCGAAATTCGAACACGAATATCCGCATTGCTGGCGCTGCTCTACCCCTTTGATTTACTATGCAAGGGAATCTTGGTTTGTAAAGATGACAGAGGTCAAAGACGATCTGATTCGCAATAATAATACCGTTAACTGGATTCCGGAATCGATAGGAAAAGGGCGTTTTGGCGACTGGCTGGAAAATATTCAGGACTGGGGCATATCCAGAAACCGTTATTGGGGTACGCCGCTGCCTGTTTGGGAATGTGAATGCGGGCATCAGGAATGCATTGGCAGCCGCGAAGAATTAGCCAAAAAAAGTGCAAATGCAGATGCAGAAGCAATCGAGCTGCATCGGCCGTATATTGATGAAATTACGTATCCGTGTCCAGAATGCGGCGGCGTTATGCATCGTGTTCCTGAGGTCGTAGACTGCTGGTTTGATTCTGGTGCTATGCCGTTTGCACAGCATCACTATCCGTTTGAAAATAAAGAGCTGTTTGAGCAGCAGTTCCCAGCGCAGTTTATCTCTGAAGCAGTTGACCAGACACGCGGGTGGTTTTATTCCTTGATGGCAGAGTCCACACTGCTGTTTGGAAAAGCGCCATATGAAAATGTCATTGTATTAGGGCATGTGCAGGATGAGAACGGGCAGAAAATGAGTAAGTCCAAAGGAAATGCGGTAGATCCATTTGAAGCTCTAAACACATATGGGGCAGATGCGATCCGCTGGTATTTTTATATTAACAGCGCGCCTTGGCTGCCAAATCGTTTTCATGGAAAAGCAGTGCAGGAGGGCCAGCGGAAGTTTTTAGGAACATTATGGAATACGTATGCGTTCTTTGTGCTGTATGCTAATATTGATGCATTTGATGCTACAAAATATACGTTGGAATATGAAAAATTAAGCGTTATGGATCGGTGGCTGTTATCAAAGCTTAATACGGTAGTGAAAAGTGTGGATGCAAACCTGGGTGATTACCGTATCCCGGAGGCTGCCAGGGCATTAGATGGATTTGTGGATGAGATGTCTAACTGGTATGTCCGCAGATGCCGCGAGCGTTTTTGGGCAAAGGGTATGGAGCAGGATAAAATTAATGCTTATATGACGCTCTATACGGCATTAGTGACGATAGCTAAAACAGCTGCGCCGCTCATTCCTTTTATGGCAGAAGACATTTACCGCAATTTAGTGTGCAGTATTGATGTCTCTGCGCCGCAAAGCGTACATCTTTGCGATTATCCGTTTGTAAATGCAGATTGGATTGATGCAAAGCTGGAAGAAAATATGGAGGCTGCATTAAAAATTGTAGTCATGGGCAGGGCTTGCCGCAACAGCGCCAATATAAAAAACCGTCAGCCAATAGCGCAGATGTTTGTCAAGGCGGATTTTGAACTGCCAGAATATTTTGTAGAAATTATCGAAGACGAACTGAATGTGAAACAGGTTTCTTTTGCGCAGGATGTGAGCGCATTTACAGATTATAGCTTTAAACCGCAGCTGCGTACAGTAGGGCCAAAGTATGGGAAATATTTAAAGCAGATTCAACAAGCACTTTCACAGTTGGACGGCAATGCTGCAATGGCGGCATTAAAAAAGGAAGGAGCCTTGAAGTTGGCTGATATTGCGGAAGAAATCATTTTATCAGAAGACGATTTATTAATTACCATGACGCAGATGGAAGGGTATGCTTCTGAGAGTGACAATACGATGACAGTCGTATTAGATACAAACCTAACGCCTGCGTTAATTGAGGAAGGTTTTGTACGTGAAATTATCAGCAAGCTGCAGACAATGCGTAAAGAGGCAGGTTTTGAAGTTATGGATCAGATCGCGATTTCTTATTGTGCAGGTGCAAAAATAGATGAAATTTTTGCAAAGTACGGGAAAGAAATCCAGGCAGATGTCCTTGGCGTAGCGTTAGCCGCAAATAAATTAAGCGGTTATACCAAGGAATGGAACATTAATGGTGAAGACGTAACCTTGAGTGTTGAGAAGCAGTCATAGCGTTATGCATATAGTAAACATCGAAAAGGAGGACACCAATGAGAAGTAAGATGTTTGATAAAGAGACGTTTATTAAAAGCGTCAAAGACAATGTAAAAAATCAATACCGTAAAACGCTGGATGAAGCAAGCCAGCAGGAAATTTACCAGGCAGTAGCCTATACGGTAAAGGATGTCATTATTGACGAATGGCTTGCAACCCAGCAGGCTTTTGATAAAGAAGATCCAAAGATTGTATATTACATGTCCATGGAATTTTTAATGGGCCGTGCATTAGGAAATAACCTTATTAACTTAACAGCATACAAGGAAGTACAGGATGCCTTAGATGAAATCGGCTTGGATATCAATGTCATTGAAGACCAGGAGCCAGATCCAGCATTAGGCAACGGCGGGTTAGGCAGACTGGCTGCATGCTTTTTGGAATCTCTTTCTACACTGTGCTATCCAGTATACGGCTGCGGCATCCGTTACCGTTACGGGATGTTCAAACAGACGATCCAGGATGGCTATCAGGTAGAAATGCCGGATAATTGGCTCAAAGACGGCTATCCATTTGAGCTGCGCAGACCAGAATACAGTTATGAAGTAAAATTTGGCGGTTATGTACGCGCAGAGGGACTGCCGGACGGCAGAACAAAATTCGTACAGGAAAATTATCAGTCTGTCAAAGCGATCCCATATGATATGCCGATTGTCGGCTACAACAATAATGTGGTAAATACATTAATGATTTGGGATGCAGAACCGATTGAAGGGTTTAAGCTGGATTCCTTTGATAAGGGTGATTACCATAAAGCGGTAGAGCAGGAAAACCTGGCAAGAAATCTGGTTGAGGTGCTTTATCCATGTGACGACCACATTGCAGGTAAGGAACTTCGGTTAAAACAGCAGTATTTCTTTGTATCTGCATCTTTGCAAAGAGCGATTGCAAAATTTAAGAAGAACCATCCAGATATCCATATGCTGCCGGATAAAGTGACCATTCAAATGAATGATACGCATCCTACATTAGCAGTTGCAGAGCTGATGCGTTTATTATTAGATGAAGAAGGATTAGGATGGGACGAAGCATGGGACATTACGACAAAGACTTGTGCGTATACAAACCATACTATTATGGCCGAAGCTTTGGAAAAATGGCCGATTGAAATCTTCTCCAGATTACTGCCAAGAATTTACCAGATTGTAGAAGAAATCAACCGCAGGTTCCAGCTGGAAATTCAGCAGAAGTTCCCAGGCAATGGAGAAAAGATTAAGAAAATGTCCATTATTTACGACGGACAGGTAAAGATGGCGCATCTTGCGATTGCAGCCGGATATTCTGTCAATGGTGTGGCGAAACTTCATACAGAAATCTTGAAAAAAGAAGAATTAAAAGATTTCTATGAAATGTATCCAGGGAAATTCAATAATAAGACAAATGGGATTACACAGCGCCGTTTCCTGCTGCATGCAAATCCGCTGCTTTCTGACTGGGTAACTGCACATATTGGAAATGACTGGATTACCAATTTGTCCCATATGAAACGGCTGGCTATTTATGCAGATGATGAAAAGGCACAACAGGAATTTATGAATATTAAATACCAGAACAAACAGCGCCTGGCAAAATATATTTTAGAGCATAATGGTATTGAAGTAGACCCTCGGTCTATCTTTGATGTGCAGGTAAAACGTCTGCATGAGTATAAACGCCAGTTATTAAACATTTTGCATGTGATGTATTTGTATAATAAAATTAAGGAAAATCCTTCGATGGAATTTATTCCGCGTACGTTTATCTTTGGTGCAAAAGCTGCTGCTGGCTACAAGATTGCAAAATTGACTATTAAGTTAATCAACAATGTCGCAAATGTAATTAATAACGATAAGAGCATTAATAATAAAATCAAAGTTGTATTTATTGAAGATTATCGTGTATCCAATGCAGAATGGATTTTTGCAGCAGCAGATGTATCAGAACAGATTTCTACAGCATCGAAAGAAGCATCAGGTACAGGCAATATGAAGTTTATGTTAAATGGTGCTTTAACAATAGGAACTATGGACGGCGCAAATGTAGAAATGGTAGAAGAAATGGGTGAAGAAAACGCATTTATCTTCGGTATGAGTTCTGATGAAGTCATAGAGCATGAAACAAAACGCGACTATGATCCAATGGAAATTTTTAACAATGATTCAGAAGTCCGCCAAGTTTTGATGCAGCTGATTAATGGATTTTACTCATCAAATGATACAGAGCTGTTCCGTGATTTATATGATTCACTGCTAAATACAAAATGTACCAGATATGCAGATACGTATTTTGTATTAAAGGATTTCCGCTCTTATGCACAGGCACAGGAGCGTGTGATGCAGGCATATAAAGAAGAAGCAGGATGGGCAAAGAGCGCTATCTTAAATGTTGCAAATGTCGGTAAGTTTTCTTCAGACCGTACGATTGAGGAATATGTAAGTGATATATGGCATCTGCAAAAAGTACATGTAGAAATGCCAGAGGAATAAAAAACGCAATACAAAACAGACAATTAGAGGCTGCTGTGAGCAGCCTCTTTTTCCCGTTTTCCCAGCATGAAAAGGCAAAATGGGAGGTAGAGAAAAAGGTAAATAGGTGATTTGAGCAGCAAGCAGGAGTAAGTGAAGGAAAGAACGCAAGGAAAGAACGCAAGTGGCAAAAAAGTAAATGCTCAGAAACAATGAAAGAAAAGTAATCAAGATTTCAGAAGCGTGACAGAACAGGGCAAAATAAGAAAACAAGAGCTTAAGCAGCAAGCGGGTGTAAGAAAGTTTACGAGTGTAAAAATACAAGTGTTGTTTGGGAGGAAAGATGAGTAAGAAGATGACAGAGCTGGAACAATATTATAATAAGTTCAGTGAGGATAAACGCCTCACGCGAAGACACGGGCAGGTAGAATATAGAATCACAATGAAATATATACGATATTATTTGCAGCAAATGGATCATCCGGCTGTCTTAGAGGTAGGAGCAGGTACAGGCCGCTATAGTGTACAGATGGCAGAAGAAGGCTATGACGTAACAGCAGTGGAGCTGGTAAAATATAATCTAGGTATGCTAAAAGCAAAAGGCAGCAGTGTAAAAGCATATCAAGGAGATGCAAAAGACTTATCACAGTTTGCGGACAACTCCTTTGACGTAACACTTGTCCTTGGGCCAATGTATCATCTGTATACAGTAGAAGATAAGGTGCAGGCATTGACAGAGGCAAAACGGGTGACGAAACCAGAAGGTATTGTGATGGTAGCATACTGCATGAATGAATATGGTGTGCTTATTTATGGTTTTCGTGAGGGAAAGGTTAAGGAATGTCTGCAGGATGGCAGGCTGACGGCAGATTTCCGGTGTGTGCCGCGGCCTGAGGATTTGTATGATTATATCCGGTTAGAAGATATTGATAAGATAAACCAAATAGTAGGGTTAAAGCGGCTGAAAATCATAGCACCAGACGGCCCAGCAAATTATATGCGCAGGGACTTGCGCCTTATGGATGAGGATACATTTGAGTTGTTTGTGCAATATCAAATGTCGGTTTGTGAAAGACCAGATTTGCTAGGAGCAAGTGCACATGTATTGGATATTTTACAAAATATAAACTAAGATTAAAATAGAAATTAAAATTAAAATAAAAATTAAAATTAAAATATATGGCCATGAGGGCTGATAATTCATAAAAGTGAAACAGATCGTTAGTCAAAGATGCAGAAGAAAGGGAGAAAGACAATTAGCAAAAGATGCAGAAAAAGAAACATAAAATTTGAAAAGATCCAGAAAAAGCAAAAGAGAATTAGCAAACAATGTAGAAAAAGAAATATAAAATTTGAAAAGATCCAGAAAAAGCAAAAGACAATTAACAAAAGATGTAGCAAAAGAGAAATAGATAATTATGTTCAGCGATAGGATGTAATTTGATTTTAAGAAAAATAAATTTTATAAGAGTACAAAAAGCAGCATATTATAAAATATAGAATCAAAAGGAAAAGAAGGCTGCTAGAGAATGATTAGATTAAAAATATATCTCATAGCAGCCTGAAGCCTGTTGTCAGTTTATATGTACTTATTTTGGGTATTTAATTTTATGTTGATTTAATTTTATGCAAATTTGATTTTATATGTACTTAAATTTATTGCTTTTAATTATTAAATGTTTCATTTGTTTCATACAGCGAATAGGATTTTTCAAGCCATGTCTGCCATTCTTTGCAAAATCCTTCGATCAATTCTTTCACAGGTTTTATTTCATGAATTAACCCAGCCACCTGGCCGCTCATGACAGCGCCTTTTTCTTCTACATCACCTTCAATAGAGGCAATACGCAGCGAACCCTCTGCGCATTCTTGGACTAATTTTGCAGCTTCTGCCTGTGGATGCTCTGCTTCGATTTTTAACAACTTTTCCGCTAATTGGTTGCGAATCTGCCAGCTTGGTTCTCCAGTAGATGCGCCGCATGCTACAATATCGAAATCCTGAGCTTTTAAAATAGCTTGTTTTACATTCATATGAACAGGACATTCATCGGTAGCCATAAAAGCAGTACCCATTTCAATGCCATCTGCTCCAGCTACAACACAAGCTGCCGCCTGTCTGGCGTTGCCAATACCTCCAGATGCTACGAGGGGAATATTTCTTATTTGTTCAGCTGCTTCTGCAAGCAGTATGCGCCCGCTGATTTTCGTACAGTGGCCGCCGCCTTCTACTCCTTTGCAAATAATAACATCAGCCCCGGCTTTTTGGGCTACAACAGCATCCTGAAGTACATTAATTTTAGCTATAATTTTGCAGCCTGCTTCATGAAATTTTTCATAATATTTTTTCGCAACATCATATTGCAGTAAGCCAAGCGTATCCATATAAATGGCTGGTACATGTTCTTCTGTAATAGCTGAAAGCGTAGCGTCAAACTGCTCGCCTGGATCAAGGATCAGGTTGGCAGCAAAAGGTTTATCTGTCATTGCACGAACCGCTTTGATTTGTTCTATAATTACTTCTTTTGGCATAAAGCCGCTGCCAAGTACACCCAAGCCGCCAGCTTTTGATACAGCGGCTACCAATGGCGCCATAGAAGTCCATGCCATCGCTCCCTGGATGACTGGATAGGTAATGCCTAATACCTCACATAATCTGTTTGCCATAGTTATTCTCCTTATAATTGATTGATAGAATTGGAAGTTTCTTTACCGCAGAGGTTCCTAGAATTTTGGCGGCTGTACATCCCATTGTTCGATTGGGACATCTTCTGTATCAAATACCATTTCGCCGTTTACATTTTTTACAACAATCCACTTTAACCATTGCTCATTATCCATTTGCGGATAATCTTCGCGCAAAAACCATCCTCTTGATTCTTTGCGCATAGAAGCAGCTTTTAACTGCATTTCAGCACAAAGAATCATAGCTTCTGCTTCATGACAGGAAAGCAGTCCATGAAAATCGTCAGCTTTCATTTGCTTTGCCATGTCTTTGATATTTTCTAGTTTACGCAAGGCAATATTCAGGCGGTATTGATTCATGTAAACCATATTTTCCATTGGACATACGATTTTTTGTATCTCATTGATGACCTCTTTTGCTAAGATGCCGCTTTCGCGTGTAAGCGGCGCATAGGCAAATTGTTTGCATTGTTCGATCATGGCAGGATCTAATTCTGGTTCACTTGTGTTCTGTATGTATTTTACTGCGGATTCAGCGCTGAGTATGCCTGCAAATACAGCGTTTAAAATACCAGATCCGCGGTTGCGTCCAGGAGGTGCAGGTACAGCGCCTGGAGCTGTTGAGCCGCAATAGGATACATCACCTGCTGCATACATACCTTGGATCGAAGTTTCCATATGTTCATCCACTTTCACAGGGGACTGTTCTCCTACGAGCCCTGCAACAATTTCGCAATCCTTGTCCACTGCTTTTGCCTTTTCAAAATTTGCTTTCCAGAATGGAAGGCCATATGGCCGTTCCCAAGCATAGAACATCATTTCCTCGCTCTTTGTATTTTCACTTTCTTCTGGATGGAGATAAATAGGGCCCTTTCCAGCTGACATTTGCTCATACCATTCACGAACAGCAGTAGAACTAATATCCGCCTCCATAAATCGCCGGAAGTTTTTGGTAATATTTTCACCTAGCGCGTTGTACATGACATTTTCACCAAATACGACCTCTTGGTTACTCTTTACTTTATAAAGCTGTGCAAAGTTTCCGAATTCTGGATTGCGCATTTGTGCGCCTGCACGGTAAGCAGCAGCGATACCGTCGCCGCGCCCAGAGCTCCACATTGGCGCTACACGGTAATTTTGACTGCCAGTTGCCAGGATGACAGCTTTTGCTGCAAACGTATAAAATGTGCCGTCTAAAATGCTGTAGCCAACTGCACCAGAGATCTTTTCACCATCGGTCAAAAGGTCAGAAATAGTGACTTTATCAAGAATCTTTACACCCATTTTTTCTGCTGTACGGCGCACTTGAACTGTAATATCTAAATCCACGCCTACCATATAAGTCATAGGACCTGTTGGGATACGTTTTTTCGGTACTTTTACACCCCATTCTTCCAGCTTATCAAGCATATAGTTATTCATGGATACATATTTTTTCATAAGGTTTTGGTTGCCCAGGTAACAGCCGACAGAATGCGCATGGTATTCTGCAAATGTTTCTGGTGTTGTATGTTCCAGATCAAAATACTGTAATACGCCTCCGCCTTTATTCGCTTTACCGGAATAGCCAGCAGTCTGCTTTTCTACAATCAATATATCTGCCAGCGGATTGAGTTCTTTGGCAGCTACTGCAGCCGTCAGGCCCGCAATACCACCGCCAATAATTAATAAATCTGTAGTTTGTTTGATTTCTTCATATTGGAAATTTCCCATGTGAATCCCCTCCCTTTGATTTCTGCCTGTACGCAGCATTAGTGGTAGCAGTCGAATGTCTGACGGAAACTTTGGCTGTCAAAATCAGGAATCACCTTGATACAGCCGCGTTTGCAGATAATCTCGCAGTAATTGCAGTGCTCGCAGTCCTCAACATATTGAAATATCGGCTTTTTGTTTGCTTCATCCCAGCGGATGACATCTACAAAGCATGCTTTGTAGCAAAGCTTGCATCCTACACAGTTTTGCGGGCTGAATTCAATTCTATGTTTTGTATTGATCATGTGCCAGTTACCTCCTGTTATGAAGTGACTTTTGTCAAGAGGTAAATTTTGAAAAATAAACTTTTTCCTTTCCGCTCTGACAATACTCACATTTTTGACTGACAGCATCAGGAAAGAGCCCTGATTTAACAGTTCCCGGCATTTGGCCACTCTGTTATTCGTGGATTGGTTACCTACAGGCTAATGGTCCGCCGTGGGCTCTGCGATCTAAAAGCGTGGATCACGGTTTTACGTGCGCACATAGGAGGTACGCAGATAGCCCGAACCTTGAAGTGATCACAGCCCCTTCCGGATACTGTCAGTTATTTACTTTGTTTTGTGGCAGAAATCTGCACTCTGCTGCTGTTTTCTGCTTGTTTACCCCTTACAGCATGGACGGATGGCTGTCAAGGGCCTGCCGCGCAAGCGGTGCAAAGCACCCTTGACTGACATCTGGCCATGCTGTAGCTTTACGCCATTTTCATCCCTGTATTGTTTGTCATCATCCCCCATACAAAGCATGCCAACTCCCTTGCTATAGCCGCCACAGCAACATTTTTCTTTTTTCCATGCCGGATCAAT
>CANDJR010000111.1 GCA_947385105.1 uncultured Eubacterium sp.
TCTGCTGCTTTCTTTTTCGATAAAAAGATTCCAAAAGCTGCATATTGCCATTGCCTGCCTGCTGCTTGTTGCAATATTTGTCCCAACGGGATTATATTCTGCCAAAATCGGAACGATTAATTCTCAGCTTGGCAAAGTTTCTTCTGGCAATCTGGCCATGTATCATCAGTTAAAGGAAGTTGTTGGTAACTGTCCAGTATATTGTACACTGGATGACACAAACAATTTTCGAATTGCTTATGAACTGCAGGTCAACTTAATTGACACGCATGTCTATTCTATTACTATGGACGACCTTCCAAGAGGGGAGGATGGGTATTTTATTTGCTGCAGTAATGGCAATATGGATGATTTTGAAGGCGATGACTATTATTTGCTGGCTCAGAGTAATGCATACATGGTCCTGGCCAAAGGGGATGAACTGGCAGAAAAAATCAAACCCAAAGTAACAAAGCCATTAACAAATTTAAATGATATTGTAAATTAAGAAGTGCAAAAAGCGGCGAATGAAACTAAGAGCTGACTCCTGTTTTTCATTCGCCTGACAGTTGTTTTCTATTTAATACCTATACCTCTTTCTATATTTTAGGAACAGGAAAACAGACAGCGCCAGTGCCATGAGTTCTGCTGCTGGCGTTGCCAGCCAAATACCATTGACACCGAAAAAATATGGAAACGTGATCATTGTAATCATCATAAATACAAACGACCTGGAAAATGCAAGGACTGCGGAAACAATCCCGTTGGATAATGCTGTGAACATCCCGCTTGCAAATATATTAAAACCAATAAAAAACAATGCTACTGTACATATCCTGTTTCCTGTTACTGCCAAATCGTAGACTGGATTTTCCGGACGGGCAAATACTGACACGAGCGGTTTTGTAAGCAGAAAAGATGCTGCAACTGTAAGGAGAGAAATTGCAGTTATAACTTTCAAACTCACAGCAACTAGTTTTTTTAGTTTTTCATGATTTTGTTCCCCATAGTAAAAGCTCAGCATCGGTGCAACACCATAAGAATACCCTGTATACAGGGAGCTTGCAAACATCAGCACATACATAATAATTGTAACTGCTGCAACCCCATCCTCACCGACATAGTGAAGCATCGTCCAGTTAAACATCATTGTAACAATCCCTGTAACAAGCGCAGTCGCCATCTCCGAGCATCCATTTGCGGCAGCACTTGCCATTACGTGAAACCGGAATGCCGGTTTCTTAAAATGCAGCAGGTTCTTTCTGCGGCTAAAGACAAACAGACCCACAACTGCTGTAACCAAATACCCAAGTCCTGTTGCAATTGCTGCACCGCGGATCCCCATAGCAAAGCAAGCGATCAGCACATAATCAAGGACCATATTTAATACGCCGCCTGCAACTGAGCACAGCAAGGAAAGCGTTGCTTTTTCGCTCGCTATCATATAAAGCGTAAAGTTATTCATCAAAAGAATCGGAACTGTAAATATTAAGTAATGACTTAAATATTCTACACAATATGTATGAACATCAGCCGAAAGGTTCATTCCAGCAAAAATAGAATCCATTGCCAAATACCCGGCTGCACACATAACAATTCCCACAACGACATTTACCAAGATGAGAAACGTAAAATCTTCCTTTGCCTCATCTGTCTTTTGCTCTCCCATCTTTTTCATGATGACAGCGCTGCCTCCTGTTGCAAGCATAGTGGAGATTGCTGTAACAAGCTGGATCATCGGTGCTGTCAAATTAATCGCAGAAAGCGCATTCGTCCCAATTAAATTTGACACGAACAGGCCGTCCACCATGGTATAAAAGGACATAAATACCGTCATAGCAATCGTAGGTACTGCAAATTTTAAGATATTGTGAAGCGTCACAGGCTTTTCGTACACATTTGTATTTTCCATTAACATTTCCTCCATTTATTTTGTATTGTCTGTTTCTGAAAAATATTGTAATCCGTACAGTAACTGTACGGTCAAGAGGAAATTTTGCTTTTTATACCTTTGGTTCCTGGCCGGCATACAAAATGTGCTGATATTGCTAGTTTGTGTTATGCCTCTGTTTCTTCTGTTATGCCTCTGTTTCTTATGCTATATCTCTGTTTCTTATGTTATACCTCTGTTTCTTATGCTATACCTCTGTTTCTTCTGTTATATCTCTGTTTCTTCTGCAAATTCTTTGTTAAATCTGTAAATCCTTTTTTTCAAATACGAATATTCCAAGTGCATACAGTATCACTGCGCCAATAAAAAGCACAAGCGCGCCGGCAATTGCACTATTTTCACGAGCAATGATGCCTTCCGCATCAAATAAAGTAAAGCATGTAAAATACTTTGCGTTTTCTGCATCCCCTCCAACATTTGCAAGCATCTGCAGTACATACATAAATGCTGGAATCCCTGCTCCAAATGCAATACTGTATTTGGTATCAGAAAACAAGCAAGAAGCAAAAAAACAAATGCTCCCAATAAACAAATGCAAACAAAGCAGGCCACCGTTTAGCATAAAAAGTTCTGTTATGTCTAATTCACCCGGAAAACCGCTTTTCGCGCAAATCAATTCTACGATTGTGCTGTAAATAAGAAGCAGAAAAATGCCGCTAACCAGCACCTTCATCTGCGTAAATGCAATGGTGCGGCGTTTGACAGGTGCGGCTACTAACAAGGCCATAGCGCCTGTATCCACATATTTTGCAATGAGGGCGTTTGCACGCAGAATGCAAAACAGCATCGGAAAAACAAGAAGTATAAATCCATAGAGGTAAGATACCATAAATCCCAAAAGATTCCCAGCATTTGCTTTCATACCAACAGATGCCATAAGCTCTGGCATAACTTCAATAAAGTTGTCTAATGTTTTCATCATTTCCGGATCATACATATAAATAATAACAGAAACATACATGGTAATGATTGCACTAAAAATGATCAGCAGTTTGACACTTCCTTTCATTTCCCGTTTATAGAGTGCTATGTTCATCATGCTTTTTACCTCCGTAATAATTCATAAAGATTTCTTCCAGACTTTGCTTTGTTGTAACCGTCACTTGCAGCCCGCTGCGCACGCCGTCAAAATCTATGGCAAATGCTTTTGCAGCAGACTCGCTGTCAAGCGTTACCGTATATTTTCGAGTATGGCGTTCTCGCAGCGCAGCAGCTGCATCTACAGCTACCATCCTGCCTTTTCGTATGATTCCAATACGGTCGCAAGTCCTTTCCACTTCTTCAAATATATGGCTAGACATAAGGATTGTCTTGCCACGCTTTTTTTCTTCTGCAATTAAATCAATAAACCTGTTTTGCATCAGTGGATCCAGTCCGCTCGTCGGCTCATCCAGAATCAGAATATCCGGGTCATGCATAAAGGCAGCGATAATTCCTAATTTTTGTTTCATCCCTTTGCTCATTTTTTTAATTTTATTTTTCGGATCTAATTCAAAACATTCCAGTAATTCCTGTTTGCGGTTCTGCGTGCCTATTTTGCGGTATTCAGCAATGAATTTCAAAAACTCTGCGCCTGAGAGATCTTCAAAAAAACTAATTTCACCTGGAATATAGCCTAGTCTTGCCTGCACTTTTTCTCTTTCGCTCCAGCAATCCAAACCATTAATCGTACAGTTTCCTGACTTCGGCTGCAAAAATCCCATTAAGTGACGAATCGTTGTTGTTTTCCCTGCCCCATTCGGCCCTAAAAATCCAAAGGATTCTCCTTGGTTTACATGAAAGGATACACCAAAGACTCCGTTTCCGCCTCCATAATCACGGACAAGGTTTTCAATTTTAATAACACTCATACATATTCCTCCTGATATCACATTTGCAGAAATGTTTTTGTCCATCATACCTTTCTGCGCATGCTGCAATTACTATTTACCTGCTGCTGAAATAGTTCTTTCATTAAGAAATAAAAGGAACCTCCTCTTTTCTCCTGTTTCAAAATGCCTATTTGTATCCTATTAGAAAGAATTCCATCTAAATATATTTGCAATTTTACCGCAGTAGGCAGTATTTTTCAATATCAAGCGAACTAAGTAAGTGCCAAAAAGAGAGAGGTTTTGCATATACTACAACCCCTGTAAGAACACCTGTTTTTAGCTAAGTGTGAATGCAGTCCCTTGCCACAGGCAAACTTACAATGGTCTGATATCTTGCTAATCTGCTTTGCTGGAAGTAACGAAACTCTATCATTTTTAAACCTCATCGTTTCGTAACAAGTCAATCATCGTTTCACTCTTTGATTTAGAAAAAACGAATAAAGATGTTACGACACAAATTATGATAATTGTAACAAATAAAAGCAATGTCTTAGTTACTGGAAAAACAAATGGAACAGCATATCTCTTAAAGTTTCTAAATATCACATAACTTGCAGGCAAACCAATGATCCATGCAATGACAATCGATAAAATAGAATACCCCAGACTTTCATATACTATCATTTTTTTCATCTGTTTTCTTGTCATACCGACGCTTTCTAAAATAGCAAATTCTTTAGAACGGTTTTGTATGCTTTCAGACATCATGTTTAAGTAGTTTGAGATAGCAAGCAGCATAATAATCATTCCTAAGCTTTTGCCTAAAATGGAAATTTGATTTTCTGAATTTTTCATTTCTGTATAACTGTCTAATTTCGATTCAACAGAAATACGTTTCTTGTCAGCCACAAGTTTTTTATGGATATTTCCACATTTTTAGAAAAAGGTTCCATATAATCAATTTTGATCATTTCTACGAAAGGTTGTCTCATAATTTTATCAAAAAAATCATTACTGACAATCAAATCTGGCGTATAACCAGCAGAATAACAGGCTGGATAATCATCTATGATTGCTCCTGCTTCAATAATTTCCTTTTTATCTGGATTTAAAGCAGTTGGAATTGAAAATTCAACCTTTTTTCCTGTAATACCATTTTCGCCTTGTGTAAAAGTTTTAGAAACAAAAGCAATATCCCCATTTTTAAATTGCTTCTTATCTAGTGGGTTTTTCAAAGTATGATTTATTCTTTCAAATTCCAGTTCATCAATTCCTACAATTCTGCAAGTAAACAAATTGCTATTTTGCTGTTTCTTATATAATTCAATATCGTTTTCGTAGTTTCCTGGAGAATATCTGGAGTGATACAATTCTTTATAGTATTCTCCATAGACATTTTCTTGATACGGCACAAATGCTGTTGCTGATTTTAAAACCCGCACATCTTTCACACCCTCTATGGATTTTATTTGTTCAATGAAATCCAAATTAATAACTTGTTCCTCACTCTCAGAAAGTAAAGTTTGATTTAAAAGTCTTAAATCATACTCATAAGTGTGGTTCAAAATGTTTTTTGCATTATTCGCATAAATAACAACATTGATAACCAAAAAAAGAGAGACTGCCAAACTCAAAGAACACATAATAATGACGAATTGCTTCTTATCCCGAAACAGATTCATTTTTACCATAGAGCAAATATCTCCACCCATTCTTTTTTTATTTTTTACTTTGGCAGGTGTTACTCCTATATACTTCATTGCTTCAATAGGCGAGCAATTCATAGCTATTTTTACAGGTTTTTGGCTGCTAATCATTGTTGTTGTAAATGAAAAAATAGCAGCGATTATAAATACCCAAAGGGAGACAGTTCCCACTTGACTTGCTGCAATGGCCGGATTTAGGGCGTGTAAAAGTTGAGGAATAATCATCATCCCAACGACTGCTGAACAAACTAACCCTAATTGTATTCCTATCACTGCGTTCCAAAACATTTGCTTATCTATCATCTTTCTAATCTGAACAGATGTTGTCCCAATTGTTTTCAGCTGTCCAAAATACCGTATATCTCGATTTACAGAAATATATAATGTATTATAAATAAACAAATATCCACTCATAAAAATTAAGATTAATAACAGCACTAAGCCAATAATAGTCTTAATGAAGTTAGATATGGTATCATAATCAGCTTTCATAATTTGATTTCCAGATAAGTCGATTTGCTCCTGCATTTCTATGATATCTTTTTCAGAATACATAGGATTTTTCAATGATATTTTTAATGCTCCCTGTGTCAAATCAGTCTGTAAAACTCTTGTTGACTGATAAAATTTTTCTGAAATATATCTTTTATCTGCACCTGTATAATCCAAAAACCAACCGCTTAAAATAAAAGTTTTTGCCGTATTGTTATTCTCACTATTTTCTGCTAAAGTATGGTATCTGAAAGGCAACTCCATACCTACTTTGGGCTTTTTAATTTTCATAGAACTTAAAGCACTTTGCGAAAGCATAATTTCATTTTCTCTGGTTGGATAATCGCCTTTATAATAATCCAAGGCTGGGATTATCTGCTTTTCCCAGCAAGTATCATCGAACCAGTACAATTTCAGCCTGTCTAATTCTCTATCTTGATATTTTGATACAATTGCACATTTTACGCTAAGTCCTGCATATTTAACATGATCCATTTTTCGTATGATAGATACTTGATCGTCTCTTGGTTCTGTCAATTCAATATCATAATCTATTCCCTGCATTCTCTGTTGTCTTAAAGAAATTGTATCCCAATAGCTTAATCCAACCGAGATTACGGTACTAAGTAAAAATGTTGTTAAAAAAATAGCTGCTATAGTTAGTAAATTTCTTTTTTTATTTGCCTTATATGTTGTTTTCGCAAGGTCATGGATTACCTTTTTGTTATCGACTTTAAGCATTTTTACTGACCACCTTTCACGATTTTCCCATCTTCTATGCGGATAATTCTATCTGCCATTTGAGCTATTTCTTCGTTGTGCGTAATCATCACAATTGTTTGAGCCAGATTTTGACTAGAAATTTTAATCAAGCCTAAAACATCTTGGCTTGTACGGCTATCAAGGTTTCCTGTCGGTTCATCTGCAAGAATAATAGCAGGTTTAATTGCCAAAGCTCTTGCTAACGCCACACGTTGTTGTTGTCCGCCAGATAACTGATTTGGCATAAAATATTTTTTATCCTCTAACTTCAATAATTTAAGAATTTCTTCCATATAATCCCTATCTGGTTCTATACCGTCCAACTTGATAGGAAGCACGATATTTTCATATACATTCATAAGTGGCAAAAGATTATAGTTTTGAAATACAAATCCTATTTTTCTTCTTCGATAAACAGCTAGTTCATCACGAGATAATCCCGCTATATCTTTTCTGTCAATCATAACTTCTCCAGAAGTCGGATGATCCAAACCTCCTAGCATATGTAATAGCGTGGACTTTCCACTTCCAGAAGTTCCAACAATTGCTAAGAATTCTCCTTTACAAATATCTAAATCTACACCGTCTAATGCTTTTACAGTATTCTCTCCCGTATTGTAATATTTTTTTAAATTTCTAACTGATAATATATTCATACCTCATCTTCCTTTCTTTCTTTGCTTGCCAAAATAATAACAAAGACTTCTTTCTCAAATCTTTCTCAAAAGTGACAACTCTGACACAATGAAAGATTGAGAAAAAAGTCTTTGTTATAAATCTCTGCGGGATAAGAAAACTTCGACAGTAGTTCCTTTGTTTAACTTAGACTTTATTTTCATATACCCTTGCTGTTTTCTTAAAACTTCTCTAGCCAAATATAATCCGATTCCAAAGCCTTGTTGATCTGTTACATTTGTTCCCCTATAAAATCTTTGAAATACTTTTCCCTGTTCTTGTTCTGATATGCCTATCCCATTATCTATTATTTGTACACATATAAATGATTCATATTGTACTGACGTAATCGTTACTTCTGTATCATTTGGCGAGTATTTTATTGCATTTTCAATAATATTTTCAAAAACTTCCTCTGTCCATTTCGGATCAGCAAATACTTTATAATCATTACTTTCTGAACGAATATGAATATTTTTCTTCATTGCGTCCATTTCTACTAATTGACAACTTTTTTTAATGATTTTGTCTAATTCAATGATCTTAGGATTGACAGAAATAATTTTCTGTTCTGCATATGATGATTTCAGCAACTCTTTCATAAAAAATTCTAATTTTTCAGCATTTTTTTCGATTTTATCTGCTAATCGAAAGGATGAGGATTCATTTAATTCTTCTTTTAACAATCCTGCATATAAAGTGATATTTGCAAGCGGAGTGCGTATCTGATGGCTGATATTAGAAAGTAATGATTTTATAATATCACGTTCCTGCTCTGCAACTTCCTTTTTCATGCTTGAAATTTCAATAATTCGATTTAATTTTTCGGAAATAGCAGAATCTAAGGATTCATCATATATCGTATCCATTTGTTTTCCACCAAGTATTTCAGCCGTTTTATTCAAAAAGCGATGATATTGAGATAACATCTTATTTCTATACCAGCGAATTACCATGCCTAAAACAATGAGATTCAAAGTTATGATACCAATTATTCCAATCATGTGAATACTCATTTATACACTCTCCCAAACATAGCCTTTTCCGTAAACAGTTTTTATATAGGTCGGATTAGAAGAATCATCTTCAAGTTTATCCCTTAACCGTCTTATTCCAACAGAAAGAGCATTATCTTCTACATATTCTGTTCCCTCTGGCCATACCCATGCAAGCAAGCTTTCCCGTGTTAAAATTCTATTTGGATTTGAAATCAGTAAATACAAAATTCGCTGTTCTGTTTTGCTTAATTCTATCTGTACCCCATGTTTATAAAATTCCATTGTTTCAAAGCGAAAAAGGAAAACAGAATTTTTATATTCCTGTCCATTTGCCGCTATATTTCTCCTAAGTAACGTTCTGATTCTGGCGCGAAGAACCATTAGACTGAACGGCTTAGTAATATAATCATCCGCCCCACTTTCTAAACCTTTTACGATATCCATTTCCATATCTTTTGCTGTTAGTAAAGCAATCGGAATTTGTATTTTCCGTTTTAATTCTCGACAAAATTCTAATCCATTACCGTCTGGAAGATTGATGTCAAATATAAGCAAATCAAAATGATAAAGCTCAAGCACTTTTCTTGCTTCTGCTATTGTTTTACATATTACAAAATTCAGTTCTTCACTTTGCAAAGAAAGTTCTATTCCCTCTGCTAAATCTGTATCATCTTCTAAAATCATTATTAATTTATTATTTTTAATCTCCATGTATCATATCACTCCTTAAAGTATAAATATATTTTTACCATTTTACATTCACAAATTTCCTCATCTTTATGATATTACTGCAAAAAAAGAGTGTCAATAAATATTCGTTACGCAGAATGAAAAGGGCAAAGGTCTACTTCATTCGGTTCTAGTTTTGACCAGAAGAAATGACACCGTTCAAAGCCACTATTTTCCCTTGGCAATGTAACGGTGTCAAATCTTATAAGCTTTGAATCCTTTATTAAATTAATATGTAACTTCTATTGCTAAATCAGTTCATAATATATCAACGCTTCTTTAACGGTATTTTGTCTCTCAGGTGTAACTTTCTGTTTTCTATAATTTAACTCTTTATCTTTCTTATTGTAATCTCCAACTTCAAGCCCTACTGAACACTTAACTTCTGCTATCGTAGTACTTTTCACACTGATACCGTACGTTTCCTGTATAGAGTCCCTAATCATTTTATATGTTACTTTCACTTTTGGCTTATTTTATGACACAATCGTGTCATAATCTATTGTAACCTCAATATATAATGCATGTTTTTTTGTGGGTCAATAAGACAACCGTCTTAACATATCTGCTTTCTTGGAGTATGTATAGGCAATCTGTGCAGATTTAATTCTGGCAAAATCCAAGTTGCGAAAGACATGGCAATATCACTATGAGCATATGTTCCTCCATATCGTCCTGCTTTTGAAACAATACCAATGGCATTCATCTGTGTAATCCACTTTGTTGGTGTCATAACAAAACGATTTAATTCTGCCTCATTTTTAACCGACTCGAATTGCACACGGTTAAAATCTAGATAATGCAATTCTTCCCAAACGCCTAAAAATTCTATTGTGTTACGATTGCGTATCTAGTTTTGAATCACAAATCTTGGGTCATCTTCATTTCTATATTTTGCGATATCCGTTAATGAGATAAACTCATTTTCAAAATTTGTTGTATAGATGCCAATATCAATGCCTTTAGCATGAATAGTCTCTTTTACAATTTTCGCCATACACGTTCTCCTATTCTCACATCATAAGCCCATACAAAATATCTCTTAAAATGTTTATCCTCTGCTTAATCTACAAATCATTTTCTAAGCATTCCTCCTCATCTTCCCACATCTTTCGATACGCTTCAACATATTTTCTACCGCTGCACCTATCGCCTGCAATCCTGCCCTATCGCATTGGAAAACGATATATTGCGCAACTCTGCACCACTAAAATCTGTATTTGCAATGTTCTGGTCAAAAAAGGTGAGCCAGCGGTGCAGGGAATTGTTCTTATTGTCCTTATCTGGAAGGGCATTGAACTTTTTCATATCTATAAAATGTATTTCCAGTGCATCCGTCAGAAGGCAGTCCCTGTGGATATCCTCCCAGAGATGGAATGCGCTGTGGAAATCATCAATCGCTACAGCCTCAAAATAATCTTCTTCCATTTCTGTCCAGAACAGGGAGAAAGTAGCTGAAAAGGTCATGCTGAATTGTTTAAACTTTCAAATTCTCTATATTCTCTTTTGTAAGGCCAGTATATCTCACAATCTTTTCTATAGGCTCTCCATCCGCTATCATATTCCGGGCAATTTCAATATTTCTCTCCATTGTTGCTTCACGTCTTGCATTATGCAATGCCTGTGCTTCATCATGCCTTGCTTTTGCACGGAGCCTTTCTTTCTCACGAAATTCTGATGAAGCTGTAATCGTATAATAAGCATTGATTGCCTGGCTCATAACTGGCACCTCCATTTCTTTAATTTTTTCCAGTTCTTCTTCCGTTTCTGCTTTGAACAGTGAAAGCCACAACAGTAACATATCATTCACGCTTACCTCTACCGGCAGTTTGGGAAGCTCAAAGAAATGGAATCCCATTTTATCCGACAGCGGTGTATAGCGTGTAACCTCCCATATGCACTAACTTTGCAAAAAGTGAAGAAGCTGCTGTCGGGTATGTTTTCG
>CANDJR010000112.1 GCA_947385105.1 uncultured Eubacterium sp.
GGCAATTTTAGATGAATTTTTGCATGTTACTGAGAACGGAGTGAACAGTAACGAATAGACCTTTCATGCTGTATTTATGCGCAAAATCAGATATTTTAGCTCTAAATGCCGGACACAGTTACAACATTTGTTGGAATGGTAAATTCTACAACGCCCATAAACCCAGGAGCAACTTCATATTCATCAAATACAATCACAAGTTCACCCTTTTGATTTAAGTAAAAATTAGTGTCATTTGATACCGTATCAAATCCATTTGGTTCCTCCTTGGATTTGATAAAATAAGAAATCATATCATCTTTTTTCATTTGCGCATGCATTTGTTTTCGGATCTCTTTGTTTATTTTTTCAGATGACTGCTCGCCATCTGGCAGCAGATCAGTAAGTGTAAGCAAAGAGCCGTCTGTTTTATCTATATGGAAGATTTTGACAAATTGATTGCCACTTCCCATAATAACTAAGCTATTGATGCGCAGCGAAAGTGTCTTTTCACTTTCATGTACGACTTCGTAAGAAGATTCAAGCGTATAATGCCCTTCCCCTTCTGATTCCTGCAATTGCTGCTCATACATGTCAATGAGCTGTTCTGCATATTCTTCGATAGAACGGTTCGCACCAAGGAAACTGTCTGCTTGATTTTGTTCTGGAGTATCCTGACCAGCAGGCTGTTTGTCAGAACTGTTTTTTACATTTGCTTCGATTTTCGGTATTTTTACGTTTGCTTCAAAATTGCCTTGTGTATCCGAATAATTGCGGAAAGTTACGACCTGGGCAATAGAACCAATGACTGGTATTTTTTCCATTGCGTTTGCAATTGCAGCGCTGCTGTTTGCTAACAGGACGATGCCTAAGCTTGCAGCGGCAACGGTTGCCCCGGCAAATTTGCTAAACTGCATAACCAAATGTTTTTTGTTTGCTTTTCTTATGCCAGCTTTTACCCGGTCAAGTGCCTCTGGTGGTACAGGGCAGTTATCATATGCTTTTTTCATGTCTTCCACCTGTCCTTTGTCACATTCTAAAACGTCGATTGGATCATATTCGCTTGCATGATATGCTGCGTTATTTGTGCTAAAATTGTTGTCATTGCCATAGCTGCTGTTTTGGTTTAAGTGATTTTTTTTCATAAGATATCCTCCTAATTTTATGTATACCTTGCCGGACGTAGTCCGCCAGTCCCATAGGGATGGGTACAGTTTGTTAGTTTTTCGAAATCATGGGGGCAGGACTTGTCAGCTCATGCAAATACGAAGCTTTTTCAGTGCACGGTACAGCCGGGATTTAACAGTACTAAGATTTTCCCCTGTAATATCTGCAATCTGTTCTAATGGAAATTGCTCAAAATACCGCAAAATTAATACATCTCGTTCTTTGTCCCCTAGCATAGACAGAGTGTCCATAATGTCTGCCTGCGCAAATCCAGCGTCATTTACTGCAGGTTCCGGTTGCGTATCTGCTGCAGCGCCATAGCTGTCTGTCTGCTTTTTTCGTAAGAAATCAGTTGCAGTATTAATTACAATCCGATAAATCCAAGTGTCTGTATATGCTGCTTTTTCTAATTTTGCGCAGTTTTTCATTGCTTTATATGCGCTTTCTTGTACAATGTCAAGAGCGTCTGCTTCATTTTTTACATAAGAATATGCCAGCCGGTAATATTTTTGGTAATTTGTTAAAAGTGTTTCTTCTACCAGCTTTCGAATAGGCTTTTTCATATGTGTCTCCACCTCCTTTTTATAAGTTAGACGGGTGATATGCAAAAAAAGTTTCATGCAATATTATGATATATGATTATTTTTTTCTAGATAATGTAATAGACATATTTACCAAGAGAATCATATCATATAGTCAGGAAGATTATATCACAGCTTATAGAACGTCTAAAATAGAGTGTCTAAAATCAAGGGTTACATTAGATGGGAACAGTAACAGGGATTGTTTTTTGGATGTTTTATCTATTTGTGCTTCAGATATTGCAAACAAATAGATTTTCCCATATAATGATATCCATACGGGGTAACTTAATATAGTATATATTGAAGAAAAGAGGAGAAAAAATGAGCAAGAAACCTACAGTATTAATGATTTTGGACGGTTTTGGCCTGAATGAAAAAGAAGACGGCAATGCACTGGCTAAGGCAAATACACCTGTGATTGACAAGCTGATGAAAGAGTATCCGTTTGTAAAAGGGTATGCCAGCGGCTTGGCCGTAGGACTTCCGGATGGGCAGATGGGCAACTCTGAAGTAGGGCATTTGAATATGGGCGCAGGGCGTATCGTATATCAGGAGCTTACCAGGATTTCAAAAGAAATCGAAGATGGTACTTTTTTCCAAAATGAAGCATTATTAGATGCAATCGCAAACTGTAAAGCACATAACTCTGATTTGCATTTGTATGGCTTGTTATCAGACGGCGGTGTGCATAGCCATAATACGCACTTGTATGGCTTGTTAGAGCTTGCAAAGCGGGAAGGGCTTGCAAACGTATATGTACATTGTTTTATGGACGGCCGTGATACCCCGCCTGCTTCTGGAAAAGGCTATGTACAAGAATTAGTGGATAAGATGGCTGAAATTGGCGTAGGAAGTATCGCCACGATATCTGGGCGTTACTATGCAATGGATCGTGATAACCGTTGGGACAGAGAAGAAAAAGCATATGCAGCACTGACAAAAGGCGAAGGCGTCAAAGCATCAGATCCAGTTGAAGCAATGCAGGCTTCTTATGATGATGGAAAAACAGATGAATTTGTAGTTCCAACAGTAATTGAAACAGACGGCAAACCAGTTGCTACAATTAAAGACAACGATTCCATTATCTTTTTTAACTTCCGTCCAGACCGTGCAAGAGAGATTACAAGACTGTTTTGCTGTGACGAATTCGACGGGTTTGACAGAGGACCACGCAAAAAAGTAAAATATGTATGTTTCTCTGAATATGACGTTACTATACCAAATAAAGAGATTGCATTTAAGAAAGTTGAGCTTCATAATATGTTTGGCGAATATCTTGCTGCGCATGGCAAGACACAGGCAAGGATTGCAGAGACAGAAAAATATGCACATGTAACATTTTTCTTTAATGGTGGCGTAGAAGAACCAAATACAGGTGAAGACAGAATTCTTGTCAATTCACCAAAGGTTGCTACTTACGATTTGCAGCCACAGATGAGCGCGCCGCAAGTATGTGACAAGCTGTGTGAAGCAATCCGCTCCGGCAAATACGATGTCATTATTATCAACTTTGCAAATCCGGACATGGTTGTGCATACGGGTGTTTTGGATGCTGCAATAAAGGCCGTGGAAACGGTGGATACCTGTGTTGGCAAGGCTGTAGATGCGATTATAGAAACAGATGGACAGATGTTTATTTGCGCAGATCATGGAAATGCAGAGCAGCTGATTGACTATGAGACAGGCGTTCCATTTACAGCACATACAACCAATCCAGTGCCGTTTATCCTTGTGAATTATGATAAAGCTTATACGTTAAAAGAAGGCGGACGCCTTGCAGATATTATTCCAACCTTAATCGAAATGATGGGAATGGAAAAACCAGCAGAAATGACAGGAGAATCTTTGTTAACGAAAAAATAAAGGGTAAGAAAATTACCAGGATCTTTTATAAAATTACAGACAAAAAGATGGTGCACAGCTTTATAAAAAAGGCGTTACTGTAGGCTTTGCACCTCTTTTTCTTTTGGACAGAAATACTTTACACTGTTTGCCAAATCCGCTATAATGGCTATAGGCATCCAATACGATTAAAATCCAAACAAGACAACAAAAAGGAGCAGGTAAGCAGTATGTCGTTTGTCCATCTGCACGTCCATACAGAATACAGCCTTTTGGACGGTTCAAATAAAATAAGTGAATATGTAGCACGTGTCAAGGAGCTTGGCATGAATGCAGCGGCAATTACAGATCATGGTGCGATGTATGGCGTGATTGATTTTTATAAAGCAGCAACAGCTGCAGGCATCCGGCCGATTATCGGCTGCGAGGTATATGTAGCGCCAAACTCCCGTTTTGACAGAGAGCATACAAATGGAGAGGATCGCTATTACCATTTAGTGCTGCTGGCAGAAAACAATGAAGGATATGGCAACCTCATTAAAATCGTATCCAAAGGGTTTGTAGACGGCTATTATTACAAGCCGCGAGTAGACATGGAAGTACTGCGCAAATACCATAATGGAATTATCGCAACAAGCGCATGTTTGGCTGGAGAGGTACAGCGGGAGCTGATAAGGGGAAATTATGAGAAAGCGAAAGAAGTCGCCTTAAAGTATGAGCAGTGTTTTGGGAAAGGCAACTTTTTTTTAGAGCTGCAAGATCACGGAATCCCGCAGCAAAAAACAGTGAATCCGCAGCTTTTGCGTTTAAGTACAGAAACAGGGATAGAACTGGTAGCGACCAATGATGTGCACTATACGTATGCCGAAGACGTAGAAGCACATGATATTTTACTCTGCATCCAAACTGGAAAAAAACTACAGGACGAAGACCGTATGCGTTATGAAGGCGGACAATACTATGTAAAATCCGAGGAAGAAATGCGTACGCTGTTCCCTTATGCGCTGCAGGCATTGGAAAACACCCAAAAAATAGCAGATCGTTGTCATGTGACGATTGAATTTGGCAATACAAAGCTGCCCAAATATGATGTGCCAAAAGGTTATACGGCATGGGAATACTTACAAAAGCTGTGCTTTGAAGGACTTAGAAAACATTATCCAGGCCAGGAAGAAGAAATGAAGCCCAGACTGACATACGAGCTGAATGTTATTCACGATATGGGTTATGTGGATTACTTTTTGATTGTGTGGGATTATATTCATTTTGCAAAAGAGCATGGCATCAGCGTAGGCCCTGGAAGGGGCAGCGCAGCAGGATCGCTTGTTGCCTATACGATGGGCATTACAAATATCGATCCGATAAAATATAACTTGATTTTTGAACGCTTTTTAAATCCAGAGCGTGTGTCCATGCCGGATATTGATGTGGATTTTTGCTTTGAACGACGCCAGGAAGTCATTGACTATGTTGTGGATAAATATGGTAAGGACTGCGTGACGCAAATCGTTACATTTGGTACGTTAGCAGCACGCGGTGTCATCCGCGATGTCGGCCGTGTCATGGACTTGCCTTATGCGTTTGTAGATTCTATTTCCAAAAATGTCCCAACAGAGCTTGGAATTACCATTGAAAAAGCGCTGCAAATGAATCCGGATTTGCGTAAGCTGTATGAAGAAGACGAGCGGGTAAAAACCTTGATAGATATGTCAAAACGGCTGGAAGGACTGCCAAGGCATACATCAACCCATGCAGCGGGTATTGTGATCAGTCAAAAGCCAATGGATGAGTACGTGCCGTTAGGACGCGGGATAGAAGGGATGATAACGACACAGTTTACGATGACGACACTAGAGGAACTGGGTCTTTTAAAAATGGACTTTTTGGGCCTGCGTACATTAACGGTTATTGACAATGCAGTTAAGCTTGCGCAGCAGGATTATGGGATTACGATTGATATAGACAAGATAGATTATAATGATAAAAAAGTGTTGGATTCGCTTGGCACTGGCCGTACGGACGGTGTGTTCCAGTTAGAAAGTGCTGGCATGAAAAACTTTATGAAGGAACTAAAGCCGCAGAGTCTGGAAGATATTATTGCAGGAATCGCTTTGTACCGGCCAGGCCCGATGGACTTTATCCCTTCGTATGTACGGGGAAAAAATATGCATGATGCAGTTAGCTATGACTGTCCGCAGCTGGAACCGATTTTATCTACCACGTATGGTTGTATTGTGTATCAGGAGCAGGTTATGCAGATTGTGCGTGATCTGGCAGGCTACACATGGGGACGCAGCGATTTGGTGCGCCGCGCAATGTCCAAAAAAAAGGGCAAGGTCATGGAGGAGGAGCGCAAAAACTTTGTATATGGCAACAAAGAACAAGACGTTAAGGGCTGTATTGCAAACGGCATTTCTGAGACAGTTGCAAATAAAATTTACGATGAAATGATTGACTTTGCAAAATATGCGTTTAATAAGTCGCATGCAGCTGCCTATGCAGTGATATCCTACCAGACAGCATATTTAAAATATTACTATCCAGTGGAGTTTATGGCTGCGTTAATGACCTCTATGATGCATAATATTTCAAAGGTGTCTGAATATATCCAGGTGTGCCGGGGGATGGGCATCCGGATTTTATCACCGGATATTAACGAAGGGGAGAGCCGCTTTTCTGTATCGGATGGCAATATCCGTTATGGGCTTTCTGCGATTAAAAGCATTGGTTATCCAGTGATTGACGCATTGTTAGCAGAACGCAGGCAAAACGGCCATTATACAAACCTGCAGGACTTTATCAGCCGTTTGACAGGCAAAGAGTTAAATAAGCGGGCAGTGGAAAACTTTATTAAGGCAGGCGCTTTGGATGGGCTGGAAGGAAACCGGCGTCAGAAAATGCTTGTTTACCAAAAGATGATGGATGAAATTTCACACGAAAAGAAAAATTCGATGAGCGGTCAGATGTCCCTGTTTGATCTTGTGTCAGAGGAAGAACGCAAAGCATACGAAATCCAGCTGCCAAAGGTGGAAGAATTTGAAAAAGAGCTGATGCTTTCGTTTGAAAAGGAAGTGCTTGGCATTTATATCAGTGGTCATCCGCTGGAGGAATATGTCGATAAGCTGAATAAAAATATTACAGCAAAGACATCAGATTTCCTTCTTGATGACGAGACGGGGGCAATTAAGGTCATAGACGGCCAAAAGGCTACAGTTGGGGGTATGCTGATAGAGCGTACGATCAAATATACAAAGACGAATAAGACAATGGCGTTTCTGACATTAGAGGACTTAGTTGGGACGTTAGAGATTATTGTTTTTCCAAGGGATTATGAGCAATATAAAAATTATTTTGAAAAAGAAGCACGCATTTTTGTAACAGGCAGGGTTACTGCAGAGGAAGAAAAAAACGGCAAATTGATATTAGAGCAAGTCTATTCTTTTGATGAGACAAAAAAAGAGCTCTGGCTTCAGTTTGCAGATATGGAGAGTTATGAAAAGCAAAAAGACCGTGTACTGGAACAGCTGCGTACCTCAGACGGCCAGGATGATGTAGTTGTATATATCAAAGACCGCAGGGCAATGAAACGCCTTGGCCCAAGCTGGCGGGTATCTGCTACCTTGCCGTTTGCTCAGTCGCTTTCAGCGCTCTTTGGACAAAATAATGTGAAAGTTGTGGAAAAGAATCTTGCAAACAGTGGGAAAAGATATTAAAATAAATATGCCCAGCAAATACAGATTAACAGGAGGAGATAGGACAATGGCTAATGAAATTAATACAATTGGTGTATTGACAAGCGGTGGGGATGCTCCGGGTATGAATGCTGCCATCCGTGCAGTAGTGCGTGAGGCAATCTCAAAAGGAAAACGGGTAGTAGGTATTAAAAGAGGATATGCCGGGCTTTTGCAGGAAGAAATTTATGAAATGAAGACAACAGATGTATCCGATATTATTCAGCGCGGCGGCACACTATTGCAGACAGCACGCTGCCAGGAATTTACAACTGTGGAAGGCCAGCAAAAGGGGGCAGAAATTTGCAGAAAGCACGGGATTGACGGCATTATTGTAATTGGCGGAGATGGCTCTTTCCGCGGTGCACAAAAGCTTGCAGGGCTTGGCATCAATACGGTAGGCGTTCCTGGTACCATTGATCTGGATATTGCTTGTACGGATTATACGATTGGATTTGATACAGCAGTGAATACAGCCATGAAAGCGATTGACAAGGTACGCGATACGTCTACTTCCCATGAACGGTGCTCGATTATCGAGGTTATGGGACGCGGGGCAGGTTTCATTGCTTTGTGGTGCGGCATTGCGAATGGTGCAGAAAATGTATTGCTGCCAGAAAAATATGACTATGATGAGCAGGCACTCGTAAATAATATTATTGAAAACCGTAAAAAGGGCAAAAAACATCATATTATTATCAATGCAGAAGGGATTGGCCATTCTACCAGCATGGCGAAACGAATAGAGGCTGCGACTGGCGTAGAAACACGGGCAACGATTTTAGGCTACATGCAGCGCGGCGGTTCTCCGACTGCCAGGGATCGTATGCAGGCTTCTTTGATGGGTGCTTATGCTGTGGATATTTTATGTGAAGGTAAGAGCAACCGTGTAGTAGGCGAACGGAATGGAAAGCTTATGGATATGGATATCGATGAAGCGCTGGCAATGAAAAAATCTGTAGATGCTTATGAGTATAATGTCTGCTATAATTTGTCCAGATAATGACTGTCAAATAAAAGATCGTCAAATAAAAGACTGTCTGAAAAAGACAGCAGGCACTATATGGGACAGTTTTGTAAGAAATCGTTTGAAACAGGCTGGGAAAGGTGCATCAAGCATGCAACTAGCCTGTTTTTCTTTCTGTATATACAGCAATTTTTAAAATTAGTAGGAATATGGACCAGTTTTTCGTAATAAATATATCGAGGTGTGATGATTACAAGTACAGCAAACCAGCAGGTGAAAAATATCGTACAATTGGCAAAAAAGGGAAGGGAACGGCGCCGGCAGGGCGTCTTTCTGATCGAAGGCATCCGCATGTTTCGGGAGACGCCGCCAGGTCTGATAGACAAAGCATATGTATCAGAAGCTTTTTTGCAAAAGAAATCAAATGTGCAGCAGTTACAAGCAAAAGAAATCGAATATGAAATCGTAGCAGATGCCGTATTTGTGCGTATGTCTGATACGAAGACGCCGCAGGGAATACTTTGTATTGTAAAACAGCCAGTATATCAATTAGAAAACTTGCTGCATGGTAAGGATACGCATTTGCTTTTATTAGAAAATATACAAGATCCCGGCAACCTTGGAACAATACTGCGTACAGGTGAGGGGGCAGGTATTACCGGGATTATTTTAGATGCTGCTTGTGCAGATTTGTTTGCCCCAAAGACAGTGCGTGCGACAATGGGCAGTATTTACCGTGTGCCGTTTTATCAAACGGACGCTCTAAAAAATGTGATTGGCAGCTTAAAGCAGCAGGGAATTGTATGTTACGCAGCCTGCGGCAGTGCAGCAAAAACATATGACATGTTTGATTATTGCCGTCCAACGGCATTTTTCATCGGGAATGAAGGAAATGGGCTGACAAATGAGGCTTTAAAGCAGGCGGATGAACATCTTAGGATACCAATGGCAGGACAGTTAGAATCATTAAACGCAGCTATGGCAGCTGGTATTTTGATGTATGAAGTAAATAGACAAAGAAACAGTGAAGTACGGAGAAAAATGAATGCGGATATGGTTTAAAGAATGGAAAGATAACCGCATGCTGCAGGATATGGTAGTATGTGAGGAAGACGATGATACGCGTACACATAAAATATTTCATGCACTGGATGAAGTATGTTATGCATTTGATTTAAGTAAACCGATTTGGCTGGATGCCAATATTGCAGAATTTAAAAAACATGCCAAGACACGATTTTATCAGGATAATTTTGTAGATAGCATTCCGTTTGATTATTTGGAGATGCATATTATTGAAGAATAAAGCAGATAAAAAACAGAAGCAGATAAAAAACAGAAGCAGTAAAAACAGAAGCAATAAAATAGAAAAAAGCAAAGGCAATACAAAAATGAGTGTAAATTTTTGTTTCTATTTCTATAAAGATGCAAAAAAGTCTTTCTTTTTGTAAATTTTTTGTAAAAATGTCAACCAAATCTAAAAAAGTGTGTTATAATAAATAGTAAGGAGGTTTGTCTTACAAACAGAAAGCAGTAATACTTATCGTAGTAATTTGGCTGTCTGCTGTATGGCATGCTTGTCAAAAGATTACGTTTCATATGCGTTGGGGCATGTAGGAGGTTGTTTATATGGATGCACCACAAAGGCTGAGTGAGGATGTAGAGAGTTGGGAGACAATGATGTTCCTTTATAACTCAGCGATTAAAGAAGTGGGGACGAAGCTTGAGATTTTAAACGATGAATTTCAACATGTTCATCAGTATAATCCAATCGAATACATTAAATCAAGAGTAAAGTCACCAGAAAGTATTTGTAAAAAGCTAAAGCGTTATGGCAGGGAAGTTTCCATTGAAAATATGGTTGCATATGTCAATGACATTGCTGGTATCCGGATTGTATGTTCGTTTACATCCGATATTTACCGTGTAGCAGATATGATAGGAAGGCAGAATGACTTAACTGTAGTTTCCCTAAAGGATTATATCCGCCATCCAAAGGATAGCGGTTATAAAAGTTATCATATGTTAGTAACAGTTCCGGTATTTCTATCCGACCGTGTTGTGAATACAAGAGTAGAAATTCAAATCCGTACAATGGCAATGGATTTTTGGGCAAGTTTAGAGCACAAGATTTATTATAAATTTGAAGGCAATGCGCCAAATTACATTAGTCAGGAGCTGCGGGAATGTTCGGATATCGTGTCGCAGCTGGATGCAAAGATGCTGTCATTAAACCATGCAATATTAGAAGCAAAAGAGGAACAGGCAAAGATTCATAGCGCTTAAAAGCCGCAATTTAATAAGAAGGATAAAATTCCATACAAGGGCTGGAATTGCAGGGCATTGAAATAAAAATGCAAATACCAGCCCTATTTTTGCGCGCTGGGCCAGAAGAATTTTTACAATCAAAGACCCCGCTGCAAGCAACGGGGTCTTTGACCCTCACGGCAGTCGCCAAATGTCTGCAAGCAGCCACTTGGCTCGTTGCTCGCGGGAATAAAAAAACTCAAACACTACTGTTTCGTATGTTTGAGCTTCTCACAAGTTTCTCATGAATTACAGTTAAGTTTTCACAATAAAATTGTTAGAACTTAACTTCTGTTATAAAATTTTGAAAAGCGATAGACGGGGCTCGAACCCGCGGTCTCGACCTTGGCAAGGTCGCGCGTTACCAACTACGCCACTATCGCATGTCGTTCGTCAAACGAATCATGAGAAATCTGAAAGCGATAGACGGGGCTCGAACCCGCGGTCTCGACCTTGGCAAGGTCGCGCGTT
>CANDJR010000113.1 GCA_947385105.1 uncultured Eubacterium sp.
TGTCAGGAGGAATGGCTCAGAGAGTCAATATCGCAAGGGCACTTGTCAATGAACCTGAAATTTTATTTTTGGATGAACCATTTGGCGCATTGGATGCACTGACAAGGATCCAACTGCAAAAAGAGTTGCTAATGATTAAGAAAAAGCAGGCTAATACGATGCTGCTGGTGACGCATGATATTGAAGAAGCTGTTTATCTTGCGAACCGAATCATCGTTTTAGGAAACAGGCCGGCTGAAATTTTAGACATTGTCCATGTGGATTTGCCGGAGGAACGGGACAGAAGTTCTGAAAAGTTTCAAAAAATAAGGAAAAGTATCTACAAATATTTTGAATTATAAAACAGGGAGTGAAGAATAATGAAAAAAAGATTATTGAGCATGTTTTTATTATTTGGATTAGCAGTTAATTTAATAGGATGCGGCAGTGATGCAAAGAAGGAAGAAGCTGCGCTAAATTCCGCTACACAGTTAAATATAGCAAAACAATTAGTCCTTGGATATATTCCACTCTATATTATGGAAGAAAACAATTGGCTGGAGGATTCTCTTTCTGAAGCTGGATATGACATAGAAGTAAAATATACTGAATTTGAATCCGGCCCGCCTGAAAATGAAGCGTTTGCAGTTGGCGAACAGGATATCGGAGTTATGGGAAATGTACCTGCAATTAACGGAATCGCTTCAGGCCAAAAAAGGGATATCATTGGAATTGCATACAATGGAGAAGAAACACTTGGTGTATTAATACAGAATGATTCCAGTATCAAACAAATTGAAGATTTAAAAGGCAAAAAAGTGGGATTAGTGATTGGTTCCATTGCACAAGACTTCTTTCATGCAATACTGCAAAATGCAGGGATGTCTTTGGAAGATGTTGAATTGATTAATTTAGGGCTTTCAGAGCAAGAAATCGCATTGAAAACAGGACAAGTAGATGCTGTCGCTACATGGAATCCTACGATGTTAAAGATTTGCGCAGATGAAGCTGGTAAGCTGCTTGCAGATGGAACAGGTGTATATGCTGGTGAAAATGTAATTGTAGCAAATAGAGAATATACAACACAAAATCCTGAAATTGTAAAAATCTTTATGGAGCAATATCAGCGTGCAGTAGATGAATTAAAAAGTGATTTTGAAGGATATGCTGAGAAGTATGCAGATGTTACAGGTTTGACAAAAGACTTGCTGCTTCAGACATGGGAAACTACAAATTTTCCTGTTTCAATTTCTGAAAAAGATCAAAGCGAATTAGAAAAAACGGCTCAATTTCTTTATGAACAGGATTTAATTAGTTCAGAAGTAAAAATGGAAGATTATCTGGACTTTTCTTTTAGCAAATAGTAAGGAGTTTCGTAAGGGCTGCGATATTAGGAGATGGATGAAGATGAAAAAATATAAAGTAGGTTATACAGATGGCTCTTTTGATATGTTCCATGTGGGACATCTTCATATCATAGAAACAGCAAAACAATATTGTGATTATCTGATTGTTGCTGTTCATGGAGATGAGATTGTACAGGAATTTAAAGCAGCCCCGATTATTGGAGAAGAAGATCGTCGAAGAATTGTTTCTGCAATTAAAGACGTAGATCAAGCAGAGATTACACGTTTTCGGGATAAAAGGAAACTGTGGGATCTGTATCATTTCGATGTCGCTTTTATAGGGGATGACTATAAGGGCACCGAACGATGGAACAAATTTGAAAAGGATCTAAAAGAGGTTGGTGTGGATACGATTTATATTCCTTATACAAAAAGAATATCGTCTTCAAAAATTAAACAGCAGGTAGTAGATGCGTATTTGAAACGAAACAGCGAAGAAAATCTATCATAGGAGGAGATTATGGATGCAATCAGACTGATTTCTTTGGATTTGGATGGAACGCTGTTGGACAGTAATCGCAAAATGCCTGAAAAAAATAGAGAAGCTTTGCAAAAAGCATCAGAAAATGGGATTCATATCGTAATATCTACTGGTAGCCCATATGACTTAATGCCGCATGAAGACTTAAAAGGAATTGACATTTCCTACGCAATTACAGCAAATGGAAGTGCTATTTATGAATATAAAACAAGAAACTGTATTTATGAAAACAGTATTGCAACAAACGATATTCTTCCAATTCTGGAATTTTTGTTAACAAAAGATATGCACATCGACATGTTTATACAAGGCAAGGCGTACTGTCCTGCACATACACGTGCGATTGTTGATAAATTGGATGTGCCAAAATCGAGAAGTGAGTATATTAGACACAACCGCGTATGGCTGGAAGACACACTTTCTTTTATTAAGGAAAACCAGCTTACGATGCAAAAAATTACAATGAATTTCTATCCCGATGAGACAGGTACACTCGTTGACCGTGAAGATGTAAAACAGTATCTACAACATAACAGTTTGATTCATTTAGCAGTGAGCGGCTGGGGTAACTTAGAAATTACAAAAAAAGGTGTTAATAAAGGAAATTCACTTAAAAAACTTTGCGAAGTAATGGATCTGCCGATTAGTGCTACATTAGCAATGGGGGATTCTGTCAATGACTTAGATATTGTGAAAATGGCGGGCATAGGCGTAGCAATGGGAAATGCTATGCCAGAACTGATTCAGGCAGCTGATTTTGTAACAAGTACAAATGACCAAATGGGTGTAGCAGAAACTATCTATCAATTATTGCAAAAAGGAATTTAGGAAGGATATTGTTGTGGTAAATGAATATATTATGACACAAGATGAACTGCATCGTGTGCAGGACATACAAGAAGAACTGTTACAGGAAGTAGATCGTATTTGCAGAAAATGTGGGATTCATTATAATATGGTTGGCGGAACTATGTTGGGAGCCATTCGGCATAAAGGATTTATCCCTTGGGATGATGATGCAGATATCGGGTTATTGAGAAAAGAATACGAAAGATTTAGAGAAGCGTGTAAAACGGAATTAAACACAGATAAATATTATTTTCAGGAAATAAGCATTACGGATGGATATCGATGGGGATATGCAAAGTTAAGAAAGAAAGGTACAAAATTTGTCAGATTGGGACAAGAATTTATGAAATATGAGCAAGGTGTTTTTATTGATTTATTTCCAATGGATAATGTACCAGACAATCCAATTGTACGAAAAATTCACTTTTTCAATTGTTTTTTAGTGAGAAAGTTTTTATGGTCTGCAGTTGGCAAAAATTCAGAATCAAACAAATGGATTCGTTTTTTATTCAATATTATGCAGCTTGTACCATTAAAAGTTTTGCAGCGCTGGATTGATTTCTTATCCTGGGTGTCTTCTCACAAAAAAACAGAGCTTGTTCGAATTATCACGATCCCTTTGCCAAAGGGAACTTATGGATTCCAAAGAGAATGGTTTTTAAAGCAGAGAAGATATCAGTTTCATACCATTCGTTTAACTGGTGCAAGGGATTATGATGGTTATCTGAAATATAAATATGGAAACTATATGGATTTACCGCCAGAAGATCAAAGAGAAGTACATGCAATTTCAGAATTAGATTTAGGAAATGAAGAAAGATAGATTCACTTTTTCAAAGTAAGGAAAAGGCTCATGACGTCCGCAGGAAAGTCATGAGCCTATTTTAATAAAAAAATTTGTTTAAAAACCCTTCATAGTAAAAATTTCATAATAACTAGATTTTACAACATATTCTCAAGTTTTTCTTTAAAATAGTTCCAAATCGATGTGCCTGCTTCGATGGTTTCTTTCTGGGCAGGAATATGATTGTTTATCAATGATAAATAATCTTTTAATCCTAATTCAGATTCCTTTACCAATGTCTGGAAATCAATTTCTTCCGGAGGATTTGCGATGTTATCAAAGATTTCCAAATCTTGCAAAAGTGCAGGTTTACCAAGTAAATGAAACATTGTAATCAAGGAACTCCAATCTCCATAATAAGCATCCGCTAGAATTACAGATTGATTCACACGCGGCGAATCATCAAAAATGCCCCATGCCTCTGATTGATAGCTGTCTACAAGTGCCTGATATTTTTCAGCAGCCTGTGGATTCATAGAATGAATCGTTTGCCATGTTAAAGGATGCGGACGCCACAATAATATAATATCTTCTCGTGATTTAAATGTTTCAAAAACAGCATTAATTTTTTTAAAGAAATTGTTTTCTTTCATACACATTAAATTTGTTAAATGTGTATTATACATAACGATTTTTGGGTTACCGCCATGTTTGCTAACAATATCCTGCCAAGACTGCGGCATATCTTTTATTGATATTTGCTGATGCAGGCTGTCTGCAAATGGAGATCCAAGCGGTAAAAATTTATCTTTTCCCTGTTTCAGCTTTCCGGCTAATTTATTTTTTTTCAAAAAATTATCATAAATCTGGATACATTTCGTACAGGTTTCCTTTGATTGAATAATAAAGTAATCTGCATAAAGCGACGCACTTGTCATAAGTGTATTTTCAAAGACCTGATTATTGACAAACAAGTAATAAGGAATGTAGACTAAATTGCCAGTCAGTTTTTCTAATACACTTGCATAATAATTTGGATGTACGCTTGTCACAAAATTATTTTGATCATATGGATTATGGATAAATATAAGGTCAGGAAACTGCTGTGCTACCTGATAAGTTTCCCATGGTGTAATCGGTACGTCTGCAGGGAAACGATCACCTTCATAATGCATTTGACCAAATGAACCATCTGGATTTTTTTCAAAATAAGGGATCGGAATGACAGATACATGACACGAAGCATCGTTTGATGCCGCTTTCCATACACTCGCGAAACTATCCCACATAGATGCCTGGTATGGAAAAAATACAACCTCTAACTTATCATTCGGAATTTCTCTATTAAAACTGTCTTCTGCCTCCAGCAGGCTCTTTTCCATTGTCTGATATAAATCTGCCCCACGCTGCATAGGCTGGGAAACAGCGCATTGATACACAGTTTCACAATAGTCTTCCAGCAGTCTGACTGTTTGTGTACCTTCGCCTTCCCAGTGTTCAATTTCATTACCTATTTGGATGGCACCGTTTTGACATGTTGTAAATACATCCTTCGCCTCAGATACATTGGATGTGCCTATTTGATTTAAAATTTTATGAGCTTTATGTAATGCAGCAAAAATGCGGATAACTTCTTTTTTTCTTGATCTACGCATAATAACTGATACCTCTTATTAACTTCTTACGAGTTCGTCACCAACATAATTTAAAATCCGTTCATAATCGTCAAAGTAATCGATTTCAGACCAAAAAAGCCCGTTTACATCTAAGACATTAATTTCTTTTGTCTCTGTTAAAGAATAAAGAACATTCTCCCACCATAAACCGTGGTTTTGGCTATTAATCAAAGTTTTCATCTGCTGAACGAACTGACTGGTAAACGATTTCTTTATTTTTGCAATGCCGACATATTCACAGCTTCGCTCTGAAAGCGGCAAATCTTTGCCATATTTTTTAATACAACCATCTACTGTTTTAAAGAAATAGTCGCCTACTTCAACGCGGCTGGTATCGATTGCCATAACAGCAGGACGATCATCATTTAATATTTGATGCAGTAAATCCTTTGAAAAATAAACGTCTGCATTTAAGATCAGCATATCGTCATTAATTTCTTCCCGTGCAAACCAAAGGCTTGCAATACTGTTTGTAACATCATAAAATGGATTATTGTAATATTTTACTGTCATCCCTTCTAATGCATCTACAATCATTTCTCGTTCATAGCCTGTACATACGATCGTTTCTATGCCTTCGTCTGCCAAAAGCTGAACTGAATGGCGAATTAAAGGTATTCCATTGATAGGAAGTGTACTTTTTGGTACATTTTGCACCATTCTAGAAATCCTTGTCCCTTTTCCAGCTGCTAATAATATTGCTTTCATGTTAGATCCCTTCTCTTGTATTTTCCATTTGTATTTATTTTGTCTTCATAGCCAATTTCTTCAAAAATTCATCCTGGTAAGCATAAAAAGGATAATTATGGCCGCTCATTCCTTTTTTCATATGATGATAATCACCATACATTGTAGTAAGAATTTGGTCATATCCTTCTGGAACGCTAATCGATATATTTTCAAATGGCATTTCGATGGTATGTTCATACCAGTTTTTCTTGTAACTAAAATGCTTATCTCTGCGAATCGTCCTTGGAAACCAAGTTAACAAATCGCTTTCTTCTTCTCCATATAATGCGCAGATTTGATCACTTAAGAGCCATAACTGCCTGCGCAATGGTTTTGAGGAATCAAATGTAATGCCGCATAGTTCCTCGATTTTTGGAAGATAAATTTCTAATTCACCGTTTTTTTCTAACTTTGGAAAACGATGCGCGGCATCATATGCGACATTATATAAAACTCTTTGCGTTTCTGCTAACTGTGGATCTCTCGGAATATAATCTAATGGGGCGATGTCTACACCAACAATATAAGGGCATCCATGAAATTGCCTGATGAAAGATGGATCTGTATTCAGTGTTTTCGTATTTGTGACGCAGCTAATAGGCTGATTATGCTTTCCTGGCGTATATAAACTGCTGACAGCATACGTTTTAGGAAGTTCGCGCGGCAAAACATCTAAAAGCTTCAGATAGTCTTTGCGCTTTAACGCAATATCCAGATCATCGTCCCACGGGACATATCCTTGATGGCGTACTGCTCCGAGCAAAGTACCCCAGTCTGCATAATAAGTCAGATGATATTGTCTGCAGATCCGGATGATTTCTGATAAAACTTCCAGTTCTGCAGCCCAGGCACGTTTCATTTTTTCACAGACAAGAAAATCACATCTGCTTTCATCGGCAAAGAAATCTGGGTTAAATGCCAGCATTTAAAGTTACCTCTTGATTCTTTTTTAAATTTTTTTCTACTGCAGCTTGTATGATTTTATCCTGTTTTTTATAAAACGGATAATCATGCGCTTTATATTGTCTTGGAGTCATGTAATTATCCCCGTATATTGCACGCAGGCATTGATCATAATTTTGCGGTACCCAAATATCTGTATTTTCAAATGGTATACGAATAGGTTCTTGAAACCATTCCAGTTTCATTTTTCCTGTATAACCATTAATATTACTATGCATGATTGCTACTTGATCACATTCATCCCTGTGATATAAAGAACTGAGTCTGTCAATTAAAATCAATAGCTGCCTCAAAATAGGTTCATTTCTGTTAATTTTAACTTTACATAGATTTTCAATTTGTGTAAATAAACTATCATCTACTTCTTCATTTTTAGCAACACGAATTTTTACTTGCAGTACAAATTCATATAAATCACGCTGCAATTGCGCTTCTTCTTCGTCTCTTGGTAAAAAATCCAAAGGAAATATATCAACGCCTACTGCATATGGGCAGCCATGGTATTTTTGCAGCCGTTCTTCAGAAAAACTGATTGTCTTACTGTTAACAATGCGTGAAAATACTTGATCATAATCTTTTTCTGTATAAATATTCAATATTGCGTATCCTTTTGCAGCTTCTTTTTGCACTAAGCCACAAAAGGTTTCATAATCATCACGCATCATAAAAATATCTGTATCATCATCCCATGGAATAAATCCCTTGTGTCTGACAGCGCCTAGTAAAGTGCCATAGGCAGCATAATAACTAAGACCATGCTTCATACATATCCGTTCAACTTCTTTAATGACTTCAATTTGTGCGGCCCAAGCACGTTTCATTTTTTCTTCAACAAAAAAACCTTCCCGTTCTTCACCCTGAAAATAGGATTTATCGAACTCCATATATGACCTCCCTATGTTTTAGGCTATATTTACGAAATGTATTAGCCTAATACGAATAATTAAAATACCATAACTATCATAGCATTATGTGTATAAAAAGTCTATTCATTTTTCGATTGCTGTTCGGTTGTTACTGTTCACTCCGTTCTCAGTAACTGAATGCAGTCCATTGGAAGTTTGCCTGCGGCAAAGGACTGCATTCACGCATGGCTGAACATACACGTTCTTACGGATTTTGCAGTAAATGAAAAACCTGGTGTGAACAGTAACGTTCAGTTACTTGACATGTGTCGAGTTAAAATCTATTTTGCCAAGACCAGCAAAATAGCTGCTCCACTCTTTGGTTTTAGTATTCGCTTTTTTTCGGATATAAATTTTATCACCAATTGTTACATATTTTGTAGAAATAAATGTCTCTGCATCTTTATCATTCTCACTTGCTTTAGCACGGATGGTATGCACGGCTGCGTCTGGCTCAGGTATTACTCCGTTTTTGGATATAAATACTTCATATTTCTGCGTAGTTGTATTGGAAAACTGTATACCAGTCAGCTGTTTTGTCGATTCTTTATACACATAAGATACATAGATGTCACAGTCATCCTCACTAGAGCCTACGGAATTATAAATAATATCGCTTTCCACTATTTGATTCGGCGAAACGTTTGGTGATGTTGTAAATACAGGCAGCACAGATGGCATTGCAAATTCGAGCTTGCTGGAGGCAGAATGTGAATTTGAAGCTGCTGCTTTTTTACGTGTTTCTAATATAGCGGTATCACCAGTAATATACTGTTTTAAATCAGAAAGCTTCAGCCGGCTCGTTGGATCAGTAAAATCTGTCCATGCGCTTTTTTGCGTTTGCGAAAGTACGCGGTACTCTGTATTTGCAGATAATTTAAACTGATGTTTTGCATAATCAACAACAGCCTTAGGTGATGCTGCACGTTTTTTAATCTTCACTTTCTTTTCGATTCCAGGAAAGTTTCCTGCTTCATAAATCAGAATACCTTTGCCAGCAGCATCAAACAACTCAGCAGTCTCTGGTACAGGGTCAGTTACATTTAAAGACTCTTTGTCATGTGCAGCAAGACGAAACTCCAAAGACGCTCCACGCACCTGATACATAGATAATTCCCCGTCTATTCCATTGTATGTCTTCCACTTGCCATAAGGTACTTTATATTCTATTGCCTGGTCTTTTATCACAACTGGCTGCTTTTTATTCGTAATATCCTGCATAGAGACAGTTGCGTTTACTGGATCAAAGACAGCAGAAACCTTTAGCAGCGCTGCTGGAAATTTAATGGTAACAGGATCAGCATTCTGGTTTCCTTTGATTTGGAGATACGTATCTTTTTTTCTGTTTATCCAAGATAAGTCGATGTCTACGCCTTTTGCTGGATCATAATCATAGGAATCCCAAGCAGATGCTGCCAGCACTTTATTTTTGACAGTCACGCCAGCATCATTTTTCTGTTTTACTGTTTTCATCGATGGCACAGCAACGTAGATCTGCAGATCCTTATTCTGTGCAGTATTTTCTTGAACTGTTAATTTCTGGTTGTCATAATCAATTGTAATATCTGCAGACGGTATCTCTGCCGCTGCTGTACTGATACGGTTGGAAAAAATCAAAGCTGCAGCGGATAATACAGCAATGCTTAAGTATTTTTTAATCTGATTCATAATGGATCCTTCCTGCATAAAAGAAAGTACTCTTAAGTACTAACAATTGTTGGTTACATAGTTCCTCTGCCATTTTTGGCACTGAATATGGGTTACATGATAGTTTACTGTTCACTTAAAAAGTGTAAAATAAACTGTATAGGTTACATTTCGGAAAGCTGAAGTAAAAACATTAGATATATTTTATAAATCGCAAATTTTCTCGATAAGAATCTTTTCTATAAAAAAATCTTTTTTATAAAAAACTTCTTTACCAATTTCAAAGTGCAGCGCTTTTTAGTTGAGGTAAGAAATACAGCACAGCTATAGCTTGTATTAAAATGGATTACTTAAAATGAATTGCCAAAAAGTGATGTTTATGATATAGTCAAAAATAAAAACCGGAAAGTAAAAACAGGGATAAACAGGAAGGAGGACGGCATTGGTTACGATTCAAAATGAAATGCAGCAGGCAGAAATTACGTTGCAGTTTTTAGATATCTTACTAGATGAAACATTGCTCACTGGTACGGTTTATCTTCCAGATACCTGCTTTCAGAAGACAGGGACATGGAACCGGCGTCTTCCTGCAAAACATACTTACGAATTCCTGCTTAGATTAGCATTTGATTTTGAGATTCATTTATCAAAAAATCCTCCTGAAAATGCTGGCAAATGTATAGTGATGGATTTATCTTTAGCAGGTCAAAGCAAGGAGGGGTTACAAACAGATTGTTATATTATCGCGCGTTATAAAAAAATATTATTAGAACAAGGTCTCTTTAATGCAGCAATTGAAAATATACTGCTGATTTCTAACCAGTTGGGCTGCCAGGGAGAAATAGTTGCTTTTTTAGAGCAGATGCTGGCAGGAAAACGTTTATTTCAATACTATTACCAAGGCAGTCAGCCTTTCTTAATTTATAAAGGGGTAGATACCTGTTATCAATTACTGGATGTATTTGCATCCTATATGGGAGCTGCGCTGCAAAAAAAAGGATATTTAGTTGAATATTTTGATTTAAAAAAGGAAACGATCACAGATGCATCCAGATTTATCGGAAAAAGTTACCAGGCTGTGATAGGTATGCAGTCCTACATGTATGCTGTGCGTATGGAAAATGGAGGCTTTTTGCATGATAAAATACATGGGTTAAAATATAATTTTGTCTTTGACCATCCGCTCTGGCTGCACTGTCAAATAAAAAATATGCCTTCTGATTTAATTTTGCTGACGCTTGATAAAGATTATGTTACATATATCAGCCATTATTATAAAAGGAAGGTGCATTTTCTGCCGCCTGGCGGCATATACAAGAAACAGCTGCATGATGCAGGGCATTCAAATATGCAGCATGTATATCAAAAACGTGCGTATGACGTTACTTTTATTGGCAGTTATATCAATAATTCTGAAAACATCTTTTTGCAGTTAAAGCAGCAGGAGAGGAAAATGCGTTTTTTTATTAACCGCTGCTGGCTGCTCATGCGCAAACAGCCAAGCCTTAGTGCAGAAACTATCATTTTGAAGACATTGCATTTTTACGGCTGGGAGTTTTTCGATGACGAATTTTCAGAGCTATGTTATCAGATGAGGGAATATATCCTGTATTTGTCG